>NZ_JAVAYM010000019.1:0-194449 GCF_054185205.1 Bradyrhizobium sp. 14AA | reverse complement strand
TCGCCGCGTGAGACGCCCGGAGAGGGCACCAACTACAGTCTCGCCCTGACAATTGGCGCCAACAGTGCCCTCTCTCTCTCGTCTCCTGCCTCAAAAGGCAGTAGCGCAACAGGCCCACAAGGGGAGAAAGAAGAAGACGCTACTTCCTCGCCAGCGCCGCCGCGAGCGTCACCGCCAGCCAGCCCGCGATCATCACCGTTCCGCCGGTCGGCGCCGCCATCGGAAACAGCCCGTGCCCGGCATATTGCCGCAAGGTGAGGTCGCCGGCGAACAGCGCGGCGCCGATCACGAAGCCGAACGCGGCGATGAGGCCAATTCCGCCGTGCAGAAGGCCGCGCGCGAGCAGGGCGATGGCTGCAAGTATGGCAGTGGCATGAAACAGCAGCATGGCGCTCGCCGAGGCGAGCCGGCTCGCGTCCGCGCCATGGGCGGAGGCGGCGGCCAGTGCGACGCCGGCGGCGCCCATCAAGCCGGCAAGCCCAATCAGCAGGCGGTGCGCCACCATTACGAGGTCCGCTCTTCCAGCAGCTTCGCCATCGCGGCGCGCAGGCTCTCCATGCCGGTCGAGCTCCGCGACGAGGTCGCGAGCACGTTGGGGAACGCGGCCGGATGTTTTGCCAGCGCAGCTTCGGTCTCGGTGATGCGCGACTGCAGCTCGGAGGCCTTCACCTGGTCGGCCTTGGTCAGCACGATCTGGTAGCTGACGGCGGAGCGGTCGAGCGTCTTGAGCACTTCGAGGTCGACGTCCTTCAGGCCATGCCGCGAATCGATCAACACGTAGACGCGCGCGAGCGAGGCGCGGCCGAGCAGGAATGTGTGGATCAGCTCGGTCCAGGACGCGACCTGGCTCTTCGGTGCCTTGGCGTAGCCGTAGCCGGGCATGTCGACGAGGCGCAGGTCAGTCTTCCCGGGGACCTCGAAGAAGATCAGCTCCTGGGTGCGGCCCGGCGTATGCGAGGTGCGCGCCAGCGCGTTGCGCCCGGTGAGCGCGTTGATCAGGCTGGACTTGCCGACATTGGAGCGGCCGGCAAAGGCGACCTCGAGTCCGGCCATCGGCGGCAGCGTCTGGATCGAGGGCGAGGCCCAGATGAACTGCCAGTCGCGCGCGAACAGCTTTCGCCCGGCCTCGATCAGCTTCGCATCTTTGTCGTCGGTCTTATCGTTCATCCGACCGCTCTATCCTCTCGTCCCGGCCATCCACGTCTTGCTACTGAGCGAGCTTCCAAAACGTGGATGCCCGGGACAAGCCCGGGCATGACGACTTGGAAGCATTGTGCCCGCATGACGTGAGCGGGCACCTGCCGGACGCCTACGTCGCCTTCTTCGCGAACGTCGCCTTGAGATTGTCGAATAATTCCACCTTCACGCCGTTGCGGCGCATGATGAAGCTCTGCTGGAGCACCGAGAGCAGATTGTTCCAGGCCCAGTAGATCACGAGGCCCGCCGGGAAGCCCGCCAGCATGAAGGTGAAGATCAGCGGCATCCAGTTGAAGATGATCTGCTGCGTCGGATCCGGCGGCGTCGGGTTGAGCTTCATCTGGAACCACATCGTGATGCCCATGATGATCGGCCAGATGCCGAGCGCGAGGTAATGGCCGAACACAGGCAGCGTGGTCGGATCGAACGGGATCAGGCCGAACAGCGTGAACAGGTTGGTCGGATCCGGCGCGGAGAGGTCCTTGATCCAGCCGTAGAACGGCGCGTGCCGCATCTCGATGGTGACGAACAGCACCTTGTAGAGCGAGAAGAACACGGGGATCTGGATCACCACGGGAAGACAGCCGGCGACCGGATTGATCTTCTCCTTGCGGTAGATCTCCATCATCTCCTGCTGCTGCTTCACCTTGTCGTCGGGATAGCGCTCCTTGAGCGCCTGCAGCTGCGGCTGGATCGACTTCATCTTCGCCATCGAGGCGTAGGACTTGTTCGCCAGCGGGAAGAACAAGAGCTTCACGATCACGGTCACGAGCAGGATCGAGATGCCGAAATTGCCGAAGAAGCGGTAGAAGAAGTCGAGGCCGAGGAACATCGGCTTGGTGATGAAGTAGAACCAGCCCCAGTCGATCAACAGATCGAAATGGTTCAGCCCCAGCTCCTTGTTGTAGCCGCCGAGGCCGGCGAACGGGAACACGCCGACGACGCCGGCTTCCTTGGCGCCGGCGAACAGCCGCGCGTTCGCCGTCGTCGTGCCGCCGATCGCGACGGTCTGCTCGCTTTGCAGATAGTCGGTCTGGTATCGGGTCTGGGTGCCGGGTTCGGCGACGAAGCTGGCTTTGAGCGTCGCTGACGTGTCGGGAAGGAGTGCGGACGCCCAATATTTGTCGGTAATGCCGAGCCAGGCATTGGTGACGTTGTTGAATTCGAATCCGTGTCCTCCGCCGGCGCGGATCGCAGGCGCTTCGGTCACGGCCTTATAGGCCTTCTCCTGCAAGCCTTGGTCGCCCAGGTAACCGATCAGGCCTTCGTGCAGGATGTAGTAGCCCGAGACCTGCGGCGTGCCGTGGCGTGAGATCAGCGCGTAGGGATAGAGCTTGACCGGTGCGTTGCCGACGTTGCTCGCCTCGTCCTTGATGCTGAAGAGGTAGTGGTCGTCGATCGTAATGGTGCGGCGGAAGGTGAGGCCTTCACCATTGTCGTATTTCAGCACGACCGGCGTGGACGGCGTCAGGCTGTTGGTGCCCTCCTGCTGCCAATCGGTGGTCCGGTCGGGCACCTTTGCGCCACCTGCCCCGGCCACCCAGCCAAACTCGGCGTAATAGGGCTCCGCGGTGCCCGACGGCGAATAGAGGATGATCGGCGGCGACTTCGGATCGACCGTTTCGCGATACTGCACCAGCGCAAGATCGTCGATGCGCGCGCCCTTCAAGGCAATGCTGCCGGTCAAGCGGGGCGTCTCGATCTTGATGCGGGGGGAGGCCGCAATCGCGGCCTCGCGGCTCATGGTCGGCTGAGCCGGCTGGTTGGCGGCAGGGGGAGCGGAGGGCGCGCCTGTGCTGCCCGGCTGCGGGGGTGCGCCCGGCGTTGCCGACGCCGTCGGCTGCGGCGTGGTCTTCTGGAGCTCGGCCGCCTGCTGCTGGGCGCGCTGCTTCTCCATCGCCGGCACGTTGTAGAAATACTGCCAGGCGATCAGCACCAGGCCCGACAGAATGACGGCGAGGATGGTATTGCGATTGTCGGTCATCACTATGGTCTCGTCATCAATCCGGTTTGCGGCTGGCAGCTGGGGCGGGGCCCGGCCGTCGGCCGCGTCCCTTTTGCGGTCCCTGGGCCGTATGCCGCACGGGCTTCGTGAACGCTATGCGCAGATCGTCGAGCATGGTCGTGAAGTCGCGCGAGAGCGCGTCCCGTCGTCCGACCAGCACATAATCATGATGGGGCTGCATCGACACCGGATCGAGCCGCTTCACCAGTTCGCGAAGCCGGCGCCGGATACGATTGCGCTCGGGGGCGTTGCCGTTCTTTTTGGTAACGGTGAAGCCGATCCGGATCGGGCCGCTGTCGTCGCGGCCAAGGCTTCGGCGGTCAAGGCTTTGCAGGACGAACGCGGGACTATTCGCCCGCGCGCCATTGGCAACGGCGAGGAAATCCGCTCGCTGCCTCAGCCGATCCATGATGAAATCCCAAAAAGGGGGTCCGGCTCAGGCGCTCAGACGCTTGCGGCCGCGGGCGCGGCGGGCGGCGAGAACCTTGCGGCCGCCGGCAGTCGCGAGACGAGCACGGAAGCCGTGACGGCGCTTGCGCACCAGTTTGCTGGGTTGATAAGTCCGCTTCACGGGTTTTTCTCCGCTGACCGGGCAATTTGCCTGTAGAATTGATAGGAAAGTCCGGAAGATGCGGCCCCAAACGGGCCATTTTCGGCCCCAGAAGAGCCGCTCCCGGCGTCAAACCGGGTCATCGCGGACAATTTGCGCGGCTTATAAGGGAGCGACTTGTTTTCGTCAACGCCGCACAAGCGCTCGATTCCGGTGAATATCACTGTTTGTGCGGGGTTTTTAACCCCAGAGGTAGCAACTCGCCATATCAGCGCTTACATCCCACCTTGGGAGATTAGCGATCCGTAATTTGACCGGACCCAGGGGCGGGCCGCATCCTTCACCCGCCAAATCCTTAGACCGGCCCAAAGGCACCGAGGGCGAATTTCGTGGCAGCGACAGACCTCCAGCCGATCCAGACGACGGATCAGCCGGACCAGCCGGCGACGCGGCCGCGTGGGCCCGCGGGGCTCGGGCTGTCGGGCAAGCTGCTGCTGCTCACCGTTCCCCTGGTGATGATCGCCGCCGTCCTGCTCTACGTGCCCGCCATCGCCAACTTCTGGGTCAACCGGCTGAACGACCGGGTGGCGGCGGCCAACACGGCGGCGCTGGTGCTGGATGCCGCGCCGCTCGGCATGGTCCCCGATTCGCTGTCGCGCCAGATCCTGAAAAGCATCAATGCCCGTGCCGTCGCCATCAAGATGGGCCAGCAGCGCCGGCTGCTCGCCAGCGACAACATTCCGGCCGCCATCGAGCATGACATCGACCTGCGCGACATGACGGCCTGGGAGGCGATCACCGGCTCGTTCCGGATGATGCTGGAGACCGGCAACCAGGCCATCCGCATCGTCGGGCCGGGCGTCGGCACCGCGCAGTTCATCGAGATCGTCACCGACGAGCTGCCGCTGCGGCAGCAGATGTACCGCTTCTCCCGCAACGTCGTGGTGGTCGCCCTGATCATCGCGGTGCTGACCGCGGGCCTCGTCTATCTCGCGCTCCATTATCTCTTCGTGCGCCCGATGCGGCGGCTGACTGCGAGCCTGGTCGGCTTCCACGAAAACCCCGAGAGTTCGGCGCGGATCATCGTGCCGAGCCAGCGCAGCGACGAGATCGGGGTCGCCGAGCGCGAATTGTCCGACATGCAGCGCGATCTGATGTCGATGCTGAACCAGAAGAGCCGGCTAGCCGCGCTCGGCCTCGCGGTGTCCAAGATCAACCACGATCTGCGCAATCTGCTCGCTTCGGCCCAGCTTTTGTCCGACCAGCTCGCCAGCGTGCCGGATCCGCGGGTGCAGCGCTTTGCGCCGAAACTCGTGCGCTCGCTCGAGCGCGCCATCGCCTTCTGCCAGTCGACATTGTCCTACGGCCGCGCCCAGGAAGCCGCGCCCGACCGCCGCATGATCCTGATCGAGCCTGTGGTGCTGGAGGTGCGGGAGACCGCGGGCCTCGCGTCCGATGCTGCAATCGTCTGGGTCGCGGCGATCGAGCGCGGGCTCGCGATCGATGCCGATCCCGACCAGCTGTTCCGCGTGCTGCTCAACCTCGTTCGCAACGCCGCCCAGGCCCTGGAAAGTCATGCGTCGGGTGACGGCGGTGCGCAGCAGATCCGGATCACGGGAAAACGCGAGGGTGCCGTCGCCATCCTGGAGGTCTCCGACACCGGCCCCGGCGTGCCCCAGAAGACGCGTGACCATCTGTTCGAGGCGTTCCAGACCTCCGGGCGCCCCGGCGGCAGCGGCCTTGGTCTCGCGATTGCCGCCGAGCTGGTCCGCGCCCATGGCGGCGACATTCATCTGGTCGAAGGCACCATCGGCGCCACATTCCGGATCGTCATCCCCGACCGCCCCGTGGAACTGCTCTCCATCCGCAACGAGCGGGCGAGGGCGTAGTCGGCCAGCGGCCGAGCCAACCGTCATTCCGGGGCGGCGCAAAGCGCCGAACCCGGAATCCAGAGGTTTTAGGCACGAGATTCCGGGTTCTCGCTTCGCGAGCCCCGGAATGACCGGAGGCAAACCGTCGTCTCCATGCAAAATCTCCCCATCCCGGACCTTGCCAACGCCGACAAGAGCGGTTAGTCAGAGCGCTCTTTCGCACCCCCTCCGGCTTCGCTGGGGGCTGCCTGCGGGCCCAAGCCCGCGCTGTTTGCGAAAAACGCGCCCGTAGCTCAGCTGGATAGAGCATCAGACTACGAATCTGAGGGTCGGACGTTCGAATCGTTCCGGGCGCGCCATTTCGTTACAAAAACAAAACTGGCACTCCAAAACCCGCCGTTTGCGCTTTCAGCGGCGACGAGCGCCAATCCCCGCATCCCCGTCGACCCGATCTAGCCCTCTGTCGCCCTTGCCGCCTGTTCCAAACTCGCCCGCGCGATCACGCGGTGGAACGGCGCGATCACCGCCAGGTACGTCCGCCCCAGCCGGTTATGGCAATGCACGACCGTCACCACGACGAGCTCCCGGCCGCCCGCCGCGCCCGTGCGCAGCAGGATCGCGACTCGGAAGTCGAGATGCCGGTCGTCCTCGCCGACCACCAACTCGCCCGCACTCTGCGACAGCAGCGGAAAGAAGCCGATCACCGGCCCCCGCGTCGCCGCGGCAGCACCGACCGCGCGAGACGATTTGACGCCGACTGTCGCCATCATCACATCGCGCACCCGCGTCAGCGCGCGAATCCACCACGCCTGCCGCTCGAACCCGGCGCGCGCCAGCACTTCGAGATCGTCGTTGGCCCCCACCGGCAACTGAATCGCGTACGCATCCAGCAGGTCCGCGCCCACATAACGCGGCGCCAGGGCGCTGTCGGACGGCACGGGTACCGCATGGGCTCTAGACATATCGCCAGCTTTTCCTGAAGTGCATCAGCCGCGAGGGGTGAAGGCAAACAAGTTGCCGGAAGATGCTGCGCGCCGTGCCGTCGTGTAAGGCCCAACGTCAGCGTCCGAAACGAACGCGTCGATTGCCTCCATCCTCCGCCTGCTATCGCAGGAGCCGCCATGATCGAACTTCGGCATGCTCTATGACCGCCTCCGGATGAAGGGCAACAACCTGAAATCGCTGTTGCAGCAGGTTGCTTTAAGCAACCAGGCCACAATAGCGCGGAGTCCGTTGAGGGGCAAACCGCGCCTCATAGACGCTGCGCGGCAAGCGCGTTGGCCAGCAGCTTCTGCAAGCCAAATCTGTGAAAAGGAGTAATGCAGGACAAGTAGCATTGCCCGAACTTGTTGTGAGCCATGCAAAGAGTAGACACCACGGCGCTTGGCCTGGTGCCGTCGTGTACCTTCATGACCGAGAGCCTGAAATCCATATGCTTGTTGTCCCGGCCGGCAACGAGTTCGTCCGAGCCCAGAAAAAAGATGGGCCATGGTCCGATCTTTTCGCCGACAGAGTAGTGGGCTCTCCTTTCCACCTTCATGATCTCCGACGTGGTCGGCACCTCCAGACCGGCCAAAGCTGCGGCCCTGTTGCGCGCAATCAGCATCAGATTCATCCAGCCGGGCCGCTCCGCGAAAATTGCGAAGAAGATTTCAACGACACTAAGGTCCGAGCGGCTCAGGGGTACACGGTAAGCGTCACGAAAATCAGCACGTTCGATCAAGTCGTTGCCCAATACGCTGTGGCGGGGCACGTCGCATTCGACGACATTCATAACTGCCCTCCGGGCACCCGGGCCCTCGTCCCTGTCGGGACTCGACCCTCGCCTGTCCGCAGGATGTTTTCCATCAAAGGCATAGCTCCCATGCACTGATCCGGTCAGACCGCACGCGCCATGATGTATAGCGGAAAATCGCAGGGCGTCGCGGACTCGCAGATCTTGGCGCATGGCGGGTGCGGCATCATAGTGCCAAGGCGAAGCAATCGTGCCCATCTTCATCGGCCGTGGCGTGCCATTTCGGCTTCGTATGCCGCCAATGAATTGTGGCCCTCGCTGCGCTCGCCGTGGCTTACGGGATCCTTGCCACGACGTTGGGCCGGTTCTGTTTGAGCCAGGCGACGGCCTCGGGTCCATCGACGACACATTCGAAGGTTTCCCAGGTCGGGTCCTCCAGCGATTCCAACTGCAGTCGCTTCACAGCGTATTCAACGAGGTCGTGCAAGCCTTCGTAGCCTCGTCGGTGCTCGAGGGATTCTGCGATCGCCAAGCTGGTCCATCCGCGTCGGGCCAAATCGATGATGCTCGGAGCGTCAGCCTCGCTGAACCACGGCGTGGCATCGAACTCGATGCAGCGGACATTGTCGGCGGTATGGCAAGTGGCGTGGATCATTGGCTTCCTCCGTTCTGCGCTAGCATTGCACGTCTCGCATCGCGGCCTCGCACGCCCTCAGGCTTTGACCAGGTCCCCCAGCAGGTTCGCCGCCACCATCAGCTTGGCGAGCGTCAGGCCGCCGGCGGCAATCTCTTCGACCGCACGGCGGATGCGCGTCGCCTCGGGATGAGCTGCAAGCCAGGTCTCCGCCGCCTGCTGACCGGATTGGCCGATGGTCAGCATGTCTGCAGCCAGGCGTCTTTCGGCTGCCGCGATCAGCTCGACGGCGCGGTCGATGGCCATGCGCTCGAAATGATCGCTGGCCGGCACGCTGCGCGCGGCGGCGGTGATGCGGTCGAGACGGAAATTGGCTTCGGCGGCAAAGAACGTCGCGGTGGCATCGCCGATGCTGCGGCCGGTGCGCTCGGCGACCGTCACGATATCAGGCGCCGAGACCAGGGCGTCGAGGTCGGCCAGCTCGCCGGCGAGTCCGGTCGGCACGCCGGCACCGGTCAGGTCCTGCCGGCGCTTGCTGCGTGCGGCCTGCAAGTCCGGTGGCAGGGCGTCGTCGAGCGAGGCTGCGACCTCGCGGACGGCAGGGCCAAACCGGGCGATCACTGCGCTGAGACCATCCCTGAAGTCGACATTGCGCACATACCAGACCATGCGGGAGAGCAGGAGATCCTGGATCGCCGCGTAGAGGCTGAGCTGCAACTGTCCGTCGATGCCGGTGTCGAGCGCGTCGATCGCGTCATTGAGTCGCCTGAGCTCGTAGATCGAGTCCACCGCCACCTGGGCCATGACGATGGTCGAGATATCGGCGTCGGTCTCGTCGGTCAGGCGTACGATGCAGGCCGGGCCCCCGCGGTTGATCACGGCATTGACCAGACTGGTCGCGATGATCTCGCGACGGAGTCGATGGAGCTCGACCGCGGCCGGGAATTTGTCGAGAACCTCGCGCGGAAAATACAGGGACAGTCTGCGGGCGAGATAAGGATCATCAGGCACACCGGTTTCGAGCAGGTCACTGTAGAGCGTCAGCTTGGCGTAGGCGAGCAGCACGGCAAGCTCGGGCCGTGTCAGGGACTGCCCGCGCCTGGTCCGTTCGGCGATCGCGGCGTCGTCAGGCAGGAATTCGACGGCGCGGCTGAGCAGGCTGCGTTGCTCGAGCGACTGCATCAGGCGCGTGAGGAAGCCGGTCTCGGCCATGCCCTTGCGTTCGGCGAGCGAGACCGCCAGCGTCTGCAGATAGTTGTTGCGCAGGACCAGCGCACCGACTTCGCCGGTCATCGCGGCAAGCAGGGTGTTGCGATCAGCCGGGCTGAGGCGTCCCTCGCGCTCGGGGCGCGCCAATGCGATCTTGATGTTGACCTCGACGTCGGACGTATTCACGCCGGCCGAATTGTCGATCGCGTCGGTGTTGAGCTTGACGCCCTTCTGCGCCGCTTCGATGCGCCCGCGCTGGGTGACGCCGAGATTGGCGCCTTCGCCGATCACCCTGGCGCGAACGTCGGTCCCGCTGATGCGGATCGGATCGTTGGCGCGGTCGCCGGCCTGATCGTCGCTCTCCGCCGACGACCGGACATAGGTGCCGATGCCGCCGAACCATAACAGGTCCGCGCGCGCCTTCAGGATCGCCGTCATCACCTCGAAGGGCGTGGCCTGCTCCTTGTCGAGATCGAGCAGGGTGCGCACTTCCGGCGCGAGCGGGATCGCCTTGAGCGAGCGCGAGAACACGCCGCCGCCCTGCGAGATCAGCGATTTGTTGTAGTCCTGCCAGCTAGATCGCGGCAGGTCGAACAGGCGCTTGCGCTCAGTGAAGCTGGTCGCCGGGTCAGGGGAGGGATCGATGAAGATGTCGCGGTGATCGAACGCCGCAACGAGCTTCGTCGCCGGCGAGAGCAGCATGCCGTTGCCGAAGACGTCGCCTGACATGTCCCCGACGCCGACCACGGTGAAGGGCATGGCCTGAATGTCGGTGCCGAGCTCGCGGAAGTGGCGCTTGACCGCCTCCCAGGCGCCGCGCGCCGTGATCCCCATCTTCTTGTGGTCGTAGCCCTGGCTGCCGCCGGAGGCGAAGGCATCGCCGAGCCAATGGTTCTTCTCGGCCGAGATCGCGTTGGCGATGTCGGAGAAGGTGGCGGTGCCCTTGTCGGCGGCGACGACCAGATAGGGATCGTCGCCGTCATGCCGCACGGTCAAGTCGGGCGGCACCACGATGTCGCCGTCGAGATTGTCGGTGAGTTCGAGCAGCGAGCGCACGAAGATGCGATAGGCTTCGGTGCCTTCCGCGAGCCACGCCTCGCGATCGGAGGGCGGCGGCAGGCGCTTGGGCACGAAGCCGCCCTTGGCGCCGACCGGCACGATCACGGCGTTCTTGACTTGCTGTGCTTTCACGAGGCCGAGGATCTCGGTGCGGAAATCCTGCGGCCGATCGGACCAGCGCAAGCCACCGCGCGCAACCTTGCCGAAGCGCAGGTGAATGCCTTCGACACGCGGTGAATAGACGAAAATCTCGTAGAGCGGTCGGGGAGGGGGCAGATCCTCGATCTTGCGCGCGTCGAACTTGAAGGAGATCACCGGGCGCGGATGTCCGTCGGGGCCGAGCTGCCACAAATTGGTGCGGATGGTCGACTGCACCAGATTGGTGAAACGGCGCAGGATGCGGTCTTCATCGAGCGAGGCTACGGATTTGAGCTGCTCCTCGATCTCGGCAAGAAGGGTTATCTCGCGCGCCGAACGCTCGCGATCGGTCAGGACGAGGCGCGGATCGCGGCGGGCCTGGAACAGCGCGACGAGGTTTGCCGTGATCGCGGCGTTCTTGCGCAAGGTCTCCCACATATAGTCCTGGGTGAACGGTGCGCGGATCTGGTGCAAATAGCGCGACAGCGCCCGGATGGTCGAGATTTCCCGCCAGCCCAGGGCCGTGCGCAGGATCAAGGCATTGTACCCGTCGGATTCGGCGCGATCGGTGACCACCGCCATGATCGAGGCCTCCAGGCGATGGCTGAAGTCCCGGCTGATCTCGATCGGCTGGCCGTCGCTGGTCTCGATCGTCATGTCGTGCAGCCAGACCGGCTCGGGCCTGTTGCCGGGCACGATCTGATAGGTGCGTTCGTTGACCACGCGCAGGCCGTGATTTTCGATCACCGGCACGCGGTAGGACAGCGACAGCGGCGCGGCATCCGAAAACACCCTGAGGCCGAAGCGCCTGGGATCATCCTCCTCGAAGCGGTGAACCGAAATCGTCACCGGGCGGGCCGGTGTGAGCTTCTCGATGGTGGCGATATCGGCGATCGCCTGTTCTGCCGTGGAAGCCTCGGTATAGCCGCCGCTGAAGGCCTGGGCATAGCGATTTGCGAGCATGCGCGCCCGCATGCCGTCGGTCGACGCAGCCAGCGCCGCCTTCAGCTTGTCGGCCCAGGTCGCGGCAATGGCGCTGATCCCGGCTTCCAGCGTGGCGCGCTCGACGGCGGGGGTCTTACCTTCATAGCGTCCGACGATGTAGTGGACGCGCGCCAATGCTCCTTCGGGGAAGGACACGTAGGAGGCCGACAGTGCCCCCTTGTAGCTCTGCGAGAGGAAGGCGCCGACGCGCATGCGCACGTCGGTGTCGTATTTGTCGCGCGGAATGAAAACGAGGATGGAAACGAAGCGATCGAACTTGTCGACCCGCGCCAGCGCCCGGACGCGGGGGCGCTCATAGAGGATCAGGACCTCCATGACGAAATCGAAGAGGGTATCGACGTCGATCTGGAAAAGTTCGTCGCGCGGATATTCCTCGAGAATATGCTGGAGAGCCTTGCCGGAATGGCTGTTCGGGTCGAAGCCGGCGCGCTGGAGCACCCGCGCTACCTTGTGGCGAACATAGGGGATCTGTCGTGCCGAGCGCGTATAGGCACCCGAGGTGAACAGGCCGACGACTCGCAATTCACCCTCGAGCCGGCCGTCGGGCGTATAGAGCTTGATGCCGACATAATCCATCCGGATGCGGCGATGAACGCGGCTGCTCACATTGGCCTTGATGACGATGAGCAGGGTCGGCTCGTGCATGAACTCACGAATCTCCGGCGTCATCACCACCATTTCGCTGCCGCGGCGCAGGACCTTCACATCGGGATCGCGGAGGATGCCGAGGCCTTCGGCGGTCGTGATGTCGTCCGACGCATCGCGGCCGGGCAAGAAGCGGTATTCGCGCACGCCGAGAAAGGTGAAATTGTCCGCGCACAGCCATTGCAGGAACTGGTTGGCCTCGGCGACCTCGTCGATCGGAAGCGGCGGCGGATTGGACGCGAACGTCTTGACCGCGTCCTCGACGCGGTCGCGCATGGCGCGCCAGTCCGCGACGCAGGCGCGCACGTCGCTCAACGTCCTGGTGAGGCCGTCGATCAGCCTCTCGCGGTCCGCGTCGGCGTCCAGGCGGGTGATGTGGAGGTGAATCAGACTCTCTCGCGCGCCCTTTGCCCCTTCCGGCAGTGCCTCGCCATAGAAGCGCAGGAGCTTGCCCTGGTCATCGCGCTCCACCGCGACGATGGGGTGAGCGACGAGGGCGACTTCGATGCCCTGCTCGGTGAGCTCCGCCATGGTGGAATCGAACAGGAAGGGCATGTTGTCGTTGAGGATCTCGAGCACGGAGATCTCGCGCCCGTCCGGCATCATCGGATTGACGACGCGGATATCGGCACGCCCCGCCGTGCGCCGCTGCACGTGCTCCCAGGCTTGCTCCGCCAGGAAGGCGAGCGAGGAGGCATCGTGACTGGCGAGATCCTCGACATTGGTGAAGGCGAACAAAAGCTCGGCAAAGCTTCGGGGGGCCTTGCCCGGCTGCACGCTTCCTGCTGCCTCGTGGATCAGAGTTGCCCGGGCCTTGTCGTCACGCCATGCCATAGCGTCCTCCATGTCCCAGCCGACGAGCCGCAATTACGGTCGGGCATTGTTCTTGGAGTGCGCCTCTTCGAGCGCATCTTCTTGACCGCGTTTCAATCGCCTCGGCGGAATCTACGGTCTGGCGGCTTCGACGATATTAGCATTCCGCAGCCGTCATGGCGCGTGGAGTTGTGAGGCGCGCTTTGGGGGTGGAAAATCGGTGCCGACGACCATCGCGCCGTTGGGTGCCCTGCAAAATGACGAGGAATTTCAATCGTGTATGAGTTCGTGATTTTATTCTGAATGGCGCGCCATTTCGATAGTATGCATGTCCCATGCGCATGATCGATCGTCTGTTCCCCTGCCTCGTCCTGTTCCTTGCCATCGCAGCCGTCCCGGTGCTTCCCGTGCACGCTGCCGAAACCTGCCCGTTCATCAGCGCCAAGGAGCTCGCCGGCGCGATGCCGGCGCTCAAATGGTCCCTGATTTCAAATCAGGACGGCCGCGGCTGCATCTACCAGGCGGGGCGCGGCGACACGATGATGCTGACCGTGTTCCGCAATCCCGACAAGGACCGCGCCAGGGAATTGTACGCGACCTTCGTCAAGACGCTTGCCGAGCGCATGCCGCTTAACGCAGTCGCGGGGATCGGCGAAGAAGGCCAGGGCGGAACGAGCGCCGCCGGCGCAGAACGCCAGGAGGCCTCGGTCGTCGCCGTGTCCGGCGATTACATTGTGCAGGTCAGCGTCTATCCGATCGGCCGGCGTGCCGACGGCGCGCTGCTCGGACCGCTCACCGAGGTCGCGCGCGTTGCCATCGGCAACGTGGGCAAGAGCAGCGAGCGGTTCGGCGATTGCGAGTGGCTCACGGCCGCGGATGCCGACGGCTTTCTCGACAAGAGCACGCTGACGGTGCAGCGGACCGGCGCCGGCAGCTGCATGATGTTCGATCGCGAGGCCAACACCATGACCGTCGCGGTGATCGACATCTCGCGCGCCACCGTCGTCAGCATGATGAAACGCACCGGCCCGTGCCAGCACGTGGCGATCCCCGAGCTCGGCAGTGAGGCGTTCGGCGAGCATTCCTGCACCAAGGGCAACGGCAATGCCGTCAACATCTTTGTCTGGAAGAACGGCCGGCAGGCCTCGATCCTGTTCGCGCCGGTCAAGCCGCATCCGGAGTCCGGCTCGGTCGAGCGCCTGAAGGCGGTCGCCGGGCGCGTCTATGGGAAATTGTAGCGGCGCTGCGTGATAGCGCCGGGGCAAGCGTCCGCAGCTCGGCTGGATGGAGCGTCAGACTACGAATCCGAGGGGCGGACGTCGAATCGTTCCGGGCGCGCTATTTGTCGCTATTGACCATTTTGTTATCGAGCGCGGATCATCTCAACGCCGTCGACGACCATCTTCCATGTCCCCGCTTCCTGATGCGGCGGTGTCGACACCTCGAATGTCGTCGACAGGAACGGAATGCCGACGACGAAATTGTCGCCCTCGAACCGCCGCAGCGGGGCATTGATCGTTGTCGTGACCTCGCCGATCGCGGTGCCGTCCGTGACGCGCTTGTAGTGGACGACCCCGTCCTTGGTCAGCTCGACGTCCATCGCCTCGGCGTGCCACTCGCCAACATAAGCGGCCTTGTCCTCCGGCACCGGCTGCCCGCACGCAACCAGCATCGGCAGGGCCGCAACGAGAATCACCGCGGAAATTCGCTTTCTCATTGTTCGCTCGACAGCCAGAGGCGCCATGCAGATGCGACGGCACGCATCTTCGTCGGTCCTCGCGCCAGTCCGGTTCAACGGCCCGCCAGCGCCTCCTTGCACTTGGCCGCGAAGGCGTTGAGGTACGAGCCGATCTCGCTCGCCAGCGCATCGGACCGGTCGACATTTTGCAGGCTCATGTTGAGTGCGTAGACCGGAAGCCCGTCCAGCACGATGGGCGTTGCGACGGCGAGAACGGCGGGCTGCCACGACACGGCACAATAGCCGTCGCGTTCGACGGAGCTGATCGATCTCCTGACGTCCGCAAGCAGCGCCTTGGTGGCAGCAGTGCTGCGCCGCTTGAACAGTTTCAGCAATCGCTCGCGCTCGGTCTCGGCAATGCCGGCGAGGTAGGCGCGACCGAGCGACGTCAGCTCCATCGGAACCTGCTGGCCGGCGACCACGTTGCGCAGCGCCGCGCGCGGGCTGTAGCGGATCGACTCCAGATAAACCATCATGGTTCGGTCCGCAGTCGCGAGCCCGACGTTCAGCCGGCGCTTGGCCGATTCCGCCCGCATCATCGCTCCGATCGCGTTGAGCACGGGTGATCCCGTCCGCATGGCGTGGCCGATGCTGATGACGGACGCGGCAAGGCGGTAGGCCCGCTCAGCGCGGACCTCGTCGAGCATCCCGGAATTGACCAGCGCTCGCGTCAGCCGGCTGACCGTCGATCGCGGCAATCCGGTTCGCTCCGCAATCTCGCCATTGCCCAGCGTGTCGACGCCGGGGCGGAAGGCCCTGAGGATTTCGATGCCTCTCTCGAGCGACCGGTTGCCATCGACCCCGCCGGCATATCTGCGCACCTGCGTCACATCCAGCCTCCCGTCATTTCCACTCAGTGGAATTAAGGGGATGTTCGAGCAGGTGCAAGCCGCTACAGGCATAGAGAAGAATGCCCGGCTGCGCAGGGATGAACGAGGAAACGGCGCGGCCTGAAACCGGCATTCGGGAGCGCGCGCGGATCCTTGCGATATTCGCGATGCGTGGCGGTGATCGATCCGACTCCAACCACGGAGCTTGCCATGTCCTATCAGCTCATCGAATTTTCCGTCGAGGCCGGTGTCGCGACGATCGCCTTCAACCGGCCGGAACGGCGCAACGCCATGAGCGACGAGATGCGCTCCGAGTTCGCAGGCGCCCTCGAAACCGTCGCCCGCGACAAGGCGATCAAGGCCCTGGTGCTGACCGGGCGCGGCAACGCCTTCTGCGCCGGCGGCGACATCAGCGGAATGAAACGCCGGCTCGAGGCGCCGCAGGGCGAAGTCGCGTTCAACGGATGGAGCCGTCAGCAGGGCGTGCATCACGTGCAGTCGCTGCTGCTGGGCCTGCCGAAACCGACCATCGCCGCCGTCAACGGCGCCGCGGCGGGCCTCGGTGCCGACACCGCGCTGGCCTGCGACTTCGTCATGGGCACGGAACGATCGAAATTCACCTGGTCCTACATCAAGCGCGGTTTGATACCCGACGGCGGCGGGCTGTATTTCCTGCCGCGCCGGGTCGGGCTTCCCAAGGCAAAGGAGCTGATCTTCACCGGGCGCATCGTCGAGGCCGACGAAGCGCTCGCGCTCGGCATCGTCGATCGCAAGGTGGCTTCGACCGAGCTGGTGCCGGCCGCGCAGGCCTGGGCGGCCGAACTGGCTCAGGGGTCTCCCACCGCGCTGGCGCTGGGCAAGAAGATCCTGAATGAGACGTTCGAGCATTCCGCGCACGACATTTTCAATCTCGGCAGCCAGGCGCAGGCCATTTGCTACACCAGCGCGGAGCATCGCGACGCCGTGACGGCTTTCCTCGCGCAATCCTCATTGAAGGATTGAGCGATGAATGCGATCGAACGCCTGATCCGGCCGCGCAGCATCGCCGTGATTGGCGCCTCAGCGGACCCCAGCAAGACGTCGGGGCGACCGGTCTCCTATCTCCAGAAGCATGGTTTTGCGGGAGCGATCTACCCCGTCAATCCGAAGGTCGCGGACATCGGCGGTCTCACCTGCTACGCCGACGTCGCCTCGCTGCCTGATGTGCCTGATGTCGGCATCGTCCTGCTCGGCGCGGAACGCGCCCACATCGCGGTGCGCGAATTGTCCGAGCGAGGCGCCGCCGCGGCGATCGTTCTCGCCAGCGGCTTTACTGAGACCGGGGCGGAAGGCGCTGAGCGGCAGAAGCAGCTCATGCAGGCCGCCGGCTCCATGCGCCTTCTCGGGCCGAACACGATTGGCCTGGTGAATCTCACCGACAATATCGTGCTGTCGGCCTCGGGCGCGCTGGCGATGGATCACTTCCCGACGGGCGCGATCGGACTGGTCTCGCAAAGCGGGGGCATTCTCGGCGCCGTGCTGTCGCGCGCTGCGGCGCGCGGGGTGGGGCTGTCCAAGCTGGTGTCGACCAGCAACGAAGCCGATCTCGAACTCGCCGACTTCATCGACTTTCTCGCCGACGACAGCGCGACCAGGGTCATTGCGCTCTATATCGAGGCGATCCGCAATCCGGCTCGCTTCCGGGAGGCGGTGCTTAGGGCGCGTCGCGCCGGCAAACCTGTCGTCGCCTTCAAGATCGGGCGATCGGAGGCGGGTGCAAAGGCGGCCGTCTCGCACACGGGGGCGCTTGCGGGTTCCGACCGCATGTATGACGCCCTGTTCAGGCAGCTCGGCGTGATCCGCGCGAGAACGTTCGAGGACCTGCTCGACATTCCCGCAGCCCTCTGCGTGGGACGGAAGCTTTCCGGCAGACGCGTGGCGATCCTCACCTCGACCGGCGGCGCTGGCACGATCGTTTCCGACAGTCTGGGCGCCGCGGGCTTCGTGACACCCGCCCCCGATGCGGAGACGGCCGCGCAACTGCGCGCCTTGCAGTCGGGATCGCACGCCAGTCTCGATCGCAATCCGATCGACGTGACCCTGGCCGGCCTGCAGCCGGATCTGCTTCGCGCCGCAATCCGCATCCTGCTCGCAAGTGCTTCCTACGATGCGCTGGTCGTCATTGCCGGCTCCTCGGCCGTGGGATCGCCGGCCCTGATGGCCGATGCGATCCACGACTGCCTGCCGCTCAGCGACAAGCCCGTCATGGCCTATGTGAGTCCCTACGCGCCCGACGTCGTCTCCGTCCTCACCCGGCGCGGCGTCCCGGCCTACACCTCCGCCGAGAGCTGCGCCAATGCGCTCGATGGACTCTTGCAGGCCGCAATGCCGGAGCACGTCCAGACATCCGGCTCCTCCCTGACGACGGTCGACGTCAGCGGCCTCCCGGCGGGATCGCTGGATGAGGCACAGGCCAAGGCGTTGTTCGCCCGCTTTGGTGTGCCGGTCGTGGCGGAGAAAATGGTCGCAACCGCGAGTGAAGCGGAACAGGCGGCGCGCGACTTCGGCGGCCCCGTCGTGCTCAAGATTCTCTCGCGCGAGATCGCGCACAAGAGCGACATCGGCGGCGTCGCGGTCAATCTGACAGCCGACACGATTGGCGGCCGCCTGACGGTGATGGCTGACGAGGTCGCGCTCAGGACCGGGAAGCGACCCGGCCAATTCCTGGTTCAGGAAATGATTTCAGGCGGCGTTGAAATCATTCTCGGGATGCACCGGGATCCCCTGGGCGTGGCCATCCTCCTCGGAATGGGCGGCGTCACCGCCGAGCTGTTCAAGGACACGACCATGCGTCTGCTTCCTCCGGACGGCGGTCTCGGCCTGGCCGAAGCGAGAGCGATGGCGCGCGATCTCGTCACGTGGCCGCTGCTGGACGGTTTTCGGGGGCGGCCGAAATGCGATGTCGAGGCGCTTGCAGGAACGATTGTCGCTTTCTCGCGCATGGTCGCGCAACTCGGCGATCGCCTCGTCGAGGCCGAAATCAATCCGGTGTTCGTGCTGCCGGCGGGCCAGGGCGTGAAGGCGGCCGACGGATTGGTCGTTCTCAATGTCTGAACAAAATCGGATGGAGGTCCAGATGGCCATTGGCGACATCATCAATCACGACGGCGCTCGCGGGAAGGGTTTCGCCGTGCGGCGTTGGTTGGACCTCGCCATCCTCGCCTGTGCGGTCGTCGCGGGGCTCGGACTGGCGCCGGCGCGCGCCGAATATCCCGAGAAGATCATCAAGATCGTGGTGCCCTTCGCGGCCGGCGGCGGGACCGACATCATCGCGCGAACCACAGCGCAGGAGATCCAAACGGACCTCGGCAAATCCGTCATCATCGAGAACAAGCCGGGCGCCGGCACCATCATCGGAACCCAGACGGTGGCGACGAGCGAGCCTGACGGCTATTCGCTGCTGATGGCGACCTTCGCGCATGCGGTCAACCCGAGCCTGTACAACAAGCTGCCGTTCGATCCGCACAAGGATTTCGCGGCGGTCTCGCTGATCGCGCGGTCCTTCAACATCGTCGTCGTCAACCCGGCATCGAAGATCAACTCGATCTCGGATCTGATCGCCGAGGCCAGAGCCAATCCGGGTAAGCTCAATTTCGGGACGTTCGGCACCGGGACCTCGGCGCATCTCGCCGGCGAGCTGTTCAATTCCATGGCCAAGGTCAAGATGACGGCGGTGCCCTACAAGGGCGCGGCGCCTGCGATCAGCGATCTCCTGGGCGGTCAGATCGACGTGATGTTCACCACCGTGGCCAGCGCGGCCTCGCTGGTGGCCGCGGGTCAGCTCCGGGCGCTGGCCGTAACATCCGCCGAACGTTCGGCAGCGTTCCCGCAATTGCCTGCTGTCGCCGAGGCGGGGGTGCCGGGTTACGCGGCCGAGTCCTGGTACGGATTGTACGCTCCGGCCCAAACGCCTGCCCCGGTGATTGCGCGCTTGAATCAGGCGGTCGCCAAGGCCGTTCGGTCCGGTGCCTTCAAGCAACTGGAGGCCAACGAAGGCCTCATCATGGTTGGCGGCGCTCCGGAAGAGCTCGATCGTTATGTCCGGCAGGAGGAGGAACGCTGGCGCAAGCTGGTCAAGGACGCGAACATCGAGGTGCAGTAGCAGGCATCGGCGCCCGCCCATTTCCAATCATTGATCTGAAACAACGATGGCCCCTGGCGAAAGTGCTAGGGCGAGTTGCAGTGATGGAATTCGAGGGCTCAATGGGACGACTGCTGAATATCGTGACGCCACTGCATACTGCGACCAAGCGCGACTACATGGGCCGCATGAACGACGACAAAATCGGCTGCTCGCTGAAGGCGCGGGAATACGAGGCCGATTACTGGGATGGCGACCGCCGCTTCGGCTATGGCGGCTACCGCTTCATCGAGGGGCGCTGGGCGCCGGTCGCCAAGGCGCTGATCGAGGCCTACGGCCTGAAGGACGGGTCCAGCGTGCTCGACGTCGGCTGCGGCAAGGGCTTCTTGCTGTACGAAACGCAGAAAATCCTGCCGGGCCTGAAGGTCACCGGCTTCGACATCTCCAAGCACGGTCTCGCCAATTCGCACGAGCAGGTGAGGCCGTATCTGTTCAACTATCGCGCCCAGGACGTCTACCCCTATGGCGACGACAGTTTCGACCTCGTCATCTCGCTCGGCACCCTGCACAATCTCAGGCTCTACGAGCTCGATGCCGCGCTCAAGGAGATCGAGCGGGTCGGCAAGAACAAATACGTCATGGTCGAGGGCTACCGGAACGTTGCCGAGCTGCACAACCTCGAATGCTGGGCGCTGACGGCGGAGTCCATCCTGCACACGTCCGAATGGATATGGCTGTACGGAAAGCTCGGCTACACCGGCGATTACGAATTCATCTATTTCGAGTGATCGGGCGCGCCTCATGGATATCAAGACTGCAAAGGCAGCGATTCTCATCGAATCGGGCAAGCCGCTGATCGTCGACGAGTTCACCCTACCGGATGCGCTCGAACACGGCCAGGTGCTCGCGCACGTGCACACCTCGAGCATCTGCGGCGCACAGATCAACGAGATCGACGCCGTCAAGGGCGTCGACAAGTTCCTGCCGCATCTGCTGGGGCACGAAGCGCTGGCGACCATCGTCGAAACCGGCCCCGGCGTCGTCTCCTGCAAGCAGGGCGACACCGTCGTCATGCACTGGCGGCCGGGCAAGGGCATCCAGTCCAACACGCCGGTTTATTCCTGGCGCGGCAAGCGCCTCAATGCGGGCTGGGTCACCACCTTCAACGAATATGCCGTGGTGTCGGAGAATCGCGTCACGCCCGTTCCTGCCTCGATCGATCGCAGGAGCGCGCCGCTGCTCGGCTGCGCGGTGACGACCGCGCTCGGCGTCGTCAACAACGATGCGCAAATCGCCATCGGGGAAGCCGTGGTCGTGTTCGGCGTCGGCGGTGTCGGCTTGAACATCGTGCAGTTCGCCGCGATGGTCGGCGCCTATCCGGTCATTGCGATCGACCGCCTCGACAACAAGCTCGAGATGGCGCGACAGTTCGGCGCCACCCACACCATCAACTCCGACGCGGTGGAGGATGTCGCCGCCGCAGTTCGCTCCATCACGGGGGCCGACGGACCCGACAAGGTCGTCGAGACCACCGGCGTCAGCAAGTTGATCGAGCTCGCCTACGAGGTCACCGCGAAGAAAGGCCGCTGCATCCTCGTCGGCGTGCCCCGCGAGAAGGTCGAAATCTACACGCTGCCTCTGCATTTCGAGAAAGTGCTGAAGGGCTCGGAAGGTGGGCAATGCCAGCCGGCGCGCGATATCCCGCGTCTCGTTCGTCTCGACGAGGCCGGCAAGGTCAGTTACCGCGGCATCGTGACCGACGAGTTCGCGCTCGATGACGTCAACGACGCGCTGGACTTGATGCGCAGCGGCAAATCGGGGCGAATCCTCCTGAACATCAGCTGAGCTTCGGCCGGTTATCGCGCAGGCTCACCTGTAATCTGCTTCACACGCAAACGCGTCCAAAAGCGCTAGACCGACTTGGGCCCGCGAGCGGCCCGGCTCGGAGCTGGCGATGATGGCTGCACTGGCAAGGGCGATATCCCGCGCGACGAGAACCAACGTCGACGTCGAAATTCTGAAGGTCATCGTGATCTTCTCGGGAGCGGGCCTGCTGCTCTCCCTCGTCGCCGCGATGATCTACGGACAGGCTCTGAAGGCTGCCTTGTTTTGAGCGCGTGCGAGTTGAATCACGCCTTGCCACATGAGCCGTTGCTCTGGTGCAGGCTGGCGACGTCCGCGCGGCCCTGGCTTTCCGTGACCTGGATCAGCGTGATCGCGCCGGGCGTCACGATTCCCATCTGCGGCTGGGCGGACAGGTAGGTGGTGCTGCCCGCGCGCAGATCGAGGCTCACCTTCTCGCTGCCCTGCCCGAACAGATTGCTGCTCAGTGGCAGATTGTTGACGGCGACCTCGTGTCGGCCGGGAGCCAGATCGCACGCCAGGAAGCCCGCGGCCTGGCTGCCGCCAATCACGCGTCCGTCCACGGCATAGTTGGGCTGGACCGCAAATCCCAGGGCGGACGAGCGATACACCACAAGGCGTGCAGTATTCGATTTGACGTTCTCAGTCAGAGCCTGGCCGCCCATTGGCCCCGATGCGCACCCCGCAAGCAGCGCGGCCACGGCAAAAATCCCCACACCCAAACGCATTCGCCCCTCAATCATTCCAATGGTCCCCGGGGCATCATTGGCGAGGGTGGTGGCTGAAGTCAATCTCGACTACAGGTCGTGTGGCGGCAGCCGGCGACAGGCTCGCTGTCGGGGCATCATCGAACTGTCACCGCCTTGTCATTGGCGATCTATTGATCGCTGCTCCCTTCGCCGCGCATCGTGGAGGCTGATATGCATCTGACTGAGACAATGTCGTCCGACCGCCGGTCGATCCTGAAGGGCCTTGCGGCCGCGGCCGTCACGTCCCTGGCGGCACCGGCCAGGGCTGCAACGGTCATGGCGGCCGAAGGCCTGCCGCCGCAGCCGGCCGGATCGGCCGTCGCCACCGACAAGGCCTATTGGGCGGCGGTGAAGGGGCTCTATGCCGTGACGCCTGATGTCGTCAATTTCGAGAACGGCTATTGGGGCATCATGGCCGAGCCGGTGAGGCGCGAGTTCATCCGGCAGTCCGACATGATCAACTATCAGAACACCTACTACGCGCGGCTGCGCGCGGGTGCGGATTTCGAGGCGGTGCGCGCCAAGGTGGCGGAGGCGGTCGGCGCTGCCGCGGAGGAGATCGCGCTGACCCGTGGCGCGACCGAAGCGCTGCAACTCCTCATCGGCGGCTACAACAAGCTGAAGCCCGGCGACAGCGTGCTCTACGCCGACCTCGACTATGACTCGATGCAATATGCCATGAACGCGCTCAAAGCGCGCCGCGGCGTCGACGTCGTCAAATTCGATGTGCCGGAGCCCGCCACCCGCCAGAGCGTGCTCGACGCCTATGCCCGCGCCCTCGAGGCCAATCCGAAGACCAGACTTCTCCTCCTGACCCATGTCAGCCATCGCACCGGCTTCGTCATGCCGGTCGCCGAGATCGCCCGCATGGCGAAGGCCAAGGGCATCGACACCATCGTCGACGCCGCGCATTCCTGGGGACAGATGGACTTCAAGGTGGGTGAGCTCGAGGTCGATTTCGTCGGCTTCAACCTGCACAAATGGATCGGCGCGCCGCTCGGCGTGGGCTTCCTCTACATCAGGAAGGACCGCCTCGCCGACATCGACCGCGACATGGGCGACGAGGACTTTGCGGAGACCGACATCCGCTCGCGAGTGCACACCGGCACGGTCAATTTCGCGACAGTGCTGACGGTGCCCGCGGCCGTGGCGCTGCATCAGCAGATCGGCGCGGCGGCGAAACAGGCCCGGCTGCGCTACTTGCGCGACTACTGGGTGAGCCGCGTGCGCGGGTTCAAGGATATCGAGATCCTGACGCCGGATGAAGTCGGCTCATATGGCGCGATCACGTCCTTCCGCCTTGCCGGCAAGACGAGCAAGACCGACAACGACGCCACGGTGACGAAACTCCGGGACGGCTACAAGATCCTGACGGTGCGCCGCGCCGGCGTCGCCAAGGGCCAGTGCATCCGCGTGACGCCGGCGCTCTACACCGAGGAGGCCGATCTCGACCGCCTCGTCGAGGCGCTGGCCGTCGTCACTGGCACGAAGACGGGGTGAACTCGGGAGGGGAGGCCTACCGCATATGAAAGCGTATCCCCGTGGCCATCCTTCGAGACGCCCGCTTCAGAGCATGATCCGGAAAAGTGTGAAGCGGTTTTCCGAAAAGATCATGCTCAAACAAAGAGCTAAAGCGCGATGACGATTCAACCCAATCTCATCGCGCTTTAGACGGGCTCCTCAGGATGAGGACAGAGTGCGCGGCTGTCGTTCCAAGGGGCACCGGCGCCGCTTAGCCTCATCCTGAGGAGACCGCGAAGCGGGCCGCCCACAATGCGATACGCGATTGGCCTGCCTGGGAGCATGTCGCCGTTCGCCTCACCGCCACCCCAGCGCCGGCGCCACGTGCGTGAGGATCGCCTCGATCGCATGCGCGCAGTAGTCGACGCCAAGCTGGTTCGGAATGGTCAACAGCAGCGTATCCGCCTCCGCGATCGCCTCGTCCTGCCGCAGCTGCTCGATCAGCGCATCCGGCTCTGCCGCATAAGACCGGCCGAAGATCGCCCGGGTCTGCGGGTCGATGAAGCCGATCTGGTCTTCGCCTCCGCGTTCCCCGCCGAAATAGGCGCGGTCGCGATCGTCCATCAGCGCGAAGATGCTGCGGCTGACGGACACGCGGGGCTTGCGGGTATGGCCGGCTTCTTTCCACGCGGCGCGATAGCTGCGGATTTGCGCGGCCTGCTGCACATGGAAGGCCTCGCCGGTCTCGTCGCTCTTCAGCGTCGAGCTTTGCAAATTCATGCCGAGCTGCGCCGCCCACACCGCGGTGGCGTTCGAGCCGGCGCCCCACCAGATCCGTTCGCGCAGGCCTGCCGCGTGCGGCTCGATGCGCAACAGCCCCGGCGGATTGGGAAACATCGGCCGCGGATTGGGCTCTGCAAAACCTTCGCCGCGCAACAGGTCGAGGAAGACCTCCGCATGGCGGCGGCCCATGTCTGCGTCGCTCTGGCCCTCGGCCGGTCGATAACCGAAATAGCGCCAGCCGTCGATCACCTGCTCGGGCGAGCCGCGGCTGATGCCGAGCTGAAGCCGCCCGCCGGCGATGAGATCGGCGGAGCCCGCGTCCTCCACCATGTAGAGCGGGTTCTCGTAGCGCATGTCGATCACGGCCGTGCCGATCTCGATCTTGCTCGTCCTGGCGCCGACGGCCGCGAGCAGCGGGAAGGGCGAAGCGAGCTGGCGCGCGAAATGATGCACGCGGAAATAGGCGCCGTCGGCGCCGAGCTGTTCTGCCGCAACCGCAAGCTCGATGGATTGCAGCAGCGTATCCGCCGCCGAGCGCGTCTGCGACTGCGGCGAGGGCGTCCAGTGTCCGAAGGACAGGAATCCGATTTTCTTCATGAGGACAAGGTAAGCACGATCGCAAGTGTTTGCGATACGTCGGCTGGAGGAAAGTTGGGCGACTTGGAAAGGCGCGTACTCGCAAGGGCCGCTCTTTGGGGGGAGCAGACATAAGCAGACAGCGCTGCCATTTCGCATTCTGACCCGAAGCGGACATCACGGTTGATCTTATCCTTGCTGCGACCTTGTTTCGCGGGTCACGGGCGGCACACGCGTGTATCCTGCCGTTGCAAAGGCGTAACGCACCTTCAGGAGGAGCGGCGCATGATCGATAGACGAGGCCTCGTTGCAGGCGGGATTATCACTGTCCTTGCGCCGCGATCGGTCCTGGCGCAGAGATCAGGAAAAGTATGGCGTGTTGTTTTCTTTTCAGTTGCGGCTGGTCCGAACCCTCTTGCTGAGTCCTTCAGACAAGGATTGAAGGAGCTAGGTTATAGCGAGGGGCGTGACATTTCTATCCAGTACCGCTGGATGGCCGGGCAAGAGAGCCAATATGACGACGTAGCGCGCGAGTTGGCCCAGAGTGAGCCGGACGTGATTGTCACGGCGGGCCATCCGCCAGCTGTTGCTATCAAGAAAGCTACAGCACACATACCAATCGTCGCGCTTGCCGTCGTTAATCCCGTTGGAGGTGGCCTTGCTGCCAGCATCTCTCATCCCGGTGGCAACTTGACTGGCTTTTCTTTGGAGGTCACGGCGGAAACAAACGCAAAAATGCTTGAGCTTCTGCACGAAGCGGCCCCTAAACTCATTCGAATTGGCGCGCTTTGGAATTCCGACAACCCTGGCAGCCGCTTCTACCTTGAAGCGGTAAAGCAGGCAGCACAATCGCAAAAGCTTACTCTCAACGCTTACGATGTGCGCGGAGCGCAGGAGATCGACAGTGTGTTCCGTTCGCTTCGTGGAAACGTTGAGGGGCTCATTGTTTTTCCAGAAGGGCTCCTATGGACGTACCGGCGTAATATCGTTGATGCTGCGCGAGAGGCAAAACTGGCGGCGATTTTTGGTTATCGCGATGCTGCCGAAATGGGGGCGCTGATGAGCTACGGCCCCGACCTCGTCGATCTCTTCAAGAGAGGCGCAGCATACGTCGATAAGATCATCAAAGGCGTCAAACCTGCCGAGCTTCCGATTCAACAGCCGGCAAAGTTCGAGTTAGTGATCAATGTCAAAACGGCTAATGCCTTGAGCATCGTGATACCACCAACATTGCTCGCCCGCGCGGATCAGGTGATTGAATAAACGTATTAGGTGTCCGGACGCACTAATCTGCTTGTGGCCCTTAACCGAACCACCCTGATCCCGTTGTGATGTCGGCTGTTGTCGGCAGAGCGAGCGCGGGCCGCGCTCGATTCGCCCGCCGCGTGTGACCCGGACGGGACATTTGGTCGGCGGCCAGGTTCACAGGCTGGGCCCAGGGCCCGAACGCGAAGTGTGAGGCTGGCCACTCTGGACGCCACGCAACTCACCACCGACCCAGAGCGCATCGCCAGGGGTTCTATTTCGGAGTGCTGGTCTGGCCACTCGAACCCGTGGTCTGCTCACTTCCCGGTCGGCCCGGAGGATGCGCAGAAGTGCCCGGCTTGTCTTGATCGGCCACGTATCCTGACTCTCCGGAGTTGCGGGTCTTGATCCCTTTGTCCGCATCACGCTGCATCTGCTCGTTGGGCTCGCCAGCCTTGCGCCCTTGGTCTACATCACGGTGCATCTCCTCCTTGGTTTGCTCACTGGGTGCGGCCTTTTGCTGTTGGGCCGTTGCTTGGAAGGTAATTGCGCTTCCGGCAACTACGATCAACGTGAGAATTGCTGTTCGCATGCTTCTCCTCCACGGTTTGCTCCGGCCCCTAAACGCGCGAACGTCCCAAGGTTTCCTAGTTCCAATCGCTATGTCGAGAGGCACATCTTGCGATCAGGTGGGCTGCGCTCAAGTCGCCTACTGGCCCGTTTCGACCGCCTCCGGCGCTTGTCTCGACGTCGGCTGACAGCGGCAATCCCAACGCCCAGCCTCGAACCTCACCCAAGCGTTGCCGATCTGGTCTTGATTGGGAGCAGTTTGCAGGCAGCGTAAGACTGACGATTCTGACCCGAAGCGGACGAAGCCTTGGAAGGTACAGGACAGCCGACCCCCTCGAGTTGAGCCAGGCACGGACGGGAGCGCAACGAGTTTCGGGGTAGTTCTCAGCCAGTGTTTCTGACCGCCTCAGCCAGAATGGCGTAAAGCTGCTGCTTGCTGAATTCGTCGGGCTGCGGCCTCTTCGCTGTGTTCCGCGACACCTTCTTTGCGACTGGATGGGCGCAGGCTGCCGACGGCGCCGGCCTCAGCTTCGGGGGCGGCCTAATGTTCGGTCTTGCTGTCGGCGGCTTGCGGCCGCGCTTCAGGCCACTGCGGGTCAGCATGCCGCAGACCGCATTACGGCTGCAGCCGAGACGGCGCGCAATCTGCGCCGCGCTCTGTCCTGCGGACCAGAGTTTAGTGAGAAGCGCGATGTCTTTCGCATCCCAGCCCATGGGAGATATTATAGCGCAGTCTGACGAACGCGCGCCAGTCTAGTCTTCGTCCGGTTCGCGCACCACCGGCGGTTCATCAGCCTCATCTTCCTCTTCGTCGTCTTCGTCCTCGTCCTCGTCGTCTTCATCGGGGTCTCTTGGCGGCATCGCGGTGCCCATGAGCACGAGCGGTGTCCAGCCGATCGCTGTGGTGAAAAATGTTTCGGAGGTGCGTTGCTTCATGGTCTGCTCCTCGAAAAGAACGCGCAGTCGCATATTCCTGACCGACGACATGCAGATGCCCAGGGCGCGCGATCGCCGCAAACGCGACGGGAGTCAGGTTGACTTCATCAGCGGCGGGCGGCACCCGCCACGCAATTGGTGACGTTTGCGCCGACCACACGGCACGACCGTAGGGTTCTGACTTCCGGGAAGTATAAATCTCCTCCAACGCGTCGAACAGGCATGTAACAGCCTGCGCGCGGGACGCGGTGCGAAGCTCGAGGGTATCGATACGGGTGGGGACAGGGCTCGCTCTGTCCCACGTGCCCGATCATGCCATCATGCTCCTGTTTTGCCCGACGGCGCAACGACGAGTTGCCCGACGGGTCAACGTCTCCGCAAAGCGTCTAAGCCATTGATCCCACTAGGGCCGGCTACTGTGCATGGGGTTGTTTTCGAACATTTTTGTTTTGGAGGCACGAAAGCATCGAACTCCCGCCCGCTACTTCATCACCCGCAGTCCCTTGGTCGTGAAGCGCTGCGTCTTGCCGCCGGGGCGCAAGGGGCGCTTGGTGCCGGCGGCCTTGCCGGTGCCGGGCGGCTGGTGCGCGGGCACGAGCTGGTGGGGCTGCGACCCGATCAGGTCGCGGCGGCCCATCTCGATCAAGGCCTCGCGCAGCACCGGCCAATTGTCGGGGTCGTGGTAACGCAAAAACGCCTTGTGCAGGCGGCGCTGCCGGAGGCCCTTGATCGCCTCGACCTTGTCGCTGCCGCCGTGGCGCACGCCGCGCAGCGGGTTGACGCCGGTGTGGTACATCGCGGTCGCGGTCGCCATCGGCGAGGGCAGGAAGGTCTGCACCTGGTCGGCGCGGTAGCGGTTCTTCTTCAGCCATAGCGCGAGGTTCATCATGTCCTCGTCGGTCGTGCCGGGATGCGCCGCGATGAAATAGGGGATCAGATAGTATTTCTTGCCGGCCTGCTCGGCCGCGGCGTCGAACATCCGCTTGAAGCGGTCATAGGCGCCGATGCCCGGCTTCATCATCTTGTCGAGCGGGCCGCGCTCGGTATGCTCGGGCGCGATCTTCAGATAGCCGCCGACGTGGTGGGTGACGAGCTCCTTGATGTATTCGGGGCTCTCGACCGCGAGGTCGTAGCGCACGCCGGAGGCGACCATGACCTTCTTGATGCCCTTGGTCTCGCGCACCTTGCGATAGAGCCGGATCAGGTCGTCATGCGAGGTGTTGAGGTTCGGGCAGATCTCGGGGAAGACGCAGGACGGCCGGCGGCACGCGGCCTCGACCTTCGGGTCTTTGCACGCCATCCGGTACATGTTGGCGGTGGGGCCGCCGATGTCGGAGATCACGCCGGTGAAACCCGGCGTCTTGTCGCGGATCTTCTCGATCTCGCGCAGGATCGATCCTTCCGAGCGGTTCTGGATGATGCGGCCCTCGTGCTCGGTGATCGAGCAGAAGGTGCAGCCGCCAAAGCAGCCGCGCATGATCGTGACCGAGAACTTGATCATGTCCCAGGCGGGGATTTTTGCTTCGCCATAGGACGGATGCGGTGCGCGCGCATAGGGCAGGTCGTAGACCGCGTCCATCTCTTCGCTCGTGAGCGGGATCGGCGGCGGGTTGAGCCAGAGGTCGCGATCGCCGTGCCGCTGCACCAGCGGCCGCGCATTGCCGGGATTGCTCTCACGGTGCAGCACGCGTGACGCGCGCGCATAAGCTTCCTTGTCCTGCTCGACCTGCTCCAGCGCCGGCAGCCGGATCACGGTCGCGCCCTTCTGGCGCGTTGCGCCCTCGTCGGCGGAGCCGAGATCGTCGGCGTGCAGTTCGGCATAGTCTTCGGGCACGCGGCGGAACAGCGCGACGCCCCTGATGTCGTCGAGCGCGCGTGGCGCTTCGCCGGCGGCGAGCCGCTGGGCGACTTCGACGACGGCACGCTCGGCATTGCCGTAGAGCAGCAGGTCGGCCTTGGCGTCGGCCAGCACCGAGCGGCGCACCTTGTCGGACCAGTAGTCGTAATGCGCGATCCGGCGCAGCGAGGCCTCGATGCCGCCGAG
The DNA here is from genome assembly GCF_054185205.1 of Bradyrhizobium sp. 14AA. NCBI lineage: Bacteria > Pseudomonadati > Pseudomonadota > Alphaproteobacteria > Hyphomicrobiales > Nitrobacteraceae > Bradyrhizobium > Bradyrhizobium sp. 14AA. The sequence continues at coordinate 164,673 of NZ_JAVAYM010000019.1, read as the reverse complement.
CACGATCGGCACATCCTTGAACGCCTCGCGGCAGCGCTGGGCGTAGACGACCGTGCAGCGGTCCGGCCGCTTGCCGCCTTCGCCGCCCGCCGTATAGGCATCGTCGCTGCGGATGCGCCGGTCCGCGGTGTAGCGGTTCACCATGGAGTCCATGTTGCCGCCGGTGACGCCGAAGAACACTTTTGGCTTGCCAAGCGCCTTGAAGGGCTCGGCCGAGTGCCAGTCGGGCTGGGAGATGATGCCAACCCGAAAGCCTTGCGCCTCGAGCAGCCGGCCGATGATGGCCATGCCGAAGCTCGGATGGTCGACATAGGCGTCCCCGGTCACCAGCACGATGTCGCAGGCATCCCAGCCGAGCGCATCCATCTCGGCGCGGCTCATCGGGAGGAACGGCGCCGGCTTGCGCGGGTGTGCCTGGGCCATCAGGGGCTTTGCGGCGGTGATGATCTCTGTGTCCATGGCGCCTAGGCATAGGACTCCGGGCTTCCGAATTCAACCGGGCGGGATGCGCGGAACCCGATTTGGGAAGCGGCCCGCCCGGCCGATGCTAAGTCGCCGCCTCCCCCCGGGCATTTCTGCGAATGGCCTCTGCGGGGACACCGAAAGACCGGACGAACGCCCGGCGCATGCGCTCGCGATCGGCAAAACCGGTCTCCTGCGCCACCACGTTGACCGTGTGCCGCCCTTCCTCGAGCATGAACCTGGCGGCCTCCAGCCGAAGCTGTTCAACCGCTTTTGCCGGCGAATGACCGGTCTCGGCCTGAAAGGCGCGGCTGAACTGGCGCGGGCTGAGTTTGGCGACGGATGCGAGTTCCTCGATCGTGAGCGGGTTTCGAAGGTTTTGGCGGATGTGGGTCAAGACCAGTTCGATGCGATCGGATTTGGGCGTCATGTCGAGCAGCGCGGAATGCTGCTTTTGTCCGCCGAGCCGGCGCTGATGCATGACAAGAAGCCTTGCCACCATCTTTGCGGTGTCGGGACCGAGATCGTTGTCGATCAGCGCCAGAACGAGGTCGATCCCCGCCGTCATTCCCGCCGAAGTCCAGATCGGACCGTCATTGATGAATATCCGGTCTTCCTCGGTGGTGACCTCGGGAAATCGGACCCTGAAGCTCGGCGCATGAGCCCAGTGCATCGTCGCGCGCCGGCCGTCCAGGAGGCCCGCCTCGGCGAGAACGAACGCGCCGCTGCAAATCGAAGCTACGCGCCTGGACGCCCTGGCAGCTTCCTTCACGAATGCGATCACGCCCGCGGCGGATGGGGGCATGTTCATCTCGGTGATCGACCCGACGATCACGGTGTCGAACGCGGGATCTCCGAACGCTTCGGTCTGTAGAGTCATGCCCGCGGACGATCGGACCGGACCGCCATGCTCCGAAAGCAGACGGATGTCGTAGCGCTGATCGGCCGGAGGCAGATTGACGACCTCGAACGCCGTCAGAGCCGCGAGACTCATCATCTGGAAGCCCTGCGGCACGATGAAACCGACCCGGTGCATGTTCGCTCCTGTGGCACGAATGGTGGCAAGAACGACCTACGTCGATCTCGCCGCAGCCGCTAGAGTCCCGCCAACAAATCCCGCTCTGGCGCTTCGCCGCCCAACGACGCGAATGTCGGCGCTTCCGTCAGGAAGAAAGGATGATTCATGTCTTCCGACCACACTGCCTTCGTCGAGCATCGCATTCCCCGGGGTGAAGGAAAAGTCTACGCGCGGGACTATGCGGGTTCTGGTCCGGCCTTTGTGCTCATGCACGGCTTCCCTGACAATCTGCGCATATGGGACGACCTGGTCCCGTTCCTGGTTGCCGCCGGTCGGCGCGTCGTGACGTTCGATTTCCTGGGCTTCGGCGCCTCGGACAAGCCTGCCGGCATCGCTTACAGCTTCAAGCAGCAACTGGGGGACCTCGAAGCGGTCGTTGATGGCCTGGGATTGGGGACCATCGTCCCGGTGGCTCACGATTCTTCGGGGATGGCGGCGCTCAACTACGCGCTCGCCCATCGCGACAATGTCGCTTCCGTGATCATGCTCAACTCGGCTTACAGCGAGGACGACACGGTCCTCTGGCCCGAAATGATCACGTTGTTCGCGACCCCGAGCATGCAGTCGCTCGCCATGGCGATTGCGCAGAGTCCCGAACAGTTCGGCTGGTTGCTGAAATGGCAGCAGAAGAAATTCCTGGACCCGATGCCCGAGGCGCAGAAGCCCCACTTCGCTTCGTTCATCGGTCCGCTGATCAGCGACAACTTCCTGGCGCAGCCAGGCGCCGGTCCGGCTTTCGTGCAATTGGCAGCGGAATTCTTCGACGAGCATGCGCGAAACGCCCAGCATCTGGCGGCGCTCAGGCGGCTGGATATTCCGGTCAAGCTGATCTGGGGACGTTACGACCCCTACTTCACAATTGCCGTGGCCGAGCGGCGCCAGTCTCAGCTCAAGAACGCGTCACTCACCGTCGTTCCTGCGGGGCACTGGCTGCAGGCCGATGAACCAGCGCAAGTGGCGAAGGCGATGCTGTCATGAGCGGCGGGCTCGACGATATTGCTGCGCGCGCGATCCGTTTAGCGCGGCTCGGCTGCTTTGGTGCTCTCGTCACGGTGCTCACAGCGATCGGCCCGGCCACCTCGTTCGCTCAGTCGCCGCCATCATCATCGAACCTGGAAGTCCCGACCACCAGGCTGCTTGCGATCGGCACATTCACGGCCAAGGGTTCGCCGGACCGATGGAAGCCGCTCCTGTCCACGGAAGTGCGCGACACCGTCCGGCTCTACCTCGCCGGGAAAATCGACCAATGGTACCTCAAGCAGGACCAGAGCGGCGTGGTGTTCATGATGAATGTCACCGATCCGAAGGAGGCTCTGGAACTGCTCGGCAGATTTCCTTTCGGCCAGGCCGGATTGATGGAGTTCCAGATCATCCCGCTCGGCCCGATTGCTCCGCTTCGCGTGCTTTTGACCGAGCCTGCGAAGTAGTTCAGCCCGACAACCGATTCAACGAGAGGGAGACAGAAGATGACCCACAACAAGAATCCCCGCGTTCACGCAGAGATATTGCCCGCGCTCGCCGCTGCGGTTGGCCCGACAACCAAGATCCTGGCGATCGGCTCTGTCACCGCGAAGGGCACACCAGAGGCCATCGCCCCCGTCCTGCCTCACGAGGTCCGCGCAACCGTTCGCAATCATCTCGCCGGCAAGATCGAGCAGTGGTTCTTCCAGACGGAGGGGTACGGCGTCGTCTTCATCGTCAACGCCAAAAGCACTGCGGAGGCGCACGAAATTCTGGAAAAGCTTCCTCTGGGCGTGGCCGGCATGATGGAATTCGAGTTGATCGCACTCGGGCCGCTCGCGCCGCTTGCCATGCTGATCGGTCCGTCGCCTGCGTGATCGCCGGGCATGTTGGGATATCCCATCGGCATATCGGCCATCCCTATGAATTGACCGGCTCCCTTCACAGAACATGGATGCGGTTGCGCCCGCACTGTGACGCCGTCCACATACCGGCCGGCCGCGCCACGTCATCCTGCTCCCTGCTTGAAGGGAGATATCCATGTTTCTGATCGACGCGCTGCTGATCCTGGCGATGCTGTTTTTCCTGTTTCTGCCGATCACCGATCGCAGGACGGTGCGGATGAGGCTCTGCATGCTGTGCGCGCTGTTTGCGGTATTCTCAGTCTCGATCACCCGCACTCCTCTTCGGCCGGTGCTGCTCGCGAGCCTCGCCTCGCCCCCCGGCACGCTGCGGGCGCCGCATATGCTCATCGACGATCCGTCGTCCGGGCTCTCGCCGTGGCCCGCATGGGATGGGCGACTGCTCCACGGGCAGGGAAATTTCTGACGGCCGTCATGAAGCGCTCGCCGGCACCGCGCCGCAGTTCCTTCGTTGTGGTTCATTTGCAGGAACCAACCGGCTCCCCGAACATTCTGAGCTAGGCACCGGCGCGAGCCCGCTCGCGCGCGCCTCGACGATCCCGGCGCCAGTGCCGCAACCGGATTTTCTGCCCCGATGCTCGCTTCGGGGCGAGGGGGGCTCGTGAGTACGGTCATTGAGAACTTGCTGCTGCGGAAGCAGAGGCTCGTGGAACAGCTCGAGACGGCGCCGTCGGTTGAGGACCGCGACAAAATTGAGCATCAGCTCGAGCAGATCAACACCGCGCTGGATTTCCTGGACAGGCCAGGATCGAAGGAGGGGCGTTAGAAGCGCTCAGTTCAGTGCTTCGACCTTCAAGGCCTCCACCTTCAAGGCTCTGGCATAGACCAGGCCCGAATTGGTGATGTGCGTGGTCATCAGCTCTTCGAAGGCGGCGAATTCACCGCGCACAAACAGATCGAGCAGCCTGCGATGCTCGTCGAATGACGTGCGGGTGCGCACGTCGATCGGTGAGGTGAGGTTGGTGCGCAGTGCGGCAACGCGGCCCGCGACGAGCTGGTAGGATTCGGCGAGATAGCGGTTGCCGCAATGGGCGAACAGCGCCTCGTGGAACGCGGCATCGGCGCGGCCATAGGCGATGTTGTCCCTGGCCGCGATCGCCGGCTCCATCGCCGCGATCGCTTCACGCATCGTCTGCACCGCGCCATCGCGATCATGTTGAAAGGCAAGCTCTGCGGCCTTGGGCTCCAGCGCGATCCTGAAGGTGCAGAGCGCGCTGATGTCCTCCGCACTCGGCGTAAAGACAAAACTGCCGACCTGCGGCCGGATCACCACGAGGCCCTGCGCCTGCAACTGGCCCATCGCCTCGCGCACCGGCGTGCGGCTGACGCCGAAGGAATTGGCCACCATCTCCTCGGAGATGGCGGCGCCGAGCGCGAACTCGCCGTCGATGATGGCCTGGCGCAGCCGCTGCATCACGCGCTGCGACAGCGATTTCGGCGTATCGAGCTTGAGCGATCGCATGGGCGCGCTCAGATCACCTTGCCGGGATTGAGCAGATGATCGGGATCAAGCGCGGCCTTCAGCGTCCGCATCAGCGCGATCTCGGCTTCGCTCCGGGCGTGGCCGAGCCACTTCTTCTTCAGCGTGCCGATGCCGTGCTCGGCGGAGACGCTGCCGCCGAGCTCGCGCACGAGACCGTAGATGATCGCGTCCATCTCTTCCTTCGGCTGCTGCTCGACGGTGAGGCCGGTGACCCAGGAGACGAGATGCAGATTGCCGTCGCCGATATGGCCGTAATAGACGCTCTCGCAGCCTTTGATGCCGGAGGCCAGCGCCGCCTTGCAGCGCGTGACGAACTCGTCCATCCGCGCCACGGCAAGGCCGATGTCGTAGGAGATGTGCGGGCCCAACACCTGGCCGAATTCGGCGCAGATGTCGCGCACGCGCCAGAAGCTTTGCGTCTGCGCCAGCGATTGCGCCACGGCGGCGTCGGCAAGCAGCCCGCGCTCCATCAGCTCTTCGAGCCAGGCCTGGAAGCGCGGCGCATCGAGGCTCTCGTCGGTGCCTTGCGCTTCCACCAGCACGTAGAGGCCGTGGCCCGCGGCGACCGGCGGCTTGACGCCGGCGCGGGTCGTGATGACGTCCCAGTAATCCGGCCACATCACCTCGAAGGCCGACAGCAGCGGGCCGAGCCCGCTGCGCGCGGCGTCCAGCAGCGCGATGACTGCGGCGTAGTCCTTCAAGGCGCAGAGTGCCGCCATGGTCGAGCGCGGCTTTGGGAACAGCCGCAGCACCACGCGCGTGATGATGCCGAGCGTGCCTTCGGAGCCGATGAAGAGATGCTTGAGGTCATAGCCGGCATTGTTCTTCATCAGCTTGTTGAGGCTGGTGATGATGGTGCCGTCGGGCAGCACGACCTCGAGGCCGAGCACCAGCTCGCGCGTCATGCCGTAGCGGATCACCCGGTTGCCGCCGGCATTGGTCGAGAGATTGCCGCCGATCGCGCAGGAGCCGCGCGAGCCGAGGTCGAGCGGGAAGAAGAAGCCGGCCTCATCGGCAGCCTTCTGGATCGTCTCCAGCGGCGTGCCTGCCTTCACCGTCATCGTCGCCGAGGCGCGATCGATCTCCTCGATGCCGCTCATGCGCTCCAGCGAGATCGCGACCCAGCCCGCTTCCGGCGAGGCGCCGCGGCACAGCCCTGTCAATCCGCCCTGCGGCACGAACGGCAGCCGTGCCTGCCGGCAGGTCAGAATTGCATCGGCCACGCCCTGTGCGTCGACCGGGCGGATCACCGCCAGCGGCGTCTGCGGCAGGCTCGCGCTCCAGTCGTTGCAATTGCGCGCGGGCACGTCGGTGCCGACAAGGACAGCGGCCGCGCCCAGCCTGTCGCGCAAGGCGCCGAGCAACTGGTCGGGATGTCCGATGGGGGCCACCATGTTCATGCGAGACCTCCTCCAAATTCGGCTGCGTCTCATGCGCGCCGTGACTGCGGAAAGGATTTGCGTCTTTCTTGTATGTAAGATACAAGACGAAAAGTAAAGCAAAAACAAGGTTCGACTAGGCCGATCTCGGCTCATTCGGGATCGGAGGTCTAGTCCAGACCGCAGCAAGGGGTGGTGTGATGACGGAGGCAATTCGCGGGTTCTGGGTGGCGTCGGCGACGCCGCTGGCGGCCGACGGCTGTGTGGATTCCGCCAAGCTCGCGGCTCACGCCAAGCAGCTCTTCAGCAAGGGCGTCGACGGCGTCGTGCTGTTCGGCACCACCGGCGAGGGGACCTCGTTCAACGTCACCGAGCGCGTTGCAACCATCGAAGCGGTGCTCAAGGCCGGCGTTGCGCCGGAGCGCATCGGCATCGGCGGCGGCTTTCCAGCCATCAGCGACAGCATCGCGCTGACGCGTGCCGCGCTCGGCCTCGGCCTGCGTCACGTCTTGGTGCTGCCGCCCTATTTCGATCGTAGCGTCACGCCCGAAGGAATCGAGGACGCCTTCGCCGCGATCATCGACGGCGTCGCCGACGATCGCCTGCGCGCCTACCTCTATCACATCCCGCAGATCTCGGGCGTCGCGATCCCGACCAGCGTCGCTGCGAGCCTGCGCAAGCGTTACGGCAAGGTGGTCGCGGGTCTGAAAGATTCCAGCGGCGACTTCAAGCAGTTCCAGGCATTCCGCGCCGCCGCTCCCGAACTCGCCATCACCGTCGGCAACGAGGTGGACATCTCCCGCGCGATCGCCGCCGGCGGTGCCGGCACCATCTGCGGCATGGCCAACGTCGCGCCGGAGCTGGTCAAGGCGATGGTCGACGGCAAGGATGTCGAAGCGCGCATGCAGGCAGCCGTCGACATCGTGGTGAAATCACCATCCTTCCTTGCGACGCTGAAGGCGATCCTCGCCGCGCAGACGGGCGATGCAAGCTGGCTGCGCGTACGTCCGCCGCTCCGCGCCTTGTCCGACGGTGCCGCGCTCAAGCGTAAGCTCGACGAACTGGTTGCTCCCGCCATCGCGTGAGATCGCGATAGCGTCGCGACACGCTGTCGCGAATTCCCGTGCAGCGTGTCGTGATGGTTGCGGGATCAATCGGTGATTGATGCCGGCGCGCCTCTGCGTTTAGAACAGTTCGACACTAGAGCGATTCAAGTTCGGCTGCGGTTCTCTTCGATCCCGACGGCTGTTACAGGCGCACACTTCAACGTTCTTGACTTGAAGTGGAATGAAAGTGCGTGCCTTCGTGGATGGCCAATGCGTCAGCGGCCGTCGAACTCGTGCCGGCAAGAGCCGTGCAGGTCTTCTCATGGTAGCGGCGGTGCTGCTTGCCGAAACCTCCTCCAACACGACGAGCGCGTGGGCGCAATCGGCACTGCCGCCGGTGACGGTGGAAGCCCCGGCGCAGCGGCCGAAGACGTCGCGCGCATCGGAACAAGCTCCGCGACGCACGCAAACCGCAGTGCGCCGCCAGTCGAATCGCAATCCCACATCCGCAGCGCCGACGCTGTCGGAGCGCGCGGCCGCGGAAGCCGCCGCGCAGCAAGCCGCAAAGCTCGGCTATCGCGCGATGCCGAGTTCGACCACGCTGCGCAGCGGCGCCTCGCCGCTTAATACGTCGCAAGCCGTCAACGTCGTGCCCGCGCAGGTGCTCAAGGACCAGCTCCCGCGCAACATCGACGATGCGCTCATCAACGTCTCCGGCATCACCCAGACCAACACGCTTGCCGGCAGCCAGGACGCGGTGATCCGGCGCGGCTTCGGCGACAATCGCGACGGCTCGATCATGCGCAACGGCATGCCGCTGGTGCAGGGCCGCGGCTTCAATTCCGCGGTCGAGAGCGTTGAAGTGCTGAAGGGGCCGGCCTCGCTGCTCTACGGCATCATGGACCCCGGCGGCATCGTCAACACGATCAGCAAGCGTCCGGAGCTCTATCAGCACGGTTCGGTCACGCTGCTCGGCTCGGCCTTCAGTGCCTCAAAGACCGGCGCCGACGGTCTGCTCGACGTCACCGGTCCGATCGGCGACCAGGGCCTCGCCTATCGCTTCATCGGCTACGGCGTCAGCGAGGATTACTGGCGCAATTTCGGCCGTCACCGCGAGATGCTGGTGGCGCCGTCGCTGGCCTGGTACGGCCAGGACACCACGGTGCAGCTCAACTACGAGCATCGCGAGTTCATCTATCCGTTCGATCGCGGCACGGCGTTCAATCCAGCGACCAAGGCACCGCTGGCGGTGCCCGCCACGCGCCGGCTCGACGAGCCCTTCAACAACACGTGGGGCACGTCGGACCTGATCCAGGCCTCGGTCGAGCACCGCTTCAACCAGGACTGGAAACTCTACGCCGGCTACAGCTACAACACCGAGACCTTCAGCGCCAACCAGCTCCGCATCACCAACATCAACTTCACGACCGGCGCCGAGACGCGCAGCAATGACGGCACGGGGAGTTCGCTCAGCAACGTCAGCTACGGAACGTCATACATTTCCGGCGGCTTCTGGCTCGGCAACATGCGCAATGACGTCGTGTTCGGTGGCGACGGCCAGTATCGCACGATCTACCGCGACGTTCTGATCCGGCAGGCAACTCCCGCCTTCAATGTCTACAATCCGGTCTACGGGCTGATCGGGCCGGGGACGACGGCGTCGAACCCCGACAGCGCCCAGACCGACAAGCTTGGCCAGTGGTCGATGTTCTTCCAGGACACGCTGCATCTGACCGAGCGGTTCGCGCTGGTCGGCGGCGTGCGCTACATGGACTACGACCAGATCGCCGGACGCGGAAAGCCGTTCGTCACCAACACCAACGTGTCCCAGGACAAGGTGCTTCCCCTCGGCGGCGCCATCTTCAAGCTGACCGACGAGATCTCGCTCTATGCGAGCTATACCGAGTCGTTGAAGCCGAATTCGACCATTGCGCCGATCGGCGTCGTGATCGGCTCCAACGTCGCACCGGAAGAAGGCGTGTCATACGAGACAGGCGTCAAGTTCGATCTGAACAAGCGCATCTCCGGTACGCTTGCGCTCTACGATCTCGACAAGAAGAACGTGCAGACGACGAAGACGAACAGCGCAAACGTGGTGGAGCTTCACACCGTCGGCCGTGCCCACTCGCGCGGCGTCGAGTTGGATGTCACCGGCAGGCTCACCGACAGCTGGGCCTTGATCGGCAGCTATGGCTATACCGACGCGCGGGTGACGGCGTCTGAAGATCCGACGCTGTATGGCAGGAAGCTGCAAAACGTTGCCTTGAACACCGCCTCGCTCTATCTGGTCTACGACTTCGGCACCGCATTGCCGGGGCAGCTCCGCCTGGGCGGCGGCGCGCGCTATGTCGGCGACCGCCCCGGCGACGCGATCAATTCCTTCTTCCTGCCGTCCTATGTGGTCGCCGATATTTTCGCGACCTATGAGACGAAGTACCAGAACACGCCGGTGATCTATCAGTTCAATGTCAAAAACCTGTTCGACAAGGTCTACTATCCCTCCGCGGTCAACAATCTGAATGTCGCGATCGGTGATGCGCGCCGGGTGTCCTTGTCGGCAACGGTGAAGTTCTAGGCATGGCAATGCGGCACAAAGCCATCGCGGTCCTGATCGCGCTGGCGGCTGTCTGCACGGCGGTTGCCGGTCACGCTGAGGACATCACGCTTTATTCGACCAGAGAGTCTGCCCTGGTCGCGCCTGTGGTTACTGCGTTCACGGAAGCCAGCGGCGTCAAGGTGAGCGTCGTCTTCGTCGAGGACAGTCTCGTCAAGCGCCTTGCGTCGGAAGGCGCGGCGTCACCCGCAGATGTCCTGTTGACGATCGGACTGGACAAGACCACCCAGCTCGCCGCCCGCGGTCTGACCCAGGCTCTTTCATCCGCGCTGATCGAGCAGGCGGAGCCGCCAAATCTGCGCGGCGGCGACGCACAATGGGTCGCGCTGGCGATTCGCCCGCGCGTCGTGCTCGTGAGCAAGGACAGCGTGCTCGCGGCGATCGACTATGAAGATCTCACCAGTCCGCAATGGCACGGCAGATTATGCATGCGCTCGCCGCTGCATCAGAACAATGTCGCGCTGGTCGCGGCCTATCTCGCCCATCATGGCGAAGCCGCGACCGCGGCCTGGCTTACGGGCCTGAGGGCCAATCTCGCGCACAAGCCTGACGGCAAGGACAACGACGTGATCCGCGAGATCGCGCAAGGCATTTGCGAGATCGGCATCGGCAATACGGTGGCGCTGGCGCAATTGCGCGACGGGCGGGAAGGCGCCGACTGGCGCGCCTGGGCGATGGACGTCAAGGCGGTGGCAACGACATTCAAGGGTCGTGGCACGCATGTGAACCTCACTGACGCGGCCATCGCGAAATACGCGCCGCATCCGGCGTTGGCGCGACAGTTCCTCGAATTCCTTGTCACGCCTGCCGCGCAACGGATATTTGCCGACGCCGACCTGGAATATCCCATGCTCGCCGCGGCGCAGCGGGCTTCTGTCCTCGCGGATATCGGCTCGTTCGTCGCGGACGCGCTGCCGATCGACCAGATCGCCGCACATCAGCAAGCCGCGATCGCACTCATCAGGAAGGCGGGCTTCGATGAGTAGGGTGGGACACACCATCAAGGCCACGCTGCTCCAGGTCCATTCCATTGCGGGCCTGGTCCTCACGCTGCTGCTGTCCCTGGTCGCGCTGACCGGCGCGATCATGGGTTTTGAGGATGAGATCGTCGATCATCTCAACGCCGGCATCATGCAGGTCGCGCCGCGTCAGGTGCCGGTGTTGATGCCGGACGAACTGGTGGCCCGGCTGAAGGCGGGGCAGGATCTCGGCAAGGTCTCGGCCGTCACGCTGTCGAGCGATCCGGCCGCTGCGGTTCATGTCCGCTTCGGCCGCGACGAGCAGGGCGGACGGCCCGCCTCGCTCTATGTCGACCCCTACGACGCGCGCGTACTGGGCTCGCCGCGTGGCGAGGAATTTTTCGCGACCGTGCGCAGGCTGCATCGCTGGCTTCTCATCCCCGGTGACGCCAAGGGCTGGGGACGTCCGATCACGGGCACTGCCGCGCTCGGCCTGATCGTGATGCTGATTTCCGGCCTCGTGCTGCGCTGGCCGCGCCGCGCCGGCAGCGTGAAGATGTGGCTGAAGCCGAATCTCGCCCTCGGCGGCCGCGCCCTGCACCGGTCGCTGCATACGGTGATCGGCACCTGGGTGCTTCCGATCTATCTGGTGATGACGCTCACCGGGCTGTGGTTCTCGTTCGACTGGTACAAGGATGGCGTCGCCTGGCTGCTGGCACGGCCGCAGGTCGCCGCGAAGATGCAGCCCAAGATGCCCGCAAAGTCGCCGCGCGCGGCCGAACGTGCCGAGCCGGCCCGACCGATCGGATTCGATCGGGCATGGACGACGTTCCAGCGCGAGGAGGGCGACCGCTTCTCCAGGGCCTTGTTGACGCTGCCGGCGGGCCCGGGCACGGCGATCCGGATCCGGTCCTGGGAGAAGGACATGACGCTCGAGGCCACGCGCGACGAGTTTCGTATCGACGCGGTCACCGGTCAGTTGGTCTCCGCGGAACGCTATGCCGACAAGACGTTCGGCGAGAAGGTCATCGCGGCCATCTACGACATCCATCGCGGCGCGATCCTGGGATGGCCGGGCAAGCTCGCGTTCATGATCGCCGCGGCCTTGATGCCGCTGTTCGCGGTCACGGGTATTTTGCTGTATCTGTCACGCCGCAAGCTGCGGCGCCCGGTGCAGCCGCCGCTGGGGCGCCTCGTTCCGGGCGAGTGAACCCGCGCGAAGGCTAGCCAACGCGCCTGCAATCGTTCAAAAGCCCATGGCCTGTCTTCCCCTAGGGTTCACGCCATGAAGCTTTCCACCGTCACCCCCGCCGATATCCGCCGCGCACTGCTTCTGCGCGAGGAGATCGCGCTGCTCGATCTCAGATACGAGGCGGCGTTCGCGACCGGACATCCCCTGTTTGCCGCCAACATGGCTGCGGACCGGATCGAGGTCGAAGCCGAGGTGAGGCTGCCGCGCAAGGACGTGGCGATCGTGCTTTATGATGACGGTGAGGTATTGGCCGCGACGGCCGCCGAACGGCTTGCTGCGTTCGGTTACACCAATGTCAGCGCGCTTGATGGCGGTTTGAAAGCCTGGCGCGCCGCGGGCTATCAGGTGTTCGAGGACGTCAACTCCTATTCGAAAGCGTTTGGCGAGCTAGTCGAAGCACGCCGCCACACGCCCTCGTTCAGCGCCGACGAGGTGGCAAAGCTGATCGCTGAGAAGGCCAACATCGCCATCCTCGACGTCCGCCGTTTCGACGAATATGCGACGATGAACATTCCGGGCTCGGTCAGCGTGCCCGGCGCGGAGCTGGTGCTGCGGGCGGGGCAGGCCGCGCCCGATCCCGACACCACGATCATCGTCAATTGCGCCGGCCGCACCCGCTCGATCATCGGCACGCAATCGCTGATCAATGCCGGCGTGCCCAACAAGGTCCGGGCGCTGCGCAACGGTACCATCGGCTGGACGCTGGCGCGGCATACGCTGAACCACGGTGCCGAGCGGCGTGGTGCGATCGGATCGTTCGACGGCGGCCCGGCCAATGCGCGCGATGTCGCCTATCGCGCCGGCGTTCGCCATATCGGTACGCGCGAGATGGCGACGCTTGTCGCGCAGACCGATCGCACGCTCTACCGCTTCGACGTGCGCGACGCCGAGGAGTATGCGGCCGGCCATCTCCCCGGCTTCCGCCATTATCCCGGTGGCCAGCTGGTCCAGGAGACCGACATGGCGGCGCCGGTGCGCGGCGCGCGCATCCTCCTGACCGACGACAAGGGCGTGCGCGCCGACATGACGGCGTCCTGGCTCGCGCAGATGGGCTGGGAGGTCTATGTCCTGGAGGGTGGCTATGAAGGCACGCTGGAGATCGGCCCGCCGCTCGTTCTGCCGAAGCCCGACCCGGCGCACCGCTACCGCCGGCCCTATGAAGGCACCGAAGTCGCGGAAGCCGCGATGCAGGCCTATCTCGATTGGGAATATGGTCTCGTCGAGCAGCTCCGCCTTGACGGCACGCACGGGTTTTACGTGATTTGAGGGACGGGCGGTCCAGTTCTGCTTCGCGCCGCGAGTAGCATACTATCACCGTCACCCTGAGGTGGCCGCTTCTTCAGCGGCCCTCGAAGGGCGACGGTCCGGCTGCATCGGGGCCGGTCATCCTTCGAGGCTTCCGCTGTGGTGCATTCGCACCACAGCGCTCGCACCTCAGGATGACGGGTCTGGTACACCAAGCACGATGACCACCCCGCCATCTTCTCCCCGTATCCAAACCCTATTGTGCTCGACGTCGTCCGCGGTCTAAGAGCTGCGGCAAAGCCGTCACCTATGGAGATTTTATGCCAGCCCCAGGCCAAGGCCCTGAGCGGAACGCGAAGGCGCTGCTGCTCGAAGGCGTCAATGATAGCGCTGTCGACCTGTTCAGGACGGCGGGCTTCACCAATGTCGAGCGGCTGACCAAGGCGCTGGACGGCGAGGATCTGCGGCGGGCGCTCAAGGGCGTATCGCTGCTCGGCATCCGCTCGCGCACCCAGATCACCGATGAGGTGCTCGCGGCGGCCGACCAGCTTCTCGGGGTCGGCTGCTTCAGCGTCGGCACCAACCAGGTCGATCTCCTGGCGGCGCGCAAGCGCGGCATTCCCGTCTTCAACGCACCGTTCTCCAACACGCGCAGCGTCGCGGAGCTCGTGATCGGCGAGATCGTGATGCTGCTGCGGCGGATCTTTCCGCGCTCGGTATCGGCCCATGACGGCGGCTGGGACAAGTCGGCGACCGGCAGCCGCGAGGTGCGCGGCCGCACGCTCGGTATCATCGGCTACGGCAATATCGGCTCGCAGCTCTCGACGCTGGCGGAAGCGATCGGCATGCGGGTGATCTATTTCGACCGCACCGACAAGCTCCGCCACGGCAACACCGAGCCGGTCGAGAAGCTGGAGGAACTGCTGGCGCAGAGCGACGTCGTCAGCCTGCATGTGCCGGAGACGCCGGAGACCGCCGGAATGATCGGCGAGAAGGAGCTGCGGGCGATGAAGCCAGGCTCGTTCCTGATCAACAACAGCCGCGGCACCGTGGTCGATCTCGACGCGCTCGCAGGCGCGTTGCGCGACGGTCATCTCGCTGGCGCCGCCATCGACGTGTTTCCGGTCGAGCCCTCGTCGAACGCGGACCGCTTCAAGAGCCCGGTCCAGGGCCTCGAGAACGTCATCCTCACCCCGCATATCGGCGGCTCGACCGAAGAGGCGCAGGAGCGCATCGGCGGCGAAGTCGCGCGCAAGCTCGTCGACTATTTCATCACGGGCTCGACCATGGGCGCGGTGAATTTCCCGGAAGTGCAATTGCATCTGCGTCCCTCCGGCGCCCGCTTCAGCCATGTCCATCGCAACGTGCCGGGCATGCTGCGCCGGCTCAACGAAGTATTCCTCCAGCGCGACATCAACATCGCCGCGCAATATCTGGAGACCGCCGGCGACCTCGGCTACGTCGTGCTCGACGCCGATCTCGGCGGCCAGGATTCAGGCGCGCTGCTCGAGCAGATCCGTAGCCTCGAGGGCACGGTCGGCGCACGGCTGGTGTTCGAGCACTAGATGGTGAGAGGCCCCACGTTCCAGTTGCATCTCCCGGCGGAGGCTCGTTAGACTACCGCATCGTCTTCGGCGCCCCTGTGACAATTCGCGTCGAATTTGTGCTTCAGTTGCGTGGGTGCCGCCATGGAACGGGACTCGGTGCTGATCGATCTCGCGCTTCAAGGCGGCGGTTCTCACGGCGCCTTCACCTGGGGCGTGCTCGATCGTCTGCTGGAAGAGAAGTGGCTCGATATCGCCGCGATCTCCGGAACATCCGCAGGCGCGATGAATGCGGCGGTGCTCGCGGACGGGTGGACCGCCAGCGGCGCCGAGGGCGCGCGTGACGCGCTCGAACGATACTGGCGCCGCGTCTCGAAGGCCGCAGCTTTCAGCCCGCTCCAGCGCTCGCCGATCGACCGGCTGATGGGGCGCTGGACGCTCGACACCTCGCCGGCCTACATCCTCACCGACCTGATGTCGCGCGTGCTGTCGCCCTACGATCTCAATCCGACCGGCTACAATCCACTGCGTGCGGTGCTGGACGAGAGCATCGATTTCGAGCGGCTGGCGCGTTCGCCGATCAAGCTGTTCGTCACCGCGACGCGGGTGCGAACGGGGCGCGGGCGGATCTTCCGCAACGCCGAGATATCGGCCGACGTCTTGCTCGCGTCGGCCTGCCTGCCGACCATGTTCCGCGCGATCGAAATCGACGGCGAGCCCTATTGGGACGGCGGCTTCGCGGGCAATCCCACGATCACGCCGCTCATTCGCGAAAGCGACGCGCACGACACGATCCTGGTGCAGATCAATCCGACCGAAAAGCAGGAGCAGCCGCGGACCGCCGCGGAGATTCTCAATCGACTGAACGAGATTTCGTTCAATTCGCCGCTGATGAAGGAGTTGCGCATGATCGCGCTGCTCCGCCAGGCGGCCGATCCCGGCAGCGGCGAGGGCGCGCGCTGGGCGAAGATGCGGACTCACCGCGTCAAGAGCGACATGCTCGCCAAGTTCGGCGCGTCGTCCAAGCTCAACGCCGAATGGGATTTCGTCTCGATGCTGCGCGGCGAAGGACGTCTGGCGGCGCAGGCGTTTCTCGACGAGCACGGCGAAGCTATCGGCCGGCACTCGACCGCTGATCTCGACGTCCTCCTGTCGGAGTGCTGAGACGTGGGTCTGCTCGGCATTCTCGTGGGTCTAGGCCTGCTCGTCCTCTTTGCCTTCCGCGGCTGGAGCGTCCTGCTGCTCGCACCGTTCGCGGCCCTGGTGGCCGCGCTGTTCGGCGGCGAGCCGCTGCTTGCGAACCTGACCCAGGTCTTCATGGTGAACGCCGCCGGGTTCCTGGCGCAGTTCTTTCCGATCTTCCTGCTTGGTGCGGTGTTCGGCAAATTGATGGACGACAGCGCCGCGGTCACGTCGGTCGCGGGCTTCATGGCGGAGCGGCTTGGCGAACGGCGCGTGATCCTCGCGGTCGTGCTTGCCGGCGCGCTGGTCACCTATGGCGGCGTCAGCCTGTTCGTCGCGTTCTTCGTCATCGTTCCGATGGCCCGCTCGCTGTTTCGCGCTGCCGCGATTCCGCGCCGGCTGATTCCGGCGGCGATCGTGCTGGGCACGTCAACCTTTACCATGTCGGCGCTGCCGGGTACGCCGTCGATCCAGAATGCGATCCCGATGCCGTTCTTCGGCACGACGCCTTTCGCCGCACCGGGCCTCGGCATCATCGCCACCCTCATCATGTTCGGCACCGGATTGTGGTGGCTGCATCGCGCCGAAGCCGCGGCGCGTCGCGCCGGGGAGGGCTATGGCGATGACATCGAGGGCGCGGCCGAACACGCCGCCGCCGACGAGCTCGTGCGTGAACGCGCGACGACGGCACGCGAGTTCGATCCGGCGGAGATGCAACGTGGCCATCGCAGCGGCGTGCAGGCGCCCGTGCCGAACGCGATCCTGCCGCTGATCATCGTCGTGGCGGTCAATCTCGTGATGTCGCTCCTGGTGCTGCCGCGGCTCGACGTTGCCTATCTCGCCGAGCAGCGCTTCGGCGGCACCTCGCTCGCTGCCGTCGCGGGCGTGTGGTCGGTCGCGGTCGCGCTGACCGCGGCCATCATCGCGGTCATCGCGCTGAACTGGCGGCGCCTGCCGGCATTGCGGCAGACCATGGATGCCGGTGCCAATGCGTCGGTCCTCCCCGCATTCAGCGTCGCCAGCCTCGTCGGGTTCGGTGCGGTCGTCGCCTCGCTGCCGGCGTTTGCGCTGGTGCGGGACTGGGTTCTCGCCATCGAAGGCGGCCCGCTGGTCTCGCTCGCGGTCGCGACCAATATCCTGGCGGCGCTGACCGGTTCGGCCTCCGGCGGCCTGACCATCGCCCTCGACGCGCTCGGCCCGACCTATGTCGAGCTTGCCGCGCTCACCGGCATCGATGTTGCGCTGATGCATCGCGTCGCGGTGATCGGCGCGGGGACGCTGGACATCCTGCCGCACAATGGCGCGGTGGTGAGCCTGCTCGCGATCTGCGGCCTCGGCCATCGCGACAGCTATTTCGACATCGTGATGGTCGGCATCGTGACCTCGCTGCTGGCGCTCGTGGCCGTCATCACATTGGGCGGTGCGCTGGGATCTTTCTGACCGGACCGACGGCGTCAGCGATTGACGGAGCTGCGAAGCTTGCATTGAATGCGGCCAACGATCGAACGCAACAAGATAGAAAAGGCCGGGTGGAAACGATGACGCGAAACAGGGCGAAGTTGTGTGCATGGCTCGTCGGCGCGGCGGTCGCGTGGAGCGCGAATTCGGTGCATGCGGCGACTCTGGCGGAGGATGCGGACACCGTCTGCAAGGGCCTCGTCGGCGGCGCCGATGCCGTGAAGATCGATGTCGCCACGTTGCAGGCCCCCTCGCAGCTCGCCGTTGCCGAACGCGGGCCGACGCCGTCGGGACGCATCACGCCGGCCAATCCGGGCTTCTGCAAGGTGCTCGGTCATATCGACCCCGTCGATCCCAAGGCGCCGCCGATCAAATTCCAGGTCAACCTGCCCGTCGAATGGAACGGCCGCTCGGTGCAATATGGCGGCGGCGGTTTTAACGGCGTGTTGATCACCGGCCTCACGCTGCCGCCGGCCTATCCCTTCGACAAGCCGTCGCCGCTCGCGCGCGGCTTCGTCACCTACGGCACCGATTCCGGCCATGAGGCGAAGCCGGGCGAGCCGCCGCAGCTGTTCGCACTCAACGACGAAGCCTTCGAGAATTTCGCCCACCGCGCCTACAAGAAGGTGCGCGATGCCGCAGTCGCGCTGATGCAGCGCGCCTACGGCAAGAAGCCTGAAAAGATGTACTTCATGGGCTCGTCCGAAGGCGGCCGCGAAGGCCTCACCATGGCGCAGCGTTACCCCGACGATTTCGACGGCATATTCTCACGTGTGCCCGTCATCAACTGGGTCGGCTTGCAGCATGCCGGCACCCGCTCGGGCCTGGTGACCATGGGCGATGGCTGGATCAATCCGGCGCAGGTCAAGCTCGTCGGCGAGGCCGTGCGCGCAGCTTGCGACAAGGCCGACGGCTCGGACGATGCGCTGGTGCAGGATCCCGTATCCTGCAAGGCGGCATTCAAGGTCGAGGCGCTGCGCTGCTCCGACGGTAAGACGGGCGATCAGTGTCTCGCTGGCGCGCAGATCAAGGCGATCGAGACCCTGCATGCGACCTACAAATTCCCGTTCGCGCTCGCCAACGGCCTCGACGACTATCCGGGCTGGGGCGTGTCGGGCGAGGACACGCCGGCGGTCGGCCCGACCGGCGGATGGACCGCCTGGTGGCTCGGCACCGCGCCACCGGCGCAGCCGCCAGCGCCCAACAACGGCATCGCCTGGATCTACGGCGCCGGCGGCATCCGATATGTGTTCGCACGCGATCCCAAGCTCGACGTCACCACCTACAAGGTGGAGGATCACAAGGCGCGGCTGCTCGAGGTCTCGAAGCTGATGGATTCGACCGATCCCGATCTCAGCCGTTTCCGCGAGCGCAAGGGCAAGCTGATCATCCTTGAGCACATGGCGGACTATGCGCAAAGCCCCTATGCCGGCATCCGCTATTTCGAGAGCGTCGAGCGTTTGATGGGTACGGCGACGACGGCGCTGTTCGCGCGGCTCTACACCGCGCCCGGCGTCGATCATGTCGGCTCGGGGGCGCCCGCCAATGTCGACATGCTCAGCGTGCTGGTCGACTGGGTCGAGAAGGACCAGGCGCCGGGCGACCTCGAGGTGACCGAGCAGAAGGCCGAAGCGCCCGCGTTCCCTGTCGTCCGCGCGCTGCCACTGTGCCGCTGGCCGGCCTGGCCGCACCACAAAGCGGGGTCGGTGACGGAGGCGTCGAGCTATTTCTGCGCGCAGTGAGTCACCGATGGCTTCCACAGCGTCATGGCCGGGCTTGTCCCGGCCATCCACGCCTTCCTTGCTGCACTGAGAACGTGGATGCCCGGGCCTTCGCCTCGCCGAAGCGGCTTCGGCCGCGCAGGCGGGACAAGCCCGGGCATGACGATCTAATGCGCACCGCCCCCACCCGCCGCCTTCACCCGCCGCGTCAGCAGCACCGCGATCGCGGCGAGGACGAGCACCGCGCCGATCACGGCGAAGGCGTCGGAATAGCCCATCACCAGCGCTTGGCGCTTCACGGTCTTGCCGAGCGCGATGATGGCCTGCTCGCGCGCGGCGTTGGGGTCGGGCACGCCGTGGGCCATGAAGTAATCCGTCATCTGCGCGATGCGGGTGCGGACTTCCTCGCGGCCGAGCGTGACCGACTGGCCGATGATGTTGGAATGGAACTGCTCGCGCTTGGTGATGATGGTCGCAAGCGTCGCTGTCCCGATCGCGCCGCCGAGATTGCGGAACATGTTGCTGATGCCGGAGGCCGCGGCCGCATCCTGCGGTGCGATACCGCCCGTCAGCACCGAGGTCAGCGGCGTCAGCACCATGGCCTGTCCCACGGCGCGGACGATGTTGGGGATCCAGAGCTGGTCGCCGGCATAGTCCGGCGACATGCCCGTGTTCATGAAGCAGCTATAGGCGAAGATCAAAAGGCCGGTGATGGCGATATAGCGCGTGTCGAAGCGCTGCATCAGCTTCGGGATCAGCGGGATCAGCACGAGCTGCGGCAGGCCGGTCCAGGCCAGCACGTTGCCGATCTGCTCTGCATTGTAGCCCTGCGCCTGGCCGAGATAGGCGGGCAGAATGTAGACCGAACCGAACAGCGCGAAGCCGACCATGGTCATCGCGAGGGTGCCGAAGCCGAAATTGCGCTGCGTCAGCAGACGCAGCCGGATCAGCGGCTTCTCGATGCTGAGCTCGATCGCGACGAACAGCGTGAGGCTGACGGCCGCGATGATCGCCAGCTTGACGATGAAGGGCGAGGAGAACCAGTCGTCCTTGTTGCCTTCCTCGAGCACGGCTTGCAGCGCCGACAGCCCGATCGCCATGGTGAAGATGCCGGCCCAGTCGCCTTCCTTCAAAAGGCCGAGCTGCATCTTCTGCTTCTCCAGCGTCAGATAGAGCGCGGCGACCATCACGGCGGTCGGGATCACGTTGACGAAGAAGATGGTGCGCCAGCCGTAGTTCTCCGTGAGATAGCCGCCGATGGTCGGGCCGATCGCGGGTGCGAAGGTCACTGACAGCGCGAAGATCGCGAGCCCCACCGGCTGCTGCGGCTTCGGCAGCTTGGTCAGCACCAGCGTGAACGCCATCGGGATCAGCACGCCGCCGGCAAACCCTTGCAGGCCGCGCATCGCGATCATCGACGGCAGGTCGTGGGTGAAGGCGCAGGCGACCGAGAAGGCGGCGAACAGCGTCGCGCTCGCCAGCATGTAGCGGCGGAACGAGAACACGTGGCTGACATAGTCGGTCAGCGGGATCACGATGATCTCGCCGATCAGGTACGACGTCGAGATCCAGGAGCCGTTGTCGGCGCCCGTGCCGATGCCGCCCTCGATGTTGGCCAGCGAGGCGTTGGTGATCTGGATGTTCAGGATCGCCATGAACGAGCCGATCATGGCGGCGAGCACGGCGACCCAGACCGCGGCACTTGCGCGGTTGGGATCGCTGGCCGCGCGATCAGACGTCGCGGCCGGTGTTGCTTGCGTCGAAAGCGAGAGGCTGCTTGACATGGCACGATCCTCCGGAGACGAGCTTTGCCTTTACGTTTGTCTTGGGTGCCGCGGCCGCATGCGCGGTCGGCGCGGTCGAACGTGTTGCGATGGTCGGGATCACGGACATGCCGGGCCGCAGCGCGATCGCGGGGCCATGCGCGGTGTCGAGCGCGATCTTGACCGGGATGCGCTGCACCACCTTGGTGAAATTGCCGGTGGCGTTGTCGGGCGGCAGCAGCGCGAATTCCTGGCCGCTGGCCGGCGCAATGGAATCGACGCGGCCATGCACCACCTGTCCCGGGAACATGTCGACCTCGATATCGACGGTCTGGCCCGGCCGGACGTGGGTGAGCTGGGTCTCCTTGAAATTGGCGACGACATAGGCACCTTCAGCCGGCACGATCGACATCAGCTGCGTGCCCGCCTGCACGAACTGACCGACGCGCAAGGAGCGGTTGCCGACGACGCCATCGATCGGCGAGACGACTGTCGTGTAGCCGAGATTGAGCTCTGCCTGCTGCTGGACCGCGGCGGCGCGCGCGGCGGCGGCTTTGGCCTGCACGATCTCGGCCTTGAGGAGATCGACCTGCTTCTGTGCGGAGATGAGGTTGGCGTTGTCGCGCGCGATCGCGGCGTCCGCGCCGGCATCGCGCGCCTGCGCCTGCTGCGCATTCTGCACGCTGCCATAGCCGGTCTTGGCGAGATCCGTGTAGCGCTTGTTCTCCTGCTGCGCGAAGGTCTTCGCGGCCGTGTCGACATCGATGGTCGCCTTCGCGGCTGCGATCACCGCTTCCTGAACCTCGAGCTGGGCCTGCTTGCTCGTCACCGTCGCGTTCGCGGCGGCGACATCGGCGCGAGCCTGGTCGAGCGCGACGCGGAAGTCGCGGTCGTCGATCCCGGCCAGCACCTGTCCGGCCTTCACATGCTCGTTATCGGCAACCAGAACCCGGTTGAGATAGCCGCTGACCTTCGGCGCGATGGTGGTGTTGTCGGCCTTCACATAGGCGTCATCGGTGGAGACGAGGTACTGGCCGACGGTCCAGTAATCGTAGCCGTACCAGCTTGCGCCGGCCAGCGCGACGAATGCCGCGCCCATCAGCAACAGTTTGCGAAGATTGAGTTTTTCCCGGCTGGCGCGGGTCGGCGTGGCGGGCAGGACACCCTCCAGCGCGGATGCGGGAAGGGCGGTCTGGGCGGCTGCGGATGGGGTGGTGTGGACGGTCATGGCCGGCTCCCCTGAATTAGGAAACTTGACGATTTCCAAAATGAGACTAGCTTTGGAATTGTCAATGGAATGACAGGCATCATTTAAAGACATGGCTGAGAAAAACTTGGCTCAGGCAAAATCGGAAAGCGAAGCCCGCCCGCGCGGACGACCGCCGGTGCGCAGCGACGAGGAGACGAAGCAGATCGTCCTCGAAGCCGCGCGGCATACGTTCGCCAGCGAAGGCTATGCGGCGACCAGCACCGAGGAGCTGGCGCGTGGCGCCGGCATCTCGACCAAGACGCTGTATCGTCTGTTCCCCGGCAAGGCCGCGCTGTTCGAGGCGATGTGCGCGGACAGGCTGGAGCGCCTGCTGTCAGCCGTCGATCTGCAAACCAGCGACGAGGTCGATATCGAAACCGGCCTGCGCGCCGCGCTGCTGGCCTGCGCCGATCTCGCGCTTGACCCGGAGGTCGTGGCGTTGCAGCGCATGGTGCTACAGCAATCCGCCACATTTCCCGAGCTCGCTGCGAACTTCTACAACAACGGCATCGCCCGCACCGTCAAGGCGCTGGCGGGCTGGCTGCGCCTTCAGGTCAAGCGCAAGCGCATCGCCGTCGACGATGTCGATGACGTCGCCGGCATGCTGATCGGCATGGTCGCATCGGCGCCGCAGCGTGCCGCGATCTATGGCGGCATGCCGCTGCCGTCACGCAAGCAGATCGAGCGCCGGGTGCGGACCTGCGCGGCCCTGTTCCTCGACGGCTGCCGCGTCGAATCGACCTGACGGCCGGCTTTTGACAAGCCGGGTCGCTTCGGCTATGTATTTCGCATGCGAAATAAAGAAGCCGGCGCGCGGCATCATCGGCTGATCTATTTGCTGAGCGTCGCGCAACGCCGGTTGCAGCGCTGGATGGCGGCGCGGCCCGAGAACGAGGTGACGCCGGCGCAGGCGGGGCTGTTGTTCATCCTCGGCAAGCAGGACGGCGTCCTGATGGGCGAGGCGGGCGCGGCACTCGATATGGGGCCGGCCGGCATTTCCGGCCTCGTCGACCGCACGGCAGCCGCAAGACTGATCGAGCGGCGGGCCGACCGCGAGGACGGGCGCGCCTGGCGCATCTGGCTGACGCCGAAGGGGCGCACTGCGCTGGCGCAGGCGAAAGCCGGCGCGGCCGAGGTCAACGCGGCGCTGACGGACGGATTTACAGCTGCGGAGATCGACATCGTCGCGCGCTGGCTGACGAGCATTCAGGACAAGTTTCCAAGAGACCCGACAAGAGACCCCACAAAAGATCCAGAGGACTAAGAGGAGAGACCCATGACCGAGCATGTGCGAGTTGAGAGCAACAGTGGAATCCTCAGCCTCACGCTGGCGCGCCCCGACAAGAAGAACGCGCTGACGGATGCGATGTACGGCAAGCTTGCCGATGCCATCGAATCCGCCGAGTTCGATCCGTCGGCCCGCGTGATTCTGATCCGCGGCGAGGGCGACATGTTCACCGCCGGCAACGATGTCGGCGAGTTCGCGGCCGTCGCCTCCGGCAAGTCGGAAGGAAGCCGCAACGTCGTGCGCTTCATCCAGTCGCTGGCGCGCTGCACCCGGCCGCTGGTCGCGGCCGTGCAGGGCCGCGCCGTCGGCGTCGGCTCCACGATGCTCCTGCATTGCGACCTCGTCGTGCTCGCAGACAACGCGCAATTGTCGACGCCCTTCGTCAGTCTCGCGCTGGTGCCGGAAGCGGCCTCCAGCCTGTTGATGCCGGCGCGCATCGGCTATGCCCGCGCCTACGAGATGTTCGCGCTCGGCGAAACGGTGCCGGCGAAGGCCGCGCTGGAATGGGGGCTCGCCAACCGCGTCGTGCCGCTCGACAAGCTCGATGCCGAGGCGCTTGCGCTCGCCCAGCGTCTCGCCCGCCAGCCGGCCGGCGCACTCACCGCCACCAAGAAGCTGATGCGCAACGGCGAGGTGCTGGTCGCGCAGATGCAGGCCGAAGGCGAGCAGTTCGCGCAGCGCCTGCGCACAGCGGAGGCGCGCGAAGCGTTCACGGCGTTCGCCGAGCGCCGCCCGCCCGACTTTACGAAGGTTGCATGACGACGGCTTGCCGGGGCCAGGCGAGGTGGTCCCGGCAATTTGACTAAAACCTTAACCGATCCTTGGTATGTCGCGGTGCAGGGTGGCTACTTCTGATGGTAGGCCCCCCGACCCATGGCAATGTTTAAGAAATCGGTAAGCTCGCTTCTCCTGACGCTGATGGCCCTGTTGGCCGCCGGCGCGCTGGCCAGCACGGCGATCCAGATGGTCGGTGCCTTCGGCCGCTATAGCGACAGCCTCGAAACGGCGCGGCTTGCGGCCGCCGACAAGGCGATCTTCCATGGCGTGCTCGCGCTGCGCAACAATCGCGGCGATGCCCAGAGCGCCATCCTCGGCGAGGATGACCCGCGCGCCAAGTTAGGGGCCGCCGAGAAGGCCGAGCAGGCCGGCTATGACTCCATCGTCGCCGCGCTCTCCACCATCGAATTCGCCCGTCGCGACGAACTCGCAAGCGCGCTGACGCAGCGCTGGAGTGAAGCTGCGCCGAAGTTCCAGCTGTTCTACGACGAGGCCAAGCTGCCGCGTGCCGAGCGCAAGATGGAGCGCACCGGGGCCTGGTACGATGCCGTCACCAAGGTGATCGACACCGCCAATCTCGCGTCCACCGCGGTGTCGAACCGCGCCTGGATGGACGATCCCTTCATCGCCCGCATGATCCAGGTCCGCCGCCTTGCCTGGCAGGTGCGCGACCGTTACGGCATCCAGTGCTCGACCTTGCGTCCGAACATCAACGCCAGCAAGCCGCTCGACGAGACCCAGAAGCAGACCGTGGCCGGCTGGAACGGCATCGTCGGCGCAGGCTGGACCGGCATGGGTGAGTTGCTGGCCGCCCCGGACGTGACAGCGGACCTAGTCAACGCCGCCAACGAGGCGCGGGCCAAGACCGATGGCGTCCTCAAGCAGATCGGCGAGCTCACCAGGAATCTCGACGGCAGCGGCAAGCCTGCGATGCCCGCCTCGGAGTGGAACGCGCTGTGCCAGTCGCCCTTCGCGTCCATCGTCGCGGTCGCGAACAAGGCACTCGATCAGTCGATCGCGCGTGCGGAGACGGTTCAGGCGAAGGCGCTCACCAATCTCGTGGTGCAGTCGCTCGCCTTCCTGCTGGCGCTCGCGGTAACGCTGGCCGGCGTGTTCGTGGTGCGCAACCGCCTGATGCGCCCGGTGCGCGCCATTCTGGACGCCATCGCCCGCATCAGCGCGCGCGACTATGCGACGCCGGTTCCGCAATCGCGCTATCCCGACGAGTTCGGCACCATGGCCGCCGCGCTCGAAAGCCTGCGCGAGAGTGCGGCGACCGCGGAACGCCTCGGCCAGGAACGCGAATCGCAGCAGGCGCTCCAGCTCGCCCGCTCCGGCACCGTCGATGCCGCGTGCCGCAGTTTCGACGACACCGTGCAGGCCGTCATTCACGGCGTTGCGGCGTCGACGAGGGAACTCGATGCCACCGCGACCGACGTGCGCTCGCTGGTTTCGGAATCGAGCAGCCAGACCGCGGCGGTCTCGTCCTCCGCCGAGCAGGCCACCAACAATCTCGAGACCATCGCCGCCGCGACCGAGGAACTGTCCGCATCCGTCGGCGAAATCTCCGCGCAGGTGCAGGCCAGCGCCCGCGAGGCGCGCGAAGCCGTGGCGCAGGCGGAGCAGACCAACGCGACGGTCGAGATCCTCGACCAGACCGCGAGCCGCATCGGCGAGGTCGTGAAGATGATCAACGCCATCGCCGGCCAGACCAATCTTCTGGCCCTGAACGCCACGATCGAAGCCGCGCGCGCGGGCGAGGCCGGCCGCGGCTTCGCCGTGGTCGCCGGCGAGGTCAAGAGCCTCGCCTCGCAGACGGCGACGGCGACGGAAGAAATCTCGCGTCAGGTCGCGGAGATCCAGGGCGCCACCGGCCAGGCCGTTGCCGCCATCCGTTCGATCGGCGGCGCCATCAGCGGCATCGACGAGAAGATGACGGCGATTGCCGCCGCCGTCGAACAGCAGCGCGCGGCGACCACCGAGATCTCGCGCAATTTCCAGCAGGCCGCTCAGGGCACGCGCGAGGTCACCGACACCATCGGCAGCGTCGCCAGGCTCAACCAGGAGACCGGCAACGCCGGCACGGTGTTGTCGGAGTCCGTCAAGAAGATGTCGGCCGACGCCGATCGTCTCCGCGTCGCGGTCGAGGGCTTCCTCGGCGCGGTGAAGAGCGCGTAGCTCCCATCGATCCTTTCGTCCTGACGTCGCGCGGGCATTGCCGCCGGTCCGCGCGGCGGGTACATCTGTGCCGCCGCGCCACCTATGCGGCGACAGACGTAAGACATATCAGGGATGGAGAGTTCAATGCCGGTCACGCCACACCACAAGGCCCAGCGCCCCTATCGCGGCGTGTTCCCGGTGGCGCCCACCATCTTCGACGAGCGCGGCGAGCTTGACCTCGAGGGCCAGCGCCGCTGCATCGATTTCATGATCGATGCCGGCTCGAATGGTCTGTGCATCCTCGCCAATTTCTCCGAGCAGTTCGTGCTCACCGATGCCGAGCGCGAAACCGTGATGCATGCGGTGCTGGAGCACGTCGCGGGACGGGTTCCCGTGATCGTGACGACGACCCATTTCAGCTCGGCGGTCTGCGCGGCGCGCAGCAAGCAGGCCGAGGCCGCGGGCGCCGCCATGGTGATGGTGATGCCGCCCTATCACGGTGCGACCTTCCGGGTTCCTGAGAAAGGCATCGTCGAGTTCTTCAAGGTGCTCTCGGGCGCAATCGACATTCCCGTCATGATCCAGGATGCGCCGGTCGC
This sequence comes from Bradyrhizobium sp. 14AA, assembly GCF_054185205.1. NCBI lineage: Bacteria > Pseudomonadati > Pseudomonadota > Alphaproteobacteria > Hyphomicrobiales > Nitrobacteraceae > Bradyrhizobium > Bradyrhizobium sp. 14AA. The sequence goes on along the minus strand of NZ_JAVAYM010000019.1, from coordinate 137,531 downwards.
CGGCACGCCGCTCTCGGTCGAGCTGCTGGCGCGGCTGGCGCGCGACTTCGCCAACATCCGCTATTTCAAGATCGAGGTCGCAGGCGCAGCGTCGAAGCTCCGTAGCCTGATCGAGGCGGGCGGCAAGGACATCGAAGGCCCCTGGGACGGCGAGGAGGCGATCACGCTGCTTGCCGATCTCGATGCCGGCGCCACCGGCGCCATGACCGGCGGCGGCTATCCCGACGGCATCCGCCAGATCATCGATCCCTATTTCGCCGGCGATCGCGAGAAGGCGAAGGCCGCCTATGAACGCTGGCTGCCGCTGATCAACTACGAGAACCGCCAATGCGGCCTGATCGCCTGCAAGGCGATGATGCAGGCCGGTGGCGTGATCAAGTCGGAGGCCGTGCGGCATCCGCTGCAACCGCTGCATCCGGCGACGCGTGCGGGCTTGCTGGAACTCGCCAAGGAGCGCGACGCGCTCGCGCTGCGGTGGGGGAAGTAAGGGCCACTTGCTGCGTTGCGCTGAATACCTCAGCTGTCGTCCTGGACAAGCGAACTGCTGGCAAACGCGTAGCGTTTGTCCAGAGTGAGCGCCGATCCAGGACCCATTACCTAGGGAAATGGTTTGGCGAAGATTCGCTGTTGGCAGCTCGCGCCACAACTCCTCCCTGGGGTAATGGGTCCTGGCTTTCGCCAGGACGACATCGGAGAAGAGGCGGCGCCCTGGCTCCATCGCAAAAGCCCATCTCGGCTGAAGGCGTCGAATTAGCGCGGTTCGGGCCGTTTCCCACAGCCTGGCGATGACATAGTATACGCCGGCCAACCAGGCCCCGCGGAGCATCTCGAGACATCGCGTAACACCTCTTCATAATGCCGTTATCCCGAGCGAGGTTGGCGCGAACCAACAGAACAGGGAGGCAGTGCCATGACGATGAGGCCGGACCCCACCTTTCACGCATCGCCCAGGCTTGCGATGGAAGCGCCTGCGGAGAACTTTGCCTACACGCTGCTGCTCAGTCCGGATTTCTCGAAGCCGGACGCTCTCGCGGTCATCGACGTCAAGCCGGGATCGCCGACCTACAGCCAGATCGTCCACACCGTGACGATGCCCAACAAGGGCGACGAGTTTCATCACTTCGGCTGGAATGCCTGCTCCTCCGCTCTGTCGCCGCTCACCGGGCACGCCTTCATTGAGCGGCGCTATCTCATCATCCCCGGGCTGCGCTCGTCGCGGATCTACATCATCGATACCAAGCCCGATCCGACCAAAGCCAAGATCCACAAGATCATCGAGCCCGAGGAAGTCTTCAAGAAGACCGGCTACTCGCGGCCGCACACCATCCATTGCGGGCCGGACGGCATTTACGTGAGCACGCTGGGCGGCGGCGGCAAGGACGGCACCAACGGGCCTCCAGGCGTCTTCATCATGGATTGCGAGACGTTCGAGGTCCTTGGACGATGGGAGATCGACCGCGGTCCGCAGACGCTGCATTATGACTTCTGGTGGAATCTGCCGCGCGACTACATGGTGACGAGCGAATGGGCGTTGCCGCCGCAGTTCGAGAACGGGATCGTCCCGGAGGATCTGCTGTCGAACAAATATGGCCATCGTCTCCACTTCTGGGATCTCCGCGCCCGGCGCAACGTGCAGACCGTCGACCTCGGCGCCAATCATCAGATGGCGCTGGAGGTGCGGCCTGCGCACGATCCGGTTCGCGAATACGGTTTCGTGGGCGTTGTGGTCGACACCACCAATCTCGAAGCATCGATCTGGACTTGGTGGCGCGAAGGCGGGAAATTCCATGCCGAGAAGACGGCGACGATCCCGCCCGAGCCCGCGCCGAAGGAGAAGCTCCCGCCGCTGCTGCAGGGATTCGGCGCCGTGCCACCGCTGGTGACCGACATCGACCTGTCGATGGATGACCGGTTTCTCTATGTCTCGTGCTGGGGTACCGGTGAAATGCGCCAGTACGACGTCAGCGATCCCAGAAAGCCGAAGCTTGCGGGCTCGGTTCACATCGGCGGCATCGCACGCCGTACAGCGCATCCGAATGGCAAGGCCTTTGCGGCCGGCCCGCAGATGGTCGAGATCAGCCGCGACGGCAGGCGCGTGTACTGGACCAATTCGCTCTATTCCACCTGGGACGACCAGTTCTATCCCGATGGAGTTCCGGGCGTGGAAGTCATGGCCAATGTCGGTCGCAACGGCGGCCTCGAGCTCGACAAGGACTACTTCGTGAGCTTCCCGGACGGCTATCGTGCGCACCAGATCAGGCTGGAGGGCGGCGATTGTTCGACGGACTCCTTTTGCTACCCGTCGGTCTAGATTGGGGGCACGCGAGCCCGGCGCTTGGCTGGCTGTGGCTCGCGCTTGTTGCGAGCGGCCTCTATCACGGAGTCAATCCGGGGATGGGATGGCCGCTCGCCGTTTCGGCCGGGCTCATGGACAAGAGCCCATCCGCGCTCTTCCGCGCGTTGTGGGCCCTGGCGGCCGGGCATCTCCTGGCAACACTTCTCGTGCTGCTGCCGTTCGCGTTCCTGCTCGTGCTGGCCGAGTGGCAGCGTTCGATCCAGATCGGCGCGAGCCTTCTCGTCATCGGCTTTGGCGTCTATCGACTGATCGACCGGCGTCATCCCCGCGCGCTGGCACGAATTCCGCCGACGCAATTGGCGCTCTGGTCGTTTGCCGTCGCCATTGCTCACGGCGCCGCCTTGATGCTGGTGCCGATCTATCTCGGGCTCTGCCAGGCCTTCGAGCTCGATGCCGGCCATGAGGCGGCGGGCGCGCTGATGAAGGCAAATCTCGGGATGGCGGTGCTGGTGTCCCTGGTGCACGTTGCCGCCATGGTCGGCGCCGGCGGATGTCTGGCGTGGCTGGTCTACCGCCATCTGGGACTGAGGTTCGTTTCGCGAAGCTGGTTCAATCTGGATGCAGTCTGGGCGGTCAGCCTCGTTCTGGTTGGCGCCGTGGCGCTCGCCTTGAATCTTGCGAGCTGGCGCTGAGGTCTACCGCGCCAGAGGCCACTCGTCGACGATGTGGAATCTTGCCGACGCATCGTCCTGCCTGAACAGCGCGATACGATCGATCGCCAGCGTATCGAGCTGCAACGTCGCAAACCGCGCCCGCAGCATTGCCAGAATCGGCCCGCGCCGCTCCGCGTCCAGCCGCCCCGTCAGCGTCATGTGGAAGCGGAACTGTTCCATCACGTAAGGGTAGCCCCAGCGATCGAGATGGTCGCGCTGCCGCTCGCTCAGCTTCTCGGGCTTGCGCCGTGCGCGGTCTTCCGCCGTCAGCTCGGTGCGAAAGGAATCGAAATCGCGGACACAATCGGCGGCGAGCTGCTGGAGCGCGTCGACCGGCTCAGCCGGAATGACGGCGATGAAGCCGCTGATGGAATCGACGACGGGGCGGATCACGGGGACAGGCCGCGCCTTGCCGGCGAACGCCGCGCAGGCGTTGCTCAACTCCGACTCTGTCCGGCCGGGGGCGAGTGCCATCGGCGCCTTCAGCGTGGCATGAAAGCCGTACTTGCGGGGATCGGCGCTGACCTCGCGCCAGTCCGGCGCGACTTGCAGCGCGTCGCGCGGGAACGGCAGCTCGTTGCCGGTATAGGCGTCGTAGCCGAGCAGCTCCGCGCCGAAGCGGGAGAGGGCGCTGTCGCTGCCTGCGGCAAAATAGATCGCGTAGCGGGGAATCATCGGCCCGAGCATAACCGGTTTATGCCGCGACGACAGCCTCACGCGGCGTTGCCGCCGCGCTAAGCAGTCGTGTTGCATCGGTGAGATGTACGAGCTTTCCGCCTGATATCACCGCGATCAGCCGCGGCCGCAGCTTCACGCTGTCGTCCACCAGCAGAATGTCGGCGCGGCGTCCTTCCGCAAGCACGCCGCGATCGGTGAGGCCGGTTGCGCGGGCAGGCCCGGCGGAGACCAGGCTCCAGGCCTTCGCCAGCGGCAGCACGCCATCGGCGGCGAGGCGGAATGCGGCGAGCAGCTGCGCGGGATAATAATAGTCCGACGCCAGCACCGAGCAGAGGCCCTTTGCGATCATGTCGGATGCCCTGGTCCAGCCGGTGTGGCTGCCGCCGCGCACGACATTCGGCGCGCCGTAGACGATGGCATCGCCGTGGCTGGCCGCCGCCCGCGCGGTCTCCTCGTTGATCGGAAACTCGGCGATGTCAGCGCCCAGCTCGCGAAACTCCCGGCGCATGGCCGGCGTCGCGTCGTCATGCGAGAGCATCCGCACCTCGGCGGAACGCGCCGTCGCGGCGAGCCGTGAAACCGAAGCCGGCACGTCGGCAGCGCGCGCAACCACGCGATCGACCAGCCGGTCGAAATCCTCGGCCGACAGTCCGGTGCGCTCCACCATTCGGTTGCGCTTCCGGGGCTTGGCCATGTCGGCGACGGTGCCGTCCATATGGTCGTTGAAGGCGAACAGGTCGACGCGGCCCTCGGCGAGCCACTGGCTGATCTCGGCCTCGGCGTCGAGATTGTAGGTCTCGTGGCGCAGGTGGAAGCGGGTGTCGGCGGCGAATTGCGGACGCTGCCGCTCGATCGCCTCCATCAGGCCGCGCGCGTTATCGGCACTGCGCAGGCCCGGCTCCCACGAGCAGGTCGTGGCGTGGAATACCGTGGTGATGCCGTTGCTGATCGCCTGGCGATCGCTGTCGGCGAGCGCGACGTCGATCGGGAAGTCGACGCCGGCGCGCGGCATCATCTGCCGCTCGAAGGCATCGCCATGCAGATCGACGATGCCGGGCAGCACCAGAAGATCGCGTGCATCGATCGCGAGCCGCGCCCGGCCGCGAGAGGCATCGATCGCTGCGATGTCCTGTCCGGACACCGCCAACGAGGTTTCAACGAGCTCGGTGCCGATCAGGGCCCGGCCACCTTCAAGGAAAATGTCTGTCACGCGATTGCGCTTCTTTTGCTGCGAGAGGAGCTTGCCCGTGCTTCATATGTCGAGAGGAAATCTTCAATCCCGAGCTTGCGGAAATCGGGCAGGGCGTCACGCAATTTGTCGTGATCCCAGTCCCACCAGGCGAGCCTGGCCAGCCGTCCGGCGATCTCCTCGGAGAACCGCCGCCGCACGATCCGCGCAGGATTGCCCGCGACGATGGTGTAGGCCGGCACGTCCTTGGTGACGATGGCGCCGGCCGCGATCACCGCGCCGGTGCCGATGTTGCGGCCCGGCAGCACGATCGCGCCATGGCCGATCCAGACGTCGTGGCCGATATGGACGTGATGCTGGCGCCGCCAGTCGAAGAACTCGGTGTCGTCGCTCTCGCCTTCGAAATAGGCGCTCGAACGATAGGTGAAATGCGCCTGGGTCGCACGGTGCATCGGATGGTTGCCGGGATTGATGCGCGTCATCGCCGCGATCGAGCAGAATTTTCCGATGGTCGTGTAGGTGATCTGCGCATCGTTCACGACATAGGAGTAATCGCCCATCGCCACTTCATGCAGGATCGTGCGTGCGCCGACCTCGGTGTAGGCGCCGAGCCTGGTCTCGTGGAGCTTCGCGGAAGGATCGATGGTCGGTTGAACCGAGAGCGTCTTGCCGGCCATGTTACATCCGTCATGCGAGGGCGGGCGTTCCTCTTCGAGTGGCCTGATGACATTGTCATGACGATGCAATGACAGGGGATGAGGTGTGTAGGATCGCCGCACCGCAACGCGCATGTCACACAAGTGTCAAGCGCCGGCGTTAGCGGTGGGTCCCAGCTACTCTGGAGCCCTGCATGCTGGTGGTTGAAGGTCTGACGTGCCGCTTCGGCGCAAAAGCCGCGGTGGACGACGCTTCGTTTCAAGTCTCCCCCGGCGGCTTCGTCGGCGTGATCGGACGATCCGGTGCCGGCAAGTCGACTCTGCTGCGCACCATCAATCGCCTCGCGACGCCGACACAGGGCCGCATCCTGTTTGACGGCATCGACGTCACCGCGCTGCGCGGCAAGGAGCTGCGGCAGTGGCGGGCGCGCTCGGCGATGATCTTCCAGCAGTTCAACCTGGTCGGCCGGCTCGATGTTCTCACCAACGTCCTGATGGGGCGCCTTGCGACCATGCCGGCCTGGCGCTCGCTGTCGCAGATCTGGCCCGAGCAGGACAAGGCGCTGGCGATGTCGGCGCTCGAGCAGTTCGACATCGCCTCGCTCGCGGCCCAGCGCGCCGACCAGCTCTCCGGCGGCCAGCAGCAGCGCGTCGCGATCGCCCGCGCGCTGGTGCAGCAGCCCGACATCATCCTTGCCGACGAGCCGATCGCTTCGCTCGATCCGCGCAACACCAAGATCGTCATGGATGCGCTGCTGCGCATCAACAAGCACTTCGGCATCACGGTGCTCTGCAATCTGCATTCGCTGGATCTGGCGCGCAGCTATTGCGACCGCCTGATCGGCATGGCCGCAGGCCGCGTGGTGTTCGACGGCGCACCGTCCGCGCTGACCGATCACGTCGCGCGCGAGCTCTACGATCTCGAAGCCGCCGACGTCATGGGCGGCATGCCTGTCCCGGCGCCCGAGGGCGTTCCCGCGCTTGGAACGGCTGCGGCGGCCTGAGCCGCGCCACCTGTTTGAGTTGCAAGTCTTTGCGTCAACCGACCGATCAAGTCTTTGCGTCAACCGACCGATGAAGAGGGTATCATGATCACTCGCAGACTAGTCCTTGCCGGCGCCGCGGCGCTCGCGTTCACGGCCTCCGCTTCGGCCGACGACTGGAAAGCCAAATATCCGGAACTGACCTTCGCGGTCGTTCCGGCCGAGAACGCCTCGGGCGTCACCGAGCGCTGGGCGCCGTTCATGAGCTATCTCTCCAGGGAATTGGGCGTGAAGGTCACGCTGCGCATCGCCAACGACTACGCCGCGGTGATCGAAGGCCAGCGCGCCGGCAATATCCATATCGCCAGCTACGGCTCGGCCTCGTTCGCGCGCGCCCGCCTGACCGGCGTCAAGACCGATGCCTTCGCCAACGACATCAATGCCGATGGCTCGACCGGCTACTACTCGGTGTTCTTCGTCAAGGCGAGCAGCGCCTACAAGAAGATCGATGACCTCAAGGGCAAGAACCTCGGCCTCGTCGACCCGAACTCGACCTCCGGCAACAACGTGCCGCGCTTCGAGCTCGACAAGATGGGCATCGCCGACGCCGACAGCTATTTCGGCAAGGTCGTCTTCACCGGCAGCCACGAGAACGCGATGCTGGCGTTGGCGCAGGGCACGGTCGACGTCGCCGCCAACCAGTGGACCAGCGACGACGATTCGACGCTGGCGCAGATGCTGACCAAGGGCATGCTGAAGAATGCCGACGGCTCGCCGATGAAGAAGGACGACTTCCGCATCATCCACAAGTCGGCGTCGATCATCAACGGCCCCTATGCCTATAACTCCGACCTGCCGGACGACGCCAAGGCGGCGATCACGAAGGCGTTCTTCGATGCGCCGGCCAAGGACAAGGCGGCCTTCGATCGCCTCCAGGACGGCCAGAAGAAGGGCTTTCATCCCGCCACCACCAAGGACTGGGATGGCACGATCGACCTGATCAAGTTCGTCGACGCGCTGCGTAAGAAGAAGGCGTCCTGAGTTTCGGGACGACGGCACTGGAGCCGGGTCGATGGACCCGGCTCCTTCTCTTTTTGACCGACCCCTGGTCCTGATCCGATGACCGTTGCGGTTTCGATCCTCCCCGAGCAGCAGCTCGCCGTGCTCAATGCCGCCTATGGCCAGGCGGTCGCGCGCAGGCGCTGGCGCCTCCTGTTGGGAGCCGTGATCTTTGCGGCGGCGCTGGTTCTCGCCGCGATCGGCGCGGAGGTGAACCTGCGCACGCTCTTCACCTATTTCGGCAACTTCCTCGGCTATTTCGACCGCATCCTCACGCTCGACAACGGCCAGCGGGTCTGGACCGATGTCGGCGAGTGGCTCTGGGGCTGGCGCAAATGGCTGAAGATGCTCGGCGAGACGCTGCTGATCAGCTATGTCGGCACGCTGATCGGTGCGACCCTCGCATTCGCTCTGAACTTCTTCGCGGCGGAAAACACCTCGCCCGCGCCCTGGCTGCGCTTCACGGTGCGTCGCCTGCTCGAGTTTGCCCGCACCGTTCCCGGAATCGTCTTCGCGCTGATCTTCGTGATCGCCTTCGGGCTCGGCCCGATGGCGGGCGTGCTCGCGATCGCGATCCATTCCACCGGCGCGCTCGGAAAACTGTTCTCGGAGATCGTCGAGAATGCCGACATGAAGCCGGTCGAAGGCATCCGCTCGACCGGCGCAAGCTGGCTCTCCTGCATGCGTTTTGCGATCGTGCCGCAGGTCACCGCAGGCTATGCCAGCTACGCGCTGCTGCGCTTCGAGATCAACGTCCGCGAGGCCTCCGTGATGGGCTTCGTCGGTGCCGGCGGCATCGGCCAGGAGCTCGTCGTTGCTATCCGCAAGTTCTACTATTCGGACGTCAGCGCCATCCTGCTCACCGTCATCGTCACCGTCTTCATCATCGATATCAGCACCGGCTGGCTGCGCGGCCGCCTGTTCGGCAGGGAGGCGCGGACGTGACGAGGCCGCAGGAGGTCGACACGCGAGCGCTTCGCGCGCGCTACCCCGAGGTGTTCGATCGGCCGGCCTCGGCCCGGCTCGCGATGCCGGCGATGATCGTCGCGGCGTTCGCGATCCTGGTGTACGGGCTCGTCGATCTCGACTTCTCGCCGTCGCGGTTCTTCGCTGGCCTCAGCCAGCTCGGCTGGATCAGCCTGATGATGATCCCGCCGGACCCCGGCTCGTCGCTGCCGATCTATCTGAAGGCGCTCGGCGAGACGCTGTCGATCGCGTTGCTCGGCACGACGCTGGCCGCGTTGTTCGCGTTGCCGGTCAGCCTGCTCGCGGCTCGCAACATCGTGCCGTCGAACATCCTGCGCTTCCCGGTCCGGCGTTTCCTGGATTCGATCCGCGGCGTCGACACGCTGATCTGGGCGCTGGTGTGGATCAACGTGGTCGGGCTCGGCCCGTTCGCCGGCGTGCTCGCGATCGCGGTCTCCGATTTCGGCGCGTTCGGAAAACTGTTCTCGGAGGCGATCGAAGGTGCCGACCAGAAGCAGGTCGAGGGCATCCGCGCCTCCGGCGGCAGCCCGCTGCACGAGATCCGCTTTGGCCTGTTGCCGCAGGTCCTGCCCGTGATCGCCGGTCAGGTGCTCTATTTCATCGAATCCAACACCCGCTCGGCCACCATCATCGGCATCGTCGGTGCCGGCGGCATCGGGCTTCAGCTTGCCGAGCAGATCCGCGTGCTGGAATGGCAGAAGGTGTCGTTCCTGATCCTGATGATCCTGGTCGCGGTGGCCGCGATCGATTTCATCTCGGGCAAGCTGCGGTTTGCGATTATTGGAAGGCGGGCGGTGGCCTGATCGCAGGTGCCGTAGGGTGGGTTAGCCGAAGGCGTAACCCACCACCGCTTATCTCCGCGGAGACAGTGCCGTAGGGTGGGCAAAGCGCAGCGTCCCCACCAATTCTATCGTAGTGCTCGATGAATGGTGGGCACGGCGCAAGCGGCGCCTTTGCCCACCCTACGAGTCCGGTTTCGTGGAGAGAGGGTTCTCTACGACTCCACCAGAAACTCCACCCGCTCCGCCGCAAAGCGCGAATGCTTCGTCACTAGCGGCTTGCCTTCGAGACCATGGTCGGTCGCATCGACCACCAGGATAGGCCGGCCGAGCGGCAGATCCAGCCGTGCCGCATCGGTGGCGTCCACGATGCCGGCGGTGATCCGGGTGGCGCCGCGGCGATAGTCGCGGACGCCGTAATGTTCCAGCAGTTTCGTCATCGAGCGTGTCGCCGCGAATACCGCGCCCGCACCGGGAAACAATTCCGCCGATAGCCAGGTCGTGGAGACGCAGATCGGCGTGCGGTCGGCGAGCCGTATCGCTTCGATCCGCACCAGCGGAGCGCCGGCCTTCAATCCCAGTTCCCGCGCCAGTTCGCGGGTCGCGACGTCATCGGTCGCCTCGATCAGGCGGCCATGCGGTTCGCGGCCATCGGCGCCGACGATCTCGGAGAAGCGCGTGCGCGAACGCAAGGGATAGGCGAGCTTCTGCGCCTCGACATAGGTTCCGCTGCCGCGTTCGGCGCGCACCAGGCCGCGTTCGGCAAGCGCGGCGAGCGCGCGCCGCACGGTGTGGCGGTTCACCCGATAGGTTTCGGCGATCTCCATCTCGCCTGGCAATTTGTCGCCGGCCGCAAAGCGGCCGTCGGCGATGCCGCGTTCGATGCCGTCGGCGACGAGGCGCCACAACGCGACGCCCGAGGAGGCTGTGTCCTGCATGCTCATGTCGCGGCCAAGCTAGCCCAGAAATCACGTCCTTGTCACGAAACAGTCATGGCGTGCCCGTATGAAGTTGTCTAGTATCATAGACAACTTGGATTCGGCAAGTTCTGCGGAAAAGTTCGGTGGATACGGTGACCCAGCACAACAATCAGCAAGCCCAGCGCAAGGCCGCGATGGCGGTGCTGGCGCATGCGGAGGCGGGCGAGATCGCCGCCCGCCTCCGTAACTTGACTCTCCCGGCCCATCAGGAGCTGCGCGCGCCGGAAAGCGGCCTCGTCATGCTGCGCGGCCGGGTCGGTGGCGACGGTGCGCCGTTCAATCTCGGTGAAGCCACGGTGTCGCGCGCCGCGGTGCGGCTTGCGAGCGGCGAGGTCGGCTTCGGCTACACGCTCGGGCGCAACAGTGAGAAGGCGCGGCTGATCGCGCTGTGCGATGCGCTGGTGCAGTCCAGGGACTTCGGCGGAGCGGTCGAGCGGGACGTTATCGCGCCGTTGCGCGAGCAGCTTATGGTCAGGCGCAAGCAGGCGGCGGCGGAGACCGCCGCAACGAAGGTGGATTTCTACACCATGGTGCGCGGTGAGGGGTGAGATCATGACCACGATTGCGGAACTGCCGCCCGGTTTCGCCGACAAGGTGCTGTCGGCGCAATCGACCTTTCGCTCGGTCATGGACGCGATGGCGCGGCCGGGCTCGGTCCAGCGCATCGTTCCGATGGCCGGGGCGCCAGGGCCGATGATGCGCGGCACGGCCGCGATCGCGCTGACATTGTTCGACCACGACACGCCGCTCTGGCTCAATCCGCGGATGGCGGAAAGCTCGGACGTGGTGAAATGGCTCAAGTTCCACACCGGCGCGCCGGTGGTGCAGGATACGTCGATCGCAAGCTTCGCGCTGATCAGCGACGGCGTCCTGCTGCCCGCGCTCGAACGCTTTGCGCTGGGCACCAACGAATATCCGGATCGTTCGACCACGGTGATCATTCAGGTCGAGAGCCTCGACGCGGGACGCAGCTTCGAGCTGCGCGGTCCCGGCATCGACGGTGTCGCGACGCTCCAGGCCTCGATCAAACCGTTCGACCTGTTCGAGCGCCTGCGCTTCAACGAAGCATTGTTTCCGCGGGGCATCGACGTGGTGCTGGTCGCCGATGATGCCGTGGTTGCGATCCCGCGCACCACGCGCGTCGTGAACAGGGGAAGCTAGTCGCATGTATGTCGCAGTCAAAGGCGGCGAACGCGCCATCGAGAACGCCCATCGTCTGCTCGCCAATGCGCGGCGCGGCGATCAGAGCGTTGCGGAAGTCACGCTCGACCAGATCTCGGAGCAGCTCGGCCTTGCCGTGGACCGCGTCATGAGCGAGGGCTCGCTCTATGACCGCGAGCTCGCGGCACTCGCGATCAAGCAGGCGCGCGGCGACATGATCGAGGCGATCTTCCTCGTCCGCGCCTTCCGCGCCACCCTGCCGCGCTTCGGCGCGAGCGAGCCGTTCGACACCGGCACGATGCGGGTGCGGCGGCGGGTCTCCTCGACCTTCAAGGATATTCCGGGCGGCCAGATCCTCGGACCGACCTTCGACTACACGCATCGCCTGCTCGATCCCTCACTCGCCGAAGGTTTCGTGCCGGAAGCGCCGGCAACAGCCGAAGCGTCGACGGCGCCGACGCCGCGCGTGACCGACATTCTCGGCCGCGACGGGCTGATCGAGTCGTCGCCACAGGCTGAAGATGGCGCCAGCGTTGGCGACCTCACCCGCGAGCCGCTGAACTTTCCGGCGGATCGCGATTTGCGCCTGCAAAATCTCGCGCGCGGTGACGAGGGCTTCTTGCTCGCGATGGGCTATTCCACCCAGCGCGGCTACGGCCGCAACCATCCCTTCGCCGGCGAGATCCGCTTCGGCGAGGTCGAGGTCGAATTCGCAGCGGAAGATGTCGGCTTCGCGGTGCCGCTCGGTGCGATCGAGCTCACCGAGTGCCAGATGGTCAACCAGTTCAAGGGATCTGCGACCGAGGCGCCGTGCTTCACCCGCGGCTATGGCCTCGCCTTCGGCCAGAGCGAGCGCAAGACCATGTCGATGGCGCTGGTCGACCGCGCGCTGCGCGCCCGCGAGCTGGGCGAGGAAGCACTCGCCCCGGCGCAAGATGAAGAATTCGTGATGTCGCATTCGGACAACGTCCAGGCGACCGGCTTCGTCGAGCATCTGAAGCTGCCGCATTATGTCGACTTCCAGTCCGAGCTCGGCCTGCTCCGCAAGCTGCGCAAGGAATTCGCCGATGCCCAAGCGCCCGATGCCATGAAGGAGGCCGCGGAATGAACGCGCCCGCCTACAATTTTGCCTATCTCGACGAGCAGACCAAGCGGATGATCCGCCGTGCGATCCTGAAGGCGATTGCGATCCCCGGCTATCAAGTGCCGTTCGCCAGCCGCGAAATGCCGATGCCCTATGGCTGGGGCACCGGCGGCGTGCAGGTCACGGCCGCGATCCTCGGCCCCCAGGACGTGCTGAAGGTGATCGACCAGGGCTCGGACGACACCACCAACGCGATCTCGATCCGGAAATTCTTCGCCAAGACCGCCGGCGTCGCCACGACGACGGCCACCGACGAGGCGACGGTGATCCAGACCCGTCACCGCATCCCCGAGACGTCGCTGCACGCGAACCAGGTGCTGGTCTATCAGGTGCCGATCCCGGAGCCGCTGCGTTTCCTCGAGCCGCGCGAGACCGAGACGCGGCGCATGCATGCGCTCGCCGAATACGGCCTGATGCATGTGAAGCTCTATGAGGACATCGCCCGTTTCGGCCACATCGCGACCGCTTACGCCTATCCGGTGAAGGTGAATGCGCGCTACGTGATGGACCCGTCGCCGACGCCGAAATTCGACAATCCCAAGATGGATAATTGCGCGGCGCTGCAATTGTTCGGTGCGGGCCGCGAGAAGCGCATCTATGCGATCCCGCCTTATACGCAGGTGGTGTCGCTCGATTTCGAGGACCATCCGTTCGAGCCCTACCGCTTCAACGCGCCTTGCGCGCTTTGCGGCGCCGAGAATTCCTATCTCGACGAGATCGTCACCGACGACAAGGGCGGGCGCATGTTCGTCTGCTCCGACACCGACTATTGCGAAGGCCGCCAGGCCGCCGGCCATCACGGCAGCCTCAGCGCCGCGCCGTACAAGGAGAAAGCGGGCTCACATGGTTGATCTCGATAGTCTTGAGAGCGACCAGCCGCTGCTGGTCGCGGAGTCTCTCAGCAAATCCTTCGGCCGCATCGCTGCCTGCCGCGACGTGTCGTTCTCGCTCTATCCCGGCGAGGTGCTGGCGATCGTCGGAGAATCCGGTTCGGGCAAGTCGACGCTGCTGCAGATGCTCTCGGGCCAGCTCGCGCCGAGCGCGGGTCAGGTGTCGTACCGGATGCGCGACGGCATCACGCGCGATCTCACGACCTTGGGCGAAGCCGAGCGGCGCTTCCTGTTCCGGACCGACTGGGGTTTTGTGCATCAGGATCCCGCGCAGGGCCTGCGCATGGCGGTCTCGGCCGGCGCCAATGTCGGCGAGCGACTGATGGCGGTGGGCTGGAATCACTATGGCCGTATCCGCGACACCGCATCCGATTGGCTCACCCGCGTCGAGATCGACATCGCGCGCATCGACGATGCGCCGCGCACCTATTCCGGCGGCATGCGCCAGCGCCTCCAGATCGCCCGCAACCTCGTCACCGAGCCGCGGCTTGTGTTCATGGACGAGCCGACCGGCGGCCTCGACGTCTCCGTGCAGGCGCGCCTGCTCGACCTCGTGCGCAGCCTCGTCGCCGAGCTGCACCTTGCCGTCATCATCGTCACCCACGATCTCGCGGTGGCGCGCCTCTTGTCGCACCGCGTGATGGTGATGAAGGGCGGCCGTGTCATCGAGACCGGCCTCACCGACCAGGTGCTCGACGATCCGCGCGAGCCGTATACGCAACTCCTCGTCTCCTCGATACTGCCGCCATGAGCTTTCCAATGACCGCCATGATCGAAATCGCCGACGCAAAAAAAACCTTTACGATGCACCTGCAAGGCGGCATCGAATTGCCTGTGGTCAGCGGCGTGACCTTCCACGTCAATCCGGGCGAGTGCGTCGTGCTCTCGGGTCCGTCCGGCGCCGGAAAATCGTCGATCCTGAAGATGATCTTCGGCAACTACCGCTGTGACTCCGGCCGCATCGGCATCCGCCATCGCGGCGCGGTGATTGATCTTGCCAGCGCCGAGCCGCGGCAGATCCTCAACGTCCGTCGCGCCACCATCGGCTATGTCAGCCAGTTCCTGCGCGCGGTGCCCCGCGTTGCGACCATCGACGTTGTCGCCGAGCCGCTGATCGCTGGCGGCATGGCCCGCGCCGATGCGCAGGCCCGCGCCGGCGAGTTGCTGCATCGTCTCAACATCCCCGAGCGGCTCTGGCAGCTGCCGCCCGCCACCTTCTCCGGCGGCGAGCAGCAGCGCGTCAATATCGCCCGCGGCTTCATCTCGGACCTGCCGATTTTGCTGCTGGACGAGCCGACCGCCTCGCTCGACGCCGCCAACCGCGCCGTCGTGGTCGAGCTGGTCGCCGAAAAGAAGCGCCAGGGCGTTGCCATGGTCGCCATTGTCCATGACGACGAAATCCGTCATCTGATTGCCGACCGCATCGTCGACGTCACCAGCTTTGCCGCCGCGGCCTGAAGGAAATGGAAATGAACGCCAAGCCGAAGGAAACAGTGATCGCCAATGCCCGGATCGTTCTGGCCGACAGGGTGATCGAGCAGGGCTGGCTCGCTCTCGCGGACGGACGCATTGCGGAGATCGGCGAGGGCAGGGCGCCCGCGGGCTCGGACGATGCCGGCGGCGATCTCCTCATGCCCGGCCTGATCGAGCTCCACACCGATCATCTCGAAGCGCATTACGTGCCGCGGCCAAAAGTGTTCTGGAATCCGGTCGCGGCCGTGGTCTCCTATGACGGCCAGCTCGCCACATCGGGCATCACCACCGTGTTCGACTCGCTTCGGGTCTGGCGCGAGGACGGCGCCGAGGAGGTCGATGGCCGTGCCGGTACGCTCGCCGCGGCAATCACCACCGCGCGCGACGCCGCTCTCTTGCGCGCCGACCACTTCCTGCATCTGCGCTGCGAGATCCCGATGCCGAGCGTGGTCGAGGAAGCCAGGGAGCTGATCGACCGCCCCGACGTCCGCCTGATGTCGCTGATGGATCACACGCCCGGCCAGCGCCAGTTCCGCGACGAGGGCAAGCTGCGCGATTACTACCGCGGCAAGAACGGCGGCAAGACCGATGCCGAGCTCGACGAGCTGTTCGCGCGGCGCTTCGAGTATCAGAAAGCTTACGCCGCGACCAACATGCGCCAGATCGTGGCGCTGGCGCACGAGTACAGGATTCCGCTGGCGAGCCATGACGACACCACCGAGGAAAACGTCGCGCACGCCGTGCGTGATCGTGTTTCGGTGGCGGAATTCCCGACCACGCTGGAGGCCGCGCGCGGCCTGCACCAGGCCGGCATCGACATTTTGATGGGGGCGCCGAACGTGGTGCGCGGCGGCTCGCATTCCGGCAACATCGCCGCGGTCGATCTCGCCCGCGAGGGCCTGCTGGACATCCTGTCGTCGGACTACATCCCGTCCAGCCTCCTGATGGCCGCGCTGCAATTGCCCGAGCACGTGCCCGCCATCAGCCTTCCAGCGGCGATCCGCACGGTGACGAAGGCGCCGGCCGAGGCGGTCGGCCTGTCCGACCGGGGTGAAATCGCCGTCGGCAAGCGCGCCGATCTGATCCGCGTGCATGTTGTGGGCAGCGTCCCTGCGGTCCGCAGCGTCTGGCGCGAAGGAAGCCGCGTCGCATGAGCGAGAGCGTGACCATGGCGCCGGAACAGGCGGGCGCGATCGGACCCGGGCGGCTCGTGCTCGTGGTCGGTCCCAGCGGCGCCGGCAAGGACACACTTCTGCGGCTCGCGCGGGCCGCCTGCATCGACGATCACGAGATCGTCTTCCCGCGCCGCGTCGTGACGCGCGAATCCTCCGCCGATGAAGACAATGTCGCACTCGGTCTCGACGAGTTCCGCCGGGCGCAGCAGCAGGGCGGTTTCGCCGTGCACTGGGACGCGCACGGGCATTCCTACGCCCTGCCGATCGAGATCAACGACGACATCCGCGCCGGGCGCACGGTCGTCGTCAACGTCTCGCGCACGGTGATCGGCGCGCTGCGCAAGGCCTACGTCAACGTCGTGGTGGTTGCGATCACCGCGCCGCCCGACGTGCTGGCGCAACGGCTGGCTGCCCGGGCGCGGCACAGCGACGGCAATATCGCGGAAAGGCTGTCACGCAGCGTCGACGACAGCTCGGCGCATGCCGATGTCACCATCCTCAACGCGGGCAGCGCGGAATATCACAGCCGCCAGCTCGTGCGCGTGATCAAAAACGAAGGCTGGCACGAATAGCTACCACAGCAAGGAGAACGGAATGTCGGTGATCGAAACGGTCGAACAGCTGGAAGCCATCTACGGCGCCGTTGGTGACGCCTCGACCGTGAAAGTAGCCGACCACGTCACGCCGCTCTACCGGATCTTCATCGAGAAGGCGCCGTTTGCCGCGCTCGCCACCATCGGGCCCGAGGGTATCGATTGCTCGCCGCGCGGCGACCTGCCCGGCTTCGTCCGTATCCATGACCCGAAGACGCTGATGCTGCCGGACCGCCGCGGCAACAACCGGGTCGACTCCTTGCGCAACATCGTGCGCGATCCCAGGGTGTCGCTGATGTTCCTGATCCCCGGCTCCGGCAATGCGGTCCGCGCCAACGGCCGCGCCCATCTCTCGGTCGATCCGGAGCTGCTCGCCTCGTTCAAGGTCGAGGGCAAGGCGCCGCGCAGTGTCATGGTGATGAATGTCGAGGAAATCTACTTCCAGTGCGCCCGCGCCATCGTCCGCTCCGATCTCTGGAATCCCGACAGGCGCGTCGATCCCAAGACCTTGCCGACGCCGGGCCAGATCCTCGCCGAGATGAGCGAGAACAAGGTCGGCGGCGCGGAGTACGATCGCATCTGGCCCGAGCGTGCGGCAGCAACGATGTGGTGATGGCTTGCCTGTTTTCGCCCCGGACGAAATGCGTGTCGGCGGAGGCTTGGTCGAGCGGCGCGTGACAGCCATCGGCTGCGGACTGACGCGACTTTGCAGGGGCTTTGGCGCCAACCTGTTGCGAATGCAGCACGTCTGAATTCTTTGACATCCTGTGGTGGCGCTTGCACGTGGCCCTTTCGGGAACTCTGTGGTGTATTGTCGCGGATTGTTTCCGGATATTCATTCGAGGGTTTTGTCGTGCTCAGCACTTTGCGGTCCGCTCCGGCGACCCTGCGCCATTCGCTCCTCGCCGGCGCGTCGCTTCTGGTGCTCGCTGCGCCGGCCGCCGCCGCGGACCTGCCGCTCGTCGCCAAAGCGGGGCCGGCGACTGCCGCTTCATGGGCCGGATTTTATCTCGGTGTGCACGGCGGCTACGGCTGGAAGAAAGACGATTTTTCGGTTTCCGATAGCTTCACCTTCACGGCGCCTCAGCACATCAACGGCGTCACGTCGCAGGGTGCGGTCTATGGCGGCCACGCAGGTTACAATTGGCAGTTCGGCCGCGCCGTGACCGGCCTCGAACTCGATTTCAGCGCTTCCGACATCAAGGGAAGCAACAGCATCAGCGAGACCACTGCATTGGGCGGTGGGGGAACGCGCACGGTGACGTTGTCGTTGGCTGAAAACGTCAAATATCTCGGCAGCGCCCGTGCGCGCCTTGGCTGGCTGCCGACCGACAATGTGTTGCTCTACGGCACGGCAGGCCTGGCATGGGAGCGCCTCGATTCGACTTCGACCAATCTCTCGGTCGATAACCCGCCGGCTGCTCCCGCGACGCAACTCGTCACGGCCAAGACTCCGATCGATAAATTCGGCTGGGTTGCCGGCGTCGGCGCCGAGATGATGCTCGGCAGTCCGAACTGGATCGGCCGCGTAGAATATCTGCATTATGATTTCGGCCAGGTCCAGACCGCATCCAGTTTCGACCGCGTCGGTTTTCGCTCGGACCTCTCAACCGCGGGATCGCAGACCATCGATCTGGTACGAGCCGGCGTGTCCTACAAGTTCGGCGAACCCTCGCGTGTGGCCAGCCTGGCCTACTATGGCAAGGCGCCGGTCGCGGCGCCGCAGGCGACGTGGGCCGGATTCTATCTCGGCGTCCATGGCGGCTACGGCTGGGCCGACGACCCGTTCAATGCGCCGGGCGGACTTTTCATGTTCCCGGACGGGGCGCTCAACGGCGTGAAGTCGAAGGGCTGGGCTGCCGGCGGGCACATGGGTCATAATTGGCAATACGGCCGCGTCGTGACCGGCCTTGAAATCGATCTCAGCGCCGCGGACATCAAAGGCGATTCCAACACCCTCTTCGCGGATTTTGGCGGCGGAGGTTCCGGGACCATTTCGATCAGCGAAAAGGTGAAGTATCTGGGCACGGCGCGCGGCAGGCTCGGCTGGATGCCCGTCGACAGCGTCCTGCTCTACGGTACCGCCGGCCTGGCCTGGGAGCGCGTGGAGAGCGCCGCGATATCCACGCAAGTTTCCGCGCTTGGTACGGTGACGTCGACGTCGAACGTCCCGGCCGATCATTTTGGCTGGGTCGCCGGCGCCGGCGCCGAAATGATGCTCGGCAGTTCGAGCTGGATCGGCCGCGTCGAATATCTGCACTACGATTTCGGCCACGTCTTTGCGGAACAATCGTTCAGCGTGAGCGGCGCTCCGCCGTTTTCCCTCGCGTCCACGTCGGGGCGTCAGACCATCGACCTCGTCCGCGCAGGCGTGTCCTACAAGTTCGGCCCGGACGTTGCCGTGGCGAGTGCCGCGCAGGCGATGTACGCCAAGGCGCCGCGCGTGTCGCCGCCGAGCGCGAGTTGGGCCGGGTTTTATCTCGGCGCTCATGCCGGCTACGGCTGGCAGGAGAATGATTTCTCCACCAGCTTCTTCACCACTTTCGTCGACGGTATCAAATCCCAGGGCTGGCTCGCCGGCGGCCAGGCCGGCTACAATTGGCAATATGCCAACGTGGTCGCGGGTCTCGAAATCGATGGCAGCGCCACCGGCATCAAGGGCAGTTCGGCGACCGCGACGGATCCGCCGTTCACCCAGACGCTGTCCGATAACGTAAAATATCTCGGCACTGCGCGCGCCCGTCTCGGCTGGACGCCGGCCGCGAACTGGCTGCTCTACGGCACCGGGGGCCTCGCATGGGAGCGCATCCATCGCTCGATAGTGGGTACCGCGGCGTTCCCCGGCAGCCCTGAGGTCACGACCAACGAGGCCCCACGCGACCAGTTCGGATGGGCCGCCGGCGTCGGCGTCGAAACCTTTATCGGCAGCTCGAACTGGATCGCGCGGCTGGAATATCTGCACTACGATTTTGGCAAGGTCGAACCGACCTTCACCACGGTCTCGACGGACGTTGGCGTCCCGACAACGATCGAAAAGGGCGGCCGCCAAACCATCGATACCGTTCGCGCCGGCCTGTCCTACAAGTTCACGCCGTAGGCGCCGACTTTCGTTTCTCGTCGCCCCAGGAGCGCCAGGATTCAAACGAGGCACATACGAAGCGGCCGGGCGGGATGCGGCTGACCGGCTGCTTCACGATGCTTGCGGCCGACGGCAAGGCCGCTCGGGTCATCGCGAGATGAATCCGACTGTCCGTGCTTGCGCTGGAAGAAACGCGCCAGCGCGCGGCCCGCAAATATGGATAGCCATTTCATTGACCAATCGCGCCAATCGCTCGATATTCGAAGCATCGAAACCGCTCCTCGAGCTTGAAGCCGCGATATGAGAACCGATCACCAGCGCAATCAGAACGACATGCACGAATGCATGGCGCGGCGCTGTTTCTCGGCGGCCACCGGCGCCTGTTGTTGTTGCTGATCGCTTCCTAGCAGCATTCCGCATCGCAAATCCCAAGACTTGAACTTCCAAGACTTGAACTTCCAAGACAGGAACGCCGTATTCCGGCGAACGAGCAGTCATGTCCCAGACACAGTCGAACGCCTACATCATTGAAATCCAGGATCGCGCGGCCGGCATCATCACGCGAGATGAGCGCGGCTTCCGCTTCTTCTCCTCCGAACGCCTGTTCGACAGCCTCGAAGGGCGCCAGTTCCGCTCGGCGCGCGAGGCGGAACGCGCCGCCCGTGCCGTGCTCTCGGAGCGGAGCCGTCGCGCGAATTCCTCGCCCTTCGCCAACTGAACCTGACGCAAAGGACCGCAACATGATTGCCCGACGACATATCCTGACCGCAGCGCTGTTCCTCGCGACCACTTTGGCGGTACCGGCGCGCGCCGAAGACAAGCCGGCAGAAATTCGCATCGGCACGCAGAAGGGCGGCTTCTTCCCGGCGGTACGGCAGCGTCAGACGCTCGAAAATGCCTTCAAGCCGCTTGGCATCGAGATCAAATGGATCGACTTCCAGTTCGGGCCGCCGCTGCTGGAGGCCATCAATGTCGGCAGCGTCGATTTCGGCTTCGTCGGCGATACCCCGCCGATCTTCGCCCAGGCCGGCGGCGCCAAGATCCGCTACGTCGCGGCCGTGAAGTCGGACGGCAACACCCAGGCGATTGTCGTGCCGAAGGACTCGCTCATCAAGACGCTGGCCGATCTCAAAGGCAAGCGTGTCGCCTTCGGCAAGGGATCGAGCGCGCACAATCTCCTGGTCGCATCGCTCGAAAAGGCCGGGCTCTCCTGGTCCGACATCACGCCGGCGCCGCTCGCCCCCGCCGATGCGACGGCGGCTTTCGTGAAAGGCTCGGTCGACGCCTGGTCGATCTGGGATCCCTATCTCGCGCTCGCCGAATTGAAGGAGAACGCCCGCGTCCTTGTGTTCGACAAGGACGTGCACCAGCCGAACGCCTTCTACATTGCCGGCACCGACTTCGTGGACAAGTATCCCTCGCTCGTTGCGAAGCTCAACACGACTTTCGCGTCCGAAGGCGGGTGGGCGGAGACGCATCACGAAGAGGTTGCAAAGGCGCAGTCCGAAGCGACGGGCGTGGACATCGAGGCCGTCAGGCGCTTCGTCAACCGCTCCAGCTATCGCGTGGTGCCGCTCGACGCCGAAGTGATCAAGACCCAGCAGGCCGTCGCCGACCGTTTTGCAAAGCTCGGCCTGATCCCGAAACCGGTCAACGTCTCCGACATCGTCTGGAAATGGACGCCGGGGTCCTGAGGCGGCTCAGCCCTTCAGCGCCGCCAGCAATTCATCCGGGCGCTCGGCCATGATCATGTGGCCGGCGCCCGGCACCACAACGGTCTTCGCATGCGGGATCGCGGCTGCAAGCGCCTTGCCCGCCTTCGCCGGTGTCATCATGTCGCGCTCGCCGAGAATCAGCGTCGTCGGCACCTTCACGCTTGCGGCCGCGGCAAGCGCATCCGCGTAAGCATTGCAGGCGGACAAATCCCTGAAAAGCACGCCCGGCTCGCAAGCCTTCAGCACCGCCTGCGCGCCGCCATGCATCCACAGGCCGGGCGCCAGGCTGCCGCCGAGCTCGGCGTTGAAGCCGAGGCCCCAGATCGAGACCATGTCGTTGGCATCCTGCGAATTGGCTTCGGCCGCCTTCAGAAGATCCGGCCCGACCGTCATGGTCGCGGCCGTGCCGATCAGGCTGAGGGCGGAAACCTTGTCGGGATGCCGCGCCGCCGTCTCCAGCGAGATCAGCGATCCCATCGAATGCCCGATCAGATGCGCCTTCTCCACGCCGGCTGCGTCGATGAGTGCTGCCGTCCAGTCGGCCATCCCCGCGATGCTCGCCAGTGAAGGTCCGTCCGTGCGGCCGTGGCCGGGCAGGTCGGGCGCCAGCACCGCAAAACCGTGATGCGCGAACCAGCGCGTATGCAGCGCCCAGGTCGAACGATCGAAGCCGGCGCCGTGGATGAAGACGACCGCGGGCAGGGACTTGTCGAATTCGCGGCCGCCGGTTGCGACAAACACCTCGGCGCCGTTGACGGTGAGCTTCATGACTTAGACCTTTTGCGAGATGCGTAGCGCCTGGGCGAGATCGTCGATGATGTCCGACGCGGTCTCGATCCCGACCGACAGCCGCACCAGCTCCTCGCCGATGCCGGCGGCCTTGAGCTGTTCGGCATCCATCTGCTGATGCGTGGTCGAGGCGGGATGGATTACCAGCGTCTTGGCGTCGCCGACATTGGCGAGATGGCTGATCATGCGCAGCTGCTCGATGAACTTGCGGCCTGCGGGCCGGCCGCCCTTGATGCCGAAGGATACGATCGAGCCTGCGCCGCGCGGCAGCAACTTCTTGGCGAGCTGGTAGTCCGTGTGGTCTTCCAGCGAGGGATGCAGCACCCAGTCCACCGCCTTGTTGGACTTCAGCGCTTCCAGCACGAGGTGGGTATTCTGCATGTGGCGATCCATGCGCACGCCGAGCGTCTCCACGCCCTGCAAAAGCTGGAACGCGTTGGTCGGCGACAGGCAGGCGCCGAAATCGCGCAGACCTTCGGTGCGCGCCCGCATGATGAAGGCGGCGGTGCCGAACTGCTCGTCGAAGACGATGCCGTGATAGCCGCCATAGGGCTCGGTCAGCACGCCGAACTTGCCCGATGCGCGCCAATCGAAGCGGCCGCCGTCGACGATGGCGCCGCCAATCGCGATGCCATGGCCGCCGATCCATTTGGTCGCCGAATGCATCACGATGTCGGCGCCGAGCTCGATCGGACGGCTGAGATAGGGCGTGGCAAAGGTGTTGTCGATCAGCAGCGGGATCTTCGCGTCATGTGCGATCTGAGCGACCTTGGGGATGTCCAGCACTTCCAGGCCGGGATTGCCGATGGTCTCGCCGATCACGAGTTTCGTGTTCGGCTTGATGGCGCTGCGGAACGCGTCGAGATCGCGCGGCTTGACGAAGGTCGTGGTGATGCCGAAGCGCGGCAGCGTGTGCGCCAGCAAATTGATGGTGCCGCCATAGAGCGAGCTCGACGCGACGATATGGTCGCCGGCATTCAGCAGCGTGGCGATGGCCAGATGCAGCGCGGCCATGCCGCTCGCGGTGCAGATCGCGCCGACACCGCCTTCGAGCGCCGCGAGCCGCTCCTCCAGCACACCGGTGGTCGGGTTGGAGATGCGCGTGTAGATGTGGCCGGCGCGTTCGAGGTTGAACAGCGCAGCGGCGTGGTCGGAATCCTGGAACACGTAGGACGTGGTCTGGTAGATCGGCACCGCGCGGGCCCCGGTCGCGGGATCCGGATGCTGGCCGGCATGCAGGCTCAGGGTTTCGAAGGCAGGCGGTTTTGGCGCGGGCATGCGTGGCCTCGTTGGTCGGTCGGCGGAGGCGGTCGTTGTGCCATAAAACGGCGTGCCGCGTCAGCCCATTGACTCTTCACAGGAGGTCGTCATGCCCGGGCATAGCCGTCCGAATGACGGCGTCGCTTCCGCTCGCCTACGTCCCGGGCATCCACGTTCTTCGTGCCGCGGGGAAAGGCGTGGATGGCCGGGACAAGCCCGGCCATGACGCTGTAGTTGCTTCAGCGCGCCCGACGCTCAACTCATATGCGATTGACTTACCGAAGGCGGGGAGAGGCGGAAGCTATCCTCCGATGGCCTGCTCGATAATCCGCGCTTCCCGCAGCAGGATCTCCGCGACCTCCTGCTCGCGGCGGGGCCCGAGCCTCGTTCGAACGGCGGAGACGGTCATCGCAGCCGCGGGGCGCCCGTCCGGCGTCTTGATCCAGGTCGAGATCGACTTTGTGCCCTGCACGAGGCCAATCTCTCTCATGCCGTACCCCAGCCGTCTTGCGGCGGTGACCTCGCCGAGCACGGTCGCCGCATCGGTCCGGTAGGCCTCGAACCTTGTCTCGTTGGCTGCGACGATCTTTCGCGCCTCCTGCGCCGGCATCGCGGCGAGGATGGCGACGCCCGCGCTGGAGACGCCGAGCGGCCGGCGCGCGCCGATCTCGATCGACAGCACCTGGATCGGGTAGACGCCGATCCTGCGATCGACGCACAGTGTGTCGTTGCCGGTGCGCACAGTCAGGAACAGCGTGTCGCCGATCTCGGCGGACGCACGTTGCATCGACGGATTGGCGGCGATCAGCAGCCGCGACGGCCGCGCCCGTGCGAGCGCAAGCTCCGGCACCTGGTTGCCGATCGCGTAGCGGCCGGTTCTGGTGTGCCGCTCGACGATGCCTTCCTCGATCAGCACGTGGACGATGCGATGCACGGTCGGCCGGGTGAGGCCGGTCGCCTGCACCACCTCGGTCAGCGGCACGCCGTCCTCGCGGCCTGCGGCAAGAATGCGCAGCACGGCGAGCGCGCGCCGGATCGCCTGCGCACCCTGCCGTGGTTCCATGGCGCCGCGGGCGAATCTCGAGGAATCTGTCCTGTCCATAATATGGACAAGAACGCCACAATTCACTCGACAGGTAAAGTGTGCGTCTGGAGATTGCGCTCCGATCGAGATGCCGTGTGCTAGGCCAGGGCATCCGAAGTGAATTGGAAGCGCTACCGGGAGGTTAACATGAGATTAATCTGGATTGCCATAGCTGCCGCAGCGGCGATGCTGGCGGGACCGGCATCAGGCCAGCAATGGCCGGCGCGCAGCGTCAAGCTGATCGTGCCCTATCCCGCCGGCGGCAACGTCGACAGCGCCGCGCGCATCGTCGCCGACAAGCTTCAGGAAAAGCTCGGCCAGCCCTTCATCATCGAGAACAAGGCCGGCGCCGGCGGCATGATCGCGGGCGAGGCCTTCGCGAAATCGCCGCCCGACGGCTACACGCTGTTCGTCGGCGCCAACGGCCCGGTGCTGTTCGCGACCGAGATCAACAAGCGCGATGCCTATAACTGGAAGAAGGATTTTCTCCCCATTTCGACGATCTCGATGACGCCGCTGGTGCTCGAGGTCCATCCGTCGGTGCAGGCAACCACGCTCAAGGAGTTTCTCGAGCTCGCCAAGCGCGAGCCGGGCAAGCTGACCATGGCTTCGCCCGGCCCCGGCACCACCAACCATCTGCTCAGCGAACTGATGCAGTCGAACCTCGAGCTGCAATGGGTCACCGCGCATTACCGCGGCAACGCGCCGGCGATCAACGATCTGCTCGGCGGGCAGGTGCAGTTCGCATTCGACCAGCTCACGGTCAGCCTCCAGCACATCAAGGCCGGCCTGTTCCGGGCGCTGGCCGTCACCAGCCCGCATCGCCTGAAGTCGCTGCCTGACGTCCCGACCTTCGCCGAGCTCGGCTACAAGGACTTTGACGGCCAGACTTTCACCGGCCTGTTCGCGCCTGCCGGTACGCCGGCGCCTGTTGTCGAGAAGCTGCACGAGACGCTGGTCGGAATCCTGAAGGACCCGGCCGTGGTCGACAAGTTCGAGAAGCTCGGCGGCGAAGCCGTTCCGATGACGCCGGACGAGTTCAAGGCTTATCTCGAGCGCGAGGACGCCAAGTGGATTCCGGTCGTGCGCAAAGCCAACATCAGGGCTGACTGATCGATGCGGATCGACCCAACCGAACTTGGCGCGGAGCGCATCTACCGGCTGATGACCGGCATCGTGGTGCCGCGCCCGATCGCCTGGGTGACGAGCCTGTCGCGCTCCGGCGTGCTCAACCTCGCGCCCTTCAGCGCCTTCACCTTCGTCTCGCAGAAGCCGCCGATGCTCGCCATCAGTGTCGGCCGCAAGGGCGCCGACTACAAGGACACCGCGCACAACATCCTCGACACCGAGGAATACGTCATCCACATCGCCGATACCCCGCTGATGTCGGCGGTGCACGACAGCTCCGTCGAGCATCCGCCTGAGATCAGCGAGGTCGAGCATCTCGGGCTGGAGACGCTGTCCTGCGAGCGCATCAAGGTGCACAGGCTTGCGGCGGCGCCCGTTGCGATGGAGTGCCGCTTCCGGCAGTGCCTCGAATTCGGCGACGCGCGCAGCCGCCTCATCGTTGGCGAGGTCGTGATGTTCCATTTGCGCGACGGCCTCGTGACCGACGGCAAGGTCGAGACCAAGGCGCTCGACCCGATCGCCCGCATCGGCGGTCCGCGTTACGCCCGCCTCGGCGAGATCGTCACGCTGAACACCGTCTTCCAGACCCCGAAATCGAAAGACTGAGCGCGCGACCTTGTGCGCAAGCCGACGCGTCCCAGGATCATTGGAGAACGACAATGCGACTCGTAAGCTATCTCTTGGACGGAGAGCCGCGCTACGGCGCGGCCGTTGCGGGCGGCGTGGTCGATCTGACGAAGCGGATCGGCCGCGACTATTCCGACGTGAAGGCGTTGATCGCGGCCAACGCGCTCGGCGATGCGCAGGAGGCGGTCGTTGGACAAGAGCCCGATTACGCCCTGGAAAAACTCGTCCTGCTGCCGCCGGTGCTGGCGCCTGAAAAGTTGTGGTGCATCGGCGTCAACTACGCCGAGCGCAATGCCGAATACAAGGACAATTCGGACCTGCCCAAATATCCGAGCCTGTTCGTGCGCAGCATGTCGTCCATGACGGGCTCCGGCCAGACGCTGGAAAAGCCCAAGGTTTCGGACCAACTCGACTATGAAGGCGAGCTCGTCATCGTGATCGGGCAGGGCGGCCGCCACATCCCGCGCGAGAAGGCGTGGTCGCACATCTTCGGCATGACGCTGTGCAACGAGGGCACGATCCGCGACTGGCTGCGCCACGGCAAGTTCAACGTCACGCAGGGCAAGAACTTCGACCGTTCCGGCAGCATCGGCCCGTGGATCGTCACCGCGGACGAGCTCGACCCGCGCGGGCCGCATGACATCATCACCCGCGTCAACGGCGAGGTGCGTCAGCAGGACACCACCGAGCGGCTGATGTTCCCGTTCGACTATCTGATCTCCTATCTCTCCACCTTCGCCACGCTGAAGCCCGGCGACATGATCGTGACGGGCACGCCGACGGGGGCGGGCGTCCGCTTCGATCCGCCGCGCTGGCTCAAGGTCGGCGACGTCGTCGAGGTCGAGTCGAGCCGCATCGGCGTGCTGCGCAACAAAGTGGCCGCGGAGCAATAGATCATGCTGGATGCTGCCACGATCGAACGCCTTGCCGCGCGCCTCGATGAAGCCGAGCGCACCAAGGCGCTGATCCCGATGTTCTCGAAGGAGTTTCCCGAGTTCAGCATCGAGGATGCCTACGCCGTCCAGCGCGCCTGGACCAAGCTCCAGCTCGGCCGCGGCCGCGTCATCAAGGGGCACAAAATCGGCCTGACCTCGAAGGCGATGCAGAACGCGGTCGGCATCAACGAGCCCGATTACGGCGTGCTGTTCGCCGACATGTTCTATGCCGATGCGACGCCGATCCCGTTCGACCGCTTTCACGCGCCGCGCATCGAGGTCGAACTCGCCTTCGTGCTGAAGGCGCCGCTGCGCGGGCCCGATTGCACTATCTTCGACGTGCTCAACGCCACCGACTACGTCACGCCCGCGCTGGAAATCCTGGAGACGCGCATGCATCGCGTCGATCCCGAGACCGGCAGGACGCGCAAAGTCATGGACACGATCTCGGACAACGCGGCCAATGCCGCGCTGGTGCTGGGCGGTCGGCCGTTCCGACCCCTGGATGCCGACCTGCGCTGGATCGGCGCGCTGCTGTTCCGCAACGGCGAGGTCGAGGAGACCGGTCTTGCCGCCGGCGTGCTCAATCACCCCGCGAACGGCATCGCCTGGCTCGCCAACCGCCTCGCGCCGCATGACGAGCATCTTAAGGCCGGCGAGGTGGTGCTGGCGGGATCGTTCACGCGTCCCGTCGACATCCGTCGCGGCGACACTTTTCATGCCGACTACGGCGCGTTCGGCTCGGTGTCCTGCCAGTTCGTCTGAACCAACAAGAAGAGGGAGCGCATCATGTCAGGCCCAACGCGGCGCAAGAGCATTCACATCGGCGGCTTCAAGCACGCCAATCCGATCCCGAACGCCTGCCGCATCGGCAATCTCGTGATGTCGGGTGTCATCCTCGGCCGCGATGCGGCCGGCGTGATGCCGGAAAGTCTCGATGCGCAATGCGCCAACATGTTCGCGCATATGAAGGCGACGGTGGAAGCTGCCGGCGGCTCGACCTCCGACATCATCAAGATGACGGTGTGGCTGAAGGACCGCACGCAACGCGGGCCCGTCAATGTCGAGTGGCTAAAAATGTTTCCGGACGAGCATTCGCGCCCGGCACGCCACGCCCTGCCGATGGACAACATGGACGGCGGCGCGCTGGTGCAGTGCGACTTCACCGCCGTGATCGACTGAGGGAGCCTTCCGCATGCCGACCTATCTGCCGTTCGATCCCAACCCGCGCCGCCCGATCAAGGCGCCGCCGCCGAAGACCGTCGACAGCCAGTTTCACGTGCTGGGGCCCATCGACAAATATCCGGAGCGCCCCGGTGCGGCCTATCGGATGCCGACCGCGACCTGGGAAGCGGCGCTGCGCGTGCACAAGACGCTCGGCATCGAGCGCGGCATCATCGTGCAGACCACGACGTACGGCGCCGACCATGCCGTCGTGCTCGACGGCCTCGCCGCGATGGGCCCGAACTATCGCGGCTGCGCCAATGCGCTGGTGTTCGCCGAGGCGAACGACTCTTATCTTGCCAGGCTGCACGACGCCGGCGTGCGCGGCGCGCGCTTCAGCTTCCGCCAGGAGCTCGGTGCCGTGCTCTCGGATGCCGATTTCGCCCGCGCCATCGCCCGCATTCGCGAACTCGGCTGGTACGTCAAGATCCAGCCCGAGAAGGATGGCATCGTCTCCAGCGTCGCCAAATACGAGAATCTCGACGTGCCCGTGCTGATCGACCACATGGCGCGCCCCGATCCGCAAGCCGGCAAGGACGATCCGAATCTGCGCAAGATGCTCGAGCTGCTCAAGAAGGGCAATTTCTGGGTGATGCTGTCGCTCGGCGAGAAGACCTCGAAGGCCGGCCCGCCCTATGACGACGTGATCCCGATCGCGCGCGCCTATATCGACGCGGCCGTCGACCGCTGCGTCTGGGCCAGCGACTGGCCGCACCCGGTCTCCGTCAAGCAGCCGCCCAACGACGCCGATCTGCTGGAGCTGATGTACCGCTACGCACCCGACCAGGCGGAACTCGAGAAGATCCTCGTGCACAATCCGGCCAAGCTGTTCGGCTTTCCGGATTAGCGCCAGACCCTCCGCGTCATTGCGAGGAGCTCGCGACAAAATTGCGTAGCAATTTTGCGCTGACGCGACGAAGCAATCCAGACTGCCGCCGCTGAAAAGATTCTGGATTGCTTCGCTGCGCTCGCAATGACGGGCGTGGTCCCCGTACTCACACCACCGGTTGCTTCGCCAACCGATCCCGCACCTTCGCCGCGATCTCGAACGAGCGCAGCCGCGCGGCATGGTCGTAGATCTGCCCCGTCGTCATCAGCTCGTCCGCACCGGTCTCGGCGATCAGCGCCTTCAGCTTCTGTTCGACCACTTCGGGTGTGCCGACCGCGGAGCATGACAGCGATTGGCCGACCATGGCCTTCTCGGCCGGCGACCACAGCGCGTCCATGTCGTCCACCGGCGGCGGCAGTGGGCCCGGCGTGCCGCGCCGCAGGTTGATGAACTGCTGCTGCAGCGAGGAGAACATGCGCCGCGCCTCCTCGTCGCTGTCCGCCGCAAACACGTTGACGCCGACCATCGCATAGGGCTTGTCGAGCTGCACTGAGGGCTCGAAGCGTGCGCGATATTCGCGCAGCGCCGGCATCATCATCTGCGGCGCGAAATGCGAGGCGAAGGCGAAGGGCAGCCCAAGCATCGCGGCAAGCTGAGCGCCAAAGGTGCTGGAGCCAAGGATCCAGAGCGGCACCTTGGTCCCCATGCCTGGCACGGCGCGGATGGTCTGGTTCGGCTTGATGTCGCCGAGCAGCGCCTGCAATTCCAGCACGTCGTGCGGGAAATTCTCGGAACTGGTGGCGAGATCGCGCCGCAGCGCCCGCGCGGTGAGCTGGTCGGTGCCCGGCGCGCGGCCAAGTCCGAGATCGATCCGCCCGGGATAGAGCGACTCCAGCGTGCCGAACTGTTCGGCGATGATCAACGGCGAATGGTTCGGCAGCATGATCCCGCCGGAGCCGACGCGGATCGTCTTGGTGCCGCCCGCGATGTGGCCGATCACCACGGATGTCGCGGCGCTCGCGATGCCGGTCATGTTGTGATGCTCGGCAAGCCAGAACCGCTTGTAGCCCCAGGCCTCGGCATGCCGGGCGAGATCGAGCGAATTGGCAAACGCCTGCGCCGCATCGCCGCCCTGGCGGATGGGAGCGAGGTCGAGCACGGAGAAGGGGATCATGCGAGGGCACCGGTGAGAGGACGCGCCGGGAACGCGCGTCGGGCTTTCACATGTAGTGTCCGTCGACGGGAATGTTAGCGCCGCAGTTTACTCATCGAGGACGCCATCGCGGCGCGAACGGATCGGTATTACATTGAAATAGCTTCGTTTTTTGAACAATGCGAAATGTCGTGGAATTTCCGCTGCCACTCCGGTCTGACGGGCCATCGCCAGGCCAGCGGCATCGCCCTTTCGATGAGGTCGTCAAGCGCGCGTCGGCGCGAACGCGCGTCCGGGTCGCGGCTGTTGCCCACTCACCAATTGCCGGGATTGTCCGAATTGGGAGTAGCAACCACAGCGAGTTTCATGTTTAGTGACGCTATTACTCGAAGTCGTGTTTGGCGAACGAAGCGACATCCCAACGAGATTGGTTGCCGATGCAGCGTCGTCGCGGGCGGGCAGCCGGCGGGGTGGCTGGGCTCGCTGCAAATGTTTTGGCAAGGCGTCGCAGCCGCAAGCTGCCCGCGCCGCGTGATGGAAATAGAGAGTTGGGTCATGGGCGATCCTGCTGACGAGTCTACTCCCCCGGTCAAACGGGGCTACAAGGCCTGGATTGTGAGGGCCTCGATTGTGATCGGCCTCGTCGTTGCGGCAGGCGCGACATTCGCAGCGGTCCATTGGGCGGGGTCCGGCGAGCAGCCCAAGCTGTCGGTGGCGAAGCAATGGAATGAGGCCATCCAGAAGCTCGGCTTCGAGCCGGTCTATCCGCCGGTCGAGGACATCCAGGTTGGCGACGTCTTCGCGATGATCACCGACGACGAGGCCACCGATTCAGCGGCGGACGAGCCGTTTGCGGGGCGCTCGATCAAATTGCTGCATCTCGATATGACCCGGGAAATCGAGGATGCCTATCGGGCAGTCTATCAATTTCCCGCCACGAATGCCCGGCCCGACCATGATGGACAGGTCTGGCCGCAGACGATCTCCACCGAGTCGCTGTTCAAGCCGCCTGCGACCCGGACTTCGCTTCCGCTCGTGTTGTTCCCGCGCTTCACCATCACCAATGTGAAGCGGGCCAACGGCAGCGCAAGCGCAATGTCGGAGCTGTTGAGCGGCGGGTTTGGCGCGGACGCCAGTTCGACCGAAACGGTCGAGGTCAGGTTTTCGGCCACCGAAACCTACGGCGTTCCTGCGGTTCCGGCGGAGCTTCGGCTCCTTGATTTTTGTCAGGCCTCCGCGACGAAGCTGTTCTGCTCGGAGCTGGGGCTACGCAAGCAGCTTTCGATCCTGATCGGGAAGAGGATCGACGACAAGGTGATAGACCGGAAGACGAAAGTCGAGCGGCCACGCTTTTCAGTCGAGCTTGCTCTCGTCAGCCGCGTATTCCTGGCCCGCTCGATCCAAACCAGCATGGGCGAAGATGGCGGGACGCGGGGAAATCTGGGGCTGAACCAGCCGGCCGCGCCACTGCCGGCCATTGCAGCGCAACCCGCTCCGGCAAATGGGGGCACGGCTGGCAGCCGCGCCGAACCCGACGGCAAACCGTCGCCATCTCCTTCGGCGCAGCCGGCCAGCGCGAACAATCCGCTGGGCGGGGCAATCGGCTTCGAGCGCCGCGCAACGTCAAACGTGCTGCTGCCGGATACGTTGTTGCCCCGCCCGGTCGTGGTCGGTTTCAAGAGCGTTCGTTTCAGGCCCGTGGAGTGAAAGATGACCGCACGCAAAACATTGGTGTTGGCCGGCTTGCTGCTGATCGCGTTTCCGTTGCGCCAGGGCGAGCTCTTGAGTCGCGTTGCCGCGGAGTGCAAATGCGACCAGAGCGAACTCGGCTGCCGGATCATGTGTTCCGGCATTGGCTCAGGTCAGGGGACCGGAGGCGGAACAAGCTCATTCAATTCTGCTCCGGGCGTCAATCGCCTGCCTGCGGACCGGCCGGTCGTCGTGCCTCGGACGGATACGGACATCAGGAGCAAGTCTGAACAAATCAAGTAATCGTCGGGACGGCGAAAACGAGGGGGATCTCGGATGTCGCGCCATGTGATCGGTTCGTGAGTGTCGGGGGATGCAGATGATGTCGAGGATACCGATCAGATTCTTGATCGCGGCGGTGTTGGCCTGCCTGCTTCAGGCACCGGCGACGAGGACAGCGTCGGCACAGGCGGACCCTCGTCAAATCCTGACTGCGGTCATCCAGCAATTGCAGACGGGCACTCCGAACGCAGGCTGGTATAGTCCCCAGCTCTGGCAGACGATCGCCATGCAGACGAACGGCACCGGCGTCTACACGCAGCTGTATTACCTCGGGCCGGTGACCAATGTCGTGGTGAGTGGGCAGACGCAGCTTCCTGCAGGACCGGTCTACTCCATGGTGGCGCAGCATCAGAACGGCGTATCGACCTGGCAGCTCGGCATCAGCCTCTACACCAACCGGATCGAGTACGCGAACTTCAACGTTGGAAACCCCACGCCCCAGCCGCTGCCGGCTCAACCCGTGCCACTTCCCAAAATGGCAGCTCCGACCCCGGGCAGCGCGCCAAATCCGCCGTCGGAGACTCCACCTCCGGCGGACAAGACCTCCGAGGCCTGTCGGAAATTTCCAAACCTCTGCTAGGGAGGCGTGCAGATGCTTACACGGAGATGTTGTATCGCGGGTTGTGGTCTTCTTCTTTTCGACATCGTCGGCGCGGCGGCAGGCGGAAGCCGCCATAATCCGATCTATGGCTGCAGCCTATCGAGTAGCGAGGCCGACAAAATTCTCGGCAACGAGCAGGATGCGCGGAGGCCCAACGGCGATGTACCGATGATCCTCACGTCAGGGGACAAGGACTTCGACTATGCGCTGGCGCAGACCTTGAACAGGATTTCCGATTGTCTGAATGTCACCCCCGCATTCGCCTATTACGACGACGATGATGCTCCGGCTGCGTTTGCCACCGATAGGAAGCGTGTGGCTGGTACCGATGGGACTGTCCTTTTCGGACGGCGGTATCTGAAGGAGCTACTGGCACGGCCCGAGGCACCGGATGCGGGGGTTGTCGCGGTCTGTGCCCACGAGTTCGGACACATCCTCCAGTTCAAGCTGAAGCTGGACAAGATTCTTCTCGACGGACAGACCACGGTGAAACGGCTGGAACTGCACGCCGATTTTTTTGCCGGTTATTTCGCGGGTGTACGAAAGTGGGAGAAGCCGAGTTTCAACGCGGCCGTCGTCGCCATGACGCAATTCAAGTTCGGAGACACCCTGATCAACGACAGAGACCATCATGGCACGCCGGAGGAGCGAGGACAGGCAATCGTCAAAGGTTACCAGACCGGGCACGATGACAGGAAGCCGCTGCTGGACGCGATCACTATCGGTGGGAAGTACATCATGGAGAATTTCTGACACCGCTGTTTCGCTTCCGGACGAGGAATCGGGCGCAGCGTTGCTTCCCTAGCGCCCTTGCGACGGGCCACGGTTCGAGCCGGAAACGAGTTGCGCAGATTGCGCCCCCGTTCACAACACTGTCATTGCGACCCATTGCGCCCGTCGTCCCAACTGGGCGTTTCACGCTTGTTGTTGTATCCTTGAAGGAGCCACTGCCCGGTCGCCCGGAGGAACAGACATGAGCATTGTCGTACTCAACCGCCGCAATCTCCTCGTTGCCGGCGGCTCGATTCTGGCAGCCGGAGCTTCCGGCCTCTTGCTGCCGGCCCGCGCGGACGGTGTCGCACCGACCGAAACCATGTCGGGCGGGGCGAACAACTACCGCAAGGGCGCGGCGATCGTGGATCGCATCGGCAAGGGCGGCTTCTGGATGAGCGGCACCGTGCGCCGTGCCGGCGACGGGGCCCCGCTCGCCGGGCAGCGCATCCAGATCTGGGCGCACACGGTCGAAGGACAGGAGCACGAGCCGCAGAGCCATGGTGCCACGCTCACCGACAAGGACGGCAAGTTCCGGCTCGAGATGCCGCAGATCATTCCCATCTTCGGCCAGCCGCATGGTCACCTCGCCTATGACAGCGGTGAGTTCAAAACCGTCTTCCTGCGGCCGGTGATGCGGAGCGCAAAGGAGACCAGCCTGGAGGCGCACTTCGTCCTTCAGCCGGCCTGAGCGAATGGCGGGGTGGAAATTGGTTCGGGTGATCCTGATCTGGGTCGCCCTTGCTTTGGTGATTGGCGTGCCGATCGCGGCGGCGGCAACGAGCGAGCAGCTCGCATGGCGCGCTCCGGTCTACATCCTGGCCGGATTTGCCGGGATCATCGCCCTCGGTCTCGTGCTGGTTCAGCCCCTGCTGGTCGGCGGATATCTGCCGGGCTTCCCGGCCTATCGTGGACGGCGTGCCCATCACTGGATCGGCGGCACGCTGGTCGCGGCGATCGTGATCCATGTCGCCGGCCTCTGGATCACCAGTCCGCCTGACATGATCGATGCCCTGACCTTCTCGTCGCCGACGCCGTTCTCACCCTTTGGCGTGACCGCAATGTGGGCCATCTTCGCCGTTGCGCTTCTGGCTGCGCTGCGCCGCCGATTGGGACTGCGGCTGCGAACCTGGCGCATCGTCCACATTCCGCTGGCGATCGTCATCGTCGCAGGCAGCGTGGCCCATTGCCTGCTGATCGAGGGGACGATGGAGACGATATCGAAGGCGGTGCTGTGCGCAGCTGTTCTCGCGGTGACGGCAAAGGTCATGATTGACCTGAAGATTGGGAGAAAGCGGTCGCCGCGGGGCGAGAGCATTGCGCGGCAGTGAGCCAGGAATGAGCCGACTTTCAGTGCACGTTTGACTTACCTCAACACTCCAAGACTTGGCTTCATTTTCACTTTCCAAACAGGCTGTTTCGATTCTTTCCTGGAGGGATATCATGGCCGATTCGACCAAGCTCTCGGTTGAGAAAGCACTCGAAAAGATTCGTCAGCGCGACGAGCCGAAATCAAAGAACTCGCGCCTCGATGAAAAGACCGACACTCTCAATGAAGAGATAAAGCGTATGAGAGCGCAGAGGCTCCGCCTTGAACGACAACAGGACAAGCGTAGCTGAACAGCACCATTGTCGAGGAGGGATAAGGGCGAGTTCGGTAGACCCCGACGCGCTTGCCGCAAATGGCAGCGAGGCGTATCCTTGCGCGATGACTGTCGCGGCCCCCGATCTGAAAGCGTTCCTGCTGGCGACGCCGTTCTTCGGCGGTCTCCCGGATCCAGGTCTCGACCTCCTGATGTCGATGCTGGTCGAGTGCCGCCTCGATGCCGGAGCAACCGTCGTGGCGGAAGGCGAGCCGGGACGCTCGATGTTCATCGTCAAGTCCGGCCGGCTGGCGGTGAGCAAGCGCGCGACTTCGGGAAGCGTCATTCCGATTTCCGTTCTGAACCCCGGCGATTTCTTCGGCGAGATGACGCTGATCGAAATGCAGAACCGCTCCGCCACGGTGATCGCGGAGACCCCGACGGTGCTGTACGAGCTGACGGCCCCAAAACTCTACGCCTGCTACAAGGCCGACATCCACGCCTACGTGATTGTCCTGCAAAACATCAATCGCGAGCTGTGCCGACGCCTGCGCCGTGCTGATGATCGCTTTGCCGGGCATGAGGCGGTTGACGATGAGTGAGCGTACGCAGTTTGTAGTTTGTAGGATGGGTTGATCTCTTGCGAAACCCATCATGTTTCTTCACGGCGCGAAGGATTTGATGGGTTTCGCAAAGGGCTCAACCCATCCTACGAGCTGCGCGCAAGGAATTGATGGCCTTCGCTCTTTGAGCTACGGGGGACAAGTCGCTCTACCCGTCCTACAAGCTAAGAACCTCACCACCTCAAGATCAAGGCGCAAGCGCCAAAGTAGGCCATCGCCAAATTATGGGGGACTAGTATAAGTGTAAGATATGCACAGACTGGTCCGCTATTTGGTCGCAGTGATAGTCGCCTTTGCGCTGGCCGCGACGGGGGCATATGGCATCGTTCGTTTCTTCATTCGCGGCTTTGAAGCTTTGGCGTTGCTGCTGCCGCTTACAATTGTGCTGTTCATTCCGCTGTTTGTGATGATGGTCTTGCTTGCTACGCCGTCGCGCGGCCGTGGCTTACCTTAGCGGATGGGAGCACTTGTGAAACCCATCATGTCTCTTCATCGGGCAAAGCCTCGATGGGCTTCGCTTCGCTCCGTCCGTCCTGCGACTTAGAAGTCACGACTTATCGTGCGCGTACTTCTCCAGGAGCAGCCGATTGTATTCATCTCTCACGGCTCTCCTCGAAACATGCCCTTTTCGGTCTTTGGCAATCTTCAGAAGATCAGGATCAGTCGGAGCCCGTGATTTCCGCCTGAATCTCGCAAAGAGTGGGGTCGTAGGCGACGACGTCCTTCCAAACAGCCCGTCAAACCATCCCATTGTGTCCTCCCGGACAGACCGCGAAACGTGACACTATCACCATGAATTTGGAGGGCAATCGGACAGTGCGATTGCATCGACCGCATGGTCCGCGACGGCCCGCCGCTTGCACGTAGCAAGAAACAAGGGTGGCCCCACTCCCACAATTTGGTAGTATCAGGTCACAACACATCCTGGAGGTGCGTCATGGGCGGACCCGGCGATCGGACCGTTGCGAATCCTGAGATCTGTGGATGTACAGGCAAGTACGGCGCCTTCGAGCCCCTCTCTACGAGCCCTCCTCATGGACCGTGGTCCTGCGGGTGTACCGGATATAGAGGTCAACGGCATGGAGATCTCTGGACCAAGTGCGATGCGCTGTTCGAAAGCCCATTTACCGATCCTCCCAACGGCATGGTTCGATGCGGTCATGATCGCGGCATGCACATCATTGACCCGTGAGGCGTGGTGATGGCTTGCGGCAGAGGGGGCAGGCGGGAAGAGGTGATCGTCGCATTGGATGGGTAGAGCACTTGCGAAACCCATCATGCTTCGTCACCGAGCGGCATTGATGGGTTTCGCTTCCGCCTTCGCTCTTTGAGCTACGGCGGACAAGTCGCTCTATTCATCCGACGAGCTAAGCCGGAGAAAGCCGGACGCTCAGGGAAGGCTCGTCCACCTACAGCAGCGCCATCGAGTGCAGCGAATTCCTGTGAAAGCCGAAGGCAACCAGGCCGGAGAGAAGCAGCGCAGTCCCAGTCACGATCAGGCAAAACGCAAGCACTATCGAAGCCCCCAAGTTCGTCATCAATGACAAAGACGATAATCGATAAAATTTTACCGACAATCGAAAGGAAGAATTAACCTTACCTGCGCGGCCCAACCGGTCGGAGCCCCGGCATCAGGTTGTCGGATGGGGCGGCGGGCTTGGGTTCGCCATGCACGCCGCTCTGACCCGTCGGGCAAAACACCCACCTCCCGCGCAAAACCCGTCAATCCCCATCAACAAAAATATTCCACTTTACCGAAATTCGGAATTGCGGCATTCTCTCGCCATCCCGGTCCAGGGAGAGGGGCGATCGTACGTCGTCACGAACGTGGGTCGGGGGGCGGTGGACGCGGCAGCGTCGGGCACGCGAAGACGGACCAGGGCGAGATGAACCTCGTGAGGTCTTGGCGAGTGTGCGGACGGACGGCGCTGTGTCCGGCGAAGCCCTCTTGGGCGAAGCCGGGCCGACGCGTACGGCGAAAACGTGTGGTCCTGACCGTCGTTGCTACGGTCAAGCCTTGCGGAGATGGATCGGGGCTCGACCGGGTCTCGAGGCATCGCCAATTCGCGAGGGGACGGAGGCCAGAAGGAACTCGGCTCCGGGGAGAGCGCGCATAAGCCGTCAGCCCACCGCGCAGGGAAGGCCGGGTGTTTTCCGGCCCACCTGTTTTCCGCCTGCGCATTTGCGCGTGCAAATTCTTCGCGCAGCGGGTCATGGGTGCCAGCCGGCACCCGGTCTTCCCCGCGCCCTCTTCCAAGAAGAGGGTGACGGACGGAAGCAGAACTCGGGCGTTTCGAGCCGCGAGAATGCCGATCTGTGCGTGATGAGAGCCAGAGAATGGTGC
Source organism: Bradyrhizobium sp. 14AA (assembly GCF_054185205.1). Taxonomy (NCBI): domain Bacteria; kingdom Pseudomonadati; phylum Pseudomonadota; class Alphaproteobacteria; order Hyphomicrobiales; family Nitrobacteraceae; genus Bradyrhizobium; species Bradyrhizobium sp. 14AA. Next base: position 98,999 of record NZ_JAVAYM010000019.1, on the reverse strand, counting down.
TGCCAGACAGGATTGAACTGTCGACCTCTCCATTACCAATGGAGTGCTCTACCACTGAGCTACGGCAGCATATGCTGGGATCTAGAATCGGCCGCCACGAGGGGCCTACCAAGCGGGCCGATATCTGCCACAAGCCCCCCTCCTGTGCAAGCTTGCTAGGCCCGCCAGAACGAGAAAATCGGGTCGATATCGGGGCCAAAATGCCCCTTTTGGCTCGAAACGGCCGACTTTCCGTCGATTCGGGTCCCGATATCCCCCGCCAACTGGCCAGTTGCCGGCGGCACCGGATTCGATCCATTTCGAGTTTCGCACGATCGGATCGCGCGGGGCTCTTGAGCTGCCAAATTCATGGGGCATGGTATCGCCGATCGCAGTGATGGACCGGTGATGGCTGACGAGAACGACAAGAGCGCGAGGCAAGATTCGAGACAAGATTCGAAACAGGATCGGGCGTCCCGGGACGACCGGCTGAAATCGGCCCTGCGCGAAAACCTGAAGCGGCGGAAGGTGCAGGCGCGCGAACGCGCCGCAAGCACCGAGCCCTCGCAGAACGACGATGATTCCCTAAATGAGGGGATCGCCGGCAAGACCCGCAGTTGAAAGCGGACGGTCAGAATTTTGGAATGAGCGAGAATGACGATGGCGCAAGACGAGGTGCAACGAACCGGCAGAGAGGCGCTCATGGCGCAGTTCACACGCCCCGAGCAGACCTTTCCGGCGCTGGTGCCGGCCGAGATCGAGCGCCTGCGCCATTTCGGCGAGGTCAGGCAATATAAAGACGGCGAGCTGCTGTTCGAAACCGGCAAGCCCGGGCCGGGCATGTTCGTGATTCTGTCCGGCCATGTCGCCATCACCCAGCGCGACGGGCTCGGCCACGTCACGCCGGTGATCGACCAGGGGCCGGGGCAGTTCCTGGCTGAGCTCGGCCAGCTCTCGGGCCGGCCGGCGCTGGTCGACGGCCGTGCCGAGGGCAATGTCGAGGTGCTGCTGGTTCCGCCGGACCGGCTGCGCGCGCTGCTGGTGGCCGAAGCCGATCTTGGCGAGCGCATCATGCGCGCGCTGATCCTGCGCCGGGTCAATTTGATCCAGGGCGGCATCGGCGGCCCCGTGCTGATCGGGCCGTCGAACTCCGCCGGCGTGGTGCGCCTGCAGGGCTTTCTCACCCGCAACGGCCAGCCGCATCATCTGCTCGACCCCAATAGCGAGCACGACGCGGCCGAGATCATCGCGCGCTATTCGCCGAAGCCGGAGGATTGGCCGCTGGTCGTCACCGCGGACGGCACCGTGCTGCGCAATCCCAGCGAAATCGAGCTCGGCCGCGCCATCGGCATGATCGGCGGTGCCAAGGATAATCGCATCTACGACGTCGCGATCGTCGGCTGCGGACCGGCGGGACTTGCGACGGCGGTCTATGCGGCGTCCGAAGGACTCTCGGTCGCCGTGCTCGACACCCGCGCCTTCGGCGGCCAGGCCGGCGCCAGCGCGCGCATCGAGAACTATCTGGGCTTTCCGACCGGCATCTCCGGCCAGGCGCTGGCCGGGCGCGCCTTCACCCAGGCGCAGAAATTCGGCGCCGACATCATGATCCCGATGTCGGTGAGTTCGCTGGATTGCTCGCGCCCCAACGGCACCTTCGCGCTGGCGCTGGATTGCGGCGACACCTTGCGCTCGCGCGCGGTGGTGGTCGCCAGCGGCGCGCGCTATCGCCGGCCGGAGATCGCGAGCCTCGACAGGTTCGAGGGCCGCGGCGTCTGGTATTGGGCATCCCCCGTTGAGGCGAAGCTGTGCGCCGGCGAGGAGGTGGCGCTGGTCGGTGCCGGAAATTCGGCGGGCCAGGCCGCGGTGTTCCTGTCGGGCCATGCCAAGCGCGTGCTGATGATCATCCGCGGCGGCGGCCTGGGGGCCAGCATGTCGCGCTATCTCATCGAGCGCATCGAAGCGACGCCGAACATCGAATTGCTGTTCAACACCGAGATCACGGCCTTGGAAGGCGACGAGACCGCGCTGCTGCGGCGGATCCGCTGGAAGAGCCGGCTGTCTGCGGACGAGGATTCCGCCGACATCCGCAACCTCTTTTTGTTCGTCGGCGCCGATCCCGCCACCTCATGGCTCGACGGCTGCGGCGTGACGCTCGATCGCGGCGGCTTCGTCGTGACGGGCGCGCAGTCCGAGCTGAACCAGGGCAAGCTCGTGGCGCCGCTGGAGACCTCGGTGCCCGGCGTCTACGCCGTCGGCGACGTCCGCTCCGGCTCGGTCAAGCGCGTCGGCGGCGCCATCGGCGAGGGCGCGCAGGTCGTGGCCTCCCTGCACGGCTATCTCGGCGACGCCGCGAAACCGGCGCTCTAGGCACGGTCCGGAGCCGACGGGCCGCGTTAGCGAAACGAGTGGAGCGGTTTTCCGGGAAGATCGTGCTCAAACAATAAGTCAAGGACAAGACAAGGAGACGGCAAGACGAATCCGGCTTGCCATCTTGCCGCGTCCCACAGACTATCCCTCATCCTGAGGAGCGCGCCATAAGCCCGCGTCTCGAAGGACGAAGGCCCGGATGCATCCGGACCTCTCATGGTTCGAGACGGCGCTGAGGCGCCCCTCACCATGAGGATCTCCACAAAACGTCAAACGGGAGGACTAACTCAATGGCTGAACTCGTCGTGCTCTACAAGACGCCCAAGGATGCTGCGGCCTTCGACAAGCATTATGCCGAGACCCACATTCCGCTCGCGAAGAAACTTCCCGGCTTGAAGAAGTACGCGGTCAGCACCGGTGCAGTCGGCTCGCCCGCCGGACCTTCCGGAATCCACCTCGTCGCCATCCTCAGCTTCGACAGCGTGGCTGACATCCAGAAAGCTTTCGGCAGCGAAGCGGGCAAGGCGGCCGCAGGCGACGTGCCGAAATTCGCCAGCGGCGGCGCCGACCTCTTGATCTTCGACACCAAGGAAGTGTGAAGGATCGATTCAACTTTCGTTGAAGGCCTCGTCGCTACAAATTGCCGTCGTTTGCGACAGCGATGCAAAAAAATCAGTCATGCGTTTGTCGATTCGCACGATGACGCATGGCTGCACGCGCAAGTGTGACGCCTGCGCAGGTGGTAATCTCATGAGGACCGTAATATCAATCTCCTGACTTCAATGTTGGACGAGCAGGAGAGATGTCATGGTCCTTGGATTAAGCCTGCCCGCCTTCACGCTGGTCCATGTCATCATCAGCCTGATCGCCATCGCCGCCGGCTTCGTCGTGATGTTCGGCCTGCTCGGCTCGAAGTCAATGCCGGGCCTCACCGCGATCTTCCTGCTGTTCACGATCCTCACGAGTGCCACCGGCTTCCTGTTTCCGTTCAAGGAGCTGCTGCCCTCGCACATGATCGGCATCCTCTCGCTGGTGCTGCTCGCGATCGCCTGCTTCGCGCTGTACGGCATGAAGCTCGCTGGCGTCTGGCGCCCGGTCTATATCGTGACGGCGATGGTCTCGCTGTATTTCAACGTCTTCGTGCTGGTGATCCAGTCGTTCCTGAAGGTGCCGGCGCTCGCCGCGCTTGCGCCCGCCGTGCCGCCGGCGCCGCCGGCGGGTCCCGTGTTCGCCGTGGTGCAGGGCATCGTGCTGGTGTTTTTCGTGGTGCTCACGATCGGCGCATGGCGGCGCTACAGGCCGATGACGTTCGCCTGATCACACGATTCTCATCGCTGCAGGCCGGTGCGAGGTCTCGACCTCGCATCGTCGCATGACCATCTCCGCCTCGTCGGCTCGCGTCTCGCGGGCCCCGGACTGATTCTCACTGAAGGAGCCATTCATGCCCACCATCACCACCAAGGACGGCGTCGAGATCTTCTACAAGGACTGGGGCTCGGGCCAGCCGATCGTGTTCAGCCATGGCTGGCCGCTGTCGTCGGACGACTGGGACGCGCAGATGATGTACTTCGTCACGCGCGGCTATCGCGTCGTCGCCCATGACCGCCGCGGCCACGGCCGTTCGGCGCAGGTCGCCGACGGCCACGACATGGATCACTATGCCGACGATCTCGCCGCGCTCACCGCGCATCTCGACCTGAAGAAGGCCATCCATGTCGGCCATTCCACCGGCGGCGGCGAGGTCGTGCACTACATCGCGCGCCACGGCGAGAGCCGCGTCGCGAAGGCCGCGATCCTCTCGGCGGTGCCGCCGCTGATGGTGCAGACCGCGGCCAATCCCGGCGGCCTGCCGAAGAGCGTGTTCGACGATTTCCAGGCCCAGCTCGCCGCCGGCCGCTCGGCATTTTATCGCGACATCGCCGCCGGCCCGTTCTACGGCTACAACCGCCCCGGCGCAAAACCACTGGAAGCGGTGATCGAGAACTGGTGGCGCCAGGGCATGATGGGCGGCGCGAAAGCGCATTACGACGGCATCGTCGCGTTCTCGCAGACCGATTTCACCGAGGATTTGAAGAAGATCAACGTGCCCGTGCTGGTGATGCACGGCGACGACGACCAGATCGTGCCTTACGCCGATTCCGCGCCGCTGTCGGCCAAGCTGCTCAAGAACGGCATCCTGAAAACCTACAAGGGCTTTCCGCACGGCATGCCGACCACGCACGCCGAGACGATCAACGCCGACCTGTTGGCGTTTTTCAGGGAGTGATGGCTGATCTTTCCCTCCCCTCCAGGGTCTGAACAGGATCCTGCGGGGGAGGGTGGGGGAGAGGAGTTGCCACGCGCTCCGCTGCCCGTGTTCGGGCGGGGACAACCAGCCCGCCGCGAACAGCATTCAGACCCCATTCATCCCGGTTCCCGTTCCATGAGGTCGTTCATGCCAAGGGGACCTCACTTATGTACATTTCCAATGAAGGCCTGCTCGTCATCCTGTTCGTCGGCCTGGTCGCCGGCTGGCTGGCCGGCAAGGTGGTGCGCGGAACCGGGTTCGGCATCATCGGTGACATCGTGGTCGGCGTCGCCGGCGCCCTGGTCGCGAGCTTTTTGTTTCCAAAGCTCGGCATCCGAATCGGTACCGGCCTCGTTTCAGAGATCGTCTATTCGGCCATCGGTGCGGTCATCCTGCTGCTGGTGGTGCGGCTGGTGCGCGGCGGCGGTCGCTTCTAGCTTCCCGATTCCGACCTTTCAGCCTCTGCCTTTCCCCGGAAGGGGCGGAAAGCCTGCAAGAAAAAGCCGCAAGCCTGTGGAATTCCGGGCTTGCGCGGAAGGCCGGTCGGGGTAGATGTGGCTCAGTAGGGTCCTGGATTAATTCGACTGCGTTGGACGAGCGGAAAACGCGATGTTAATCCAGGTCAGTTACCCCTGAATTCGCCATTGAAATCAGGGGCTTTGGCCCCCACCGGAAAGAGATCAGACTGATGGCAGCCGTATCCGGCGTCCGCCGTTCAGAGCTCGGTGAGGCGCTGCGCGCTTGTCGCACGGCGTTCATCGGCGTCGGCCTGATGAGCTGCATGATCAACCTGCTCTATCTGACCGGGTCGATCTTCATGCTGGAGGTCTATGACCGGGTGCTGCCGAGCCGCAGCATTCCGACCCTGGTCGGTCTGATCATCCTCGCCAGCTTCCTCTACATGGCGCAGGGCGTGCTCGACATGATCCGCAATCGGATCCTCGGGCGGGTCGGCACTGCGCTGGACGATGCGCTGAACAAGCGCGTGTTCGACACCATCGTGCGCCTGCCGCTCCTGGTCGGCAGCCGCAACGAGGGGCTGCAGCCGCTGCGCGACCTCGACAATGTCCGCTCCTTCCTCGGCGGCATGGGCCCGAGCGCGTTCTTCGACCTGCCCTGGCTGCCGCTCTATCTCGCCATCTGCTTCGCCTTCCACGTCATGATCGGTGTCACCGCGCTGGTCGGCGCCATCATCCTGGTCGGGCTGACGCTGGTCACCGAATTCATGTCCCGCCAGCCGGCGAAGGAGGCGATGGGGCTTGCGGCCCAGCGCAACGACCTCGCCCAGGCCAGCCGCCGCAACGCCGAAGTCATGGTGTCGATGGGCATGGCCGGCCGGATGAACCAGCGCTGGAGCGAGGCCAACGAAAAATACCTCGCCGGCAATCAGCGCGCGAGCGATGTCGCCGGCGGTCTCGGCGCGGTCGCAAAAGTGCTGCGCATGATGCTGCAATCGGCCGTGCTCGCGGTCGGCGCTTATCTCGTCATCCACCAGGAGGCGACCGCCGGTATCATCATTGCCGGCTCGATCCTGTCCGCCCGTGCGCTGGCGCCGGTCGATCTCGCCATCGCGCATTGGAAATCCTTCGTCGCGGCGCGCCAGAGCTGGCAGCGCCTCACGCGTCTCCTGGAGCAGATGCCGGCGCAGACGATGCCGACCCAGTTGCAGGCACCCACCAGCCGCCTCTCGGTCGAAGGCGTCACCATGGTGCCGCCGGGCGACCAGCGCCTTATCGTGCAGGACATCACCTTCGCGCTCGTCGCCGGCAACGGCCTCGGCGTGATCGGCCCGAGCGGCTCCGGCAAGTCGTCGTTGATCCGCGCGCTGGTCGGCGTCTGGCAGCCCGTCCGCGGCAAGGTGCGGCTCGACGGCGCAGCGCTCGATCAATGGTCGTCCGACGTGCTCGGCCGCCACATCGGCTATCTGCCGCAGGACGTCGAATTGTTCGGCGGCACCATCGCGCAGAACATCAGCCGTTTTGATCCTGAGGCCACCTCCGACGGCATCATCGCCGCGGCCAAGGACGCCGGCGTGCACGAGATGATCATCAAGATGCGCGAGGGCTACAATACGCAAGTCGGCGAGCAGGGTGCCGCGCTCTCGGCAGGCCAGGCCCAGCGCGTGGCGCTGGCGCGCGCGCTCTATGGCAATCCGTTCCTGATCGTGCTCGACGAGCCCAATTCCAACCTGGATACCGAAGGCGACGAGGCGCTGACCCGCGCCATTCGCTCCGCACGCGAGCGTGGCGCCATCGTCATCGTGGTGGCGCACCGGCCCATTGGTGTCGAGGCGATGGACCAGATCCTGGTGCTGCGCGATGGCCGCATGCAGGCCTTCGGCCCGAAGGAGCAGGTGCTCGCCCAGGTGCTCCAGCCGCGCGTGACGCCGCCGGCTCCGATCAAGATCGTCAGCGAAGGCGGAGTGCCGAAGTCATGAGCACGATGGCCATCGGCGGCCCGAAGCCCGCCGCAAAGAGGACCGTGCGGCAGTCGATCCGGTTTCACCTGATGCTCGGCCTCGTGATCGTGCTCGTTCTGACTGTCGGTCTCGGCGGCTGGGCATCGACGGCACTCATCTCCGGCGCACTGATTGCGCCGGGACAGATCGTCGTCGAATCCAACGTCAAGAAGGTGCAGCACCCGACCGGCGGCGTGGTCGGCGAGCTGCGCGCCCGCGACGGCGACGTCGTCAAGTCCGGCGACATCGTGATACGGCTCGACGACACCGTCACCAAGGCGAACCTCGCCATCGTCACCAAGAATCTCGACGCCGCGCAAGCGCGCGCGGCGCGATTGCAGGCCGAGCAGCGCGGCGTCGACAAGATCGAATTTCCGCAAGCCCTGCTCGAACGCGCCAATGATCCCGACGTCAAGGTGCTGCTCTCGGCCGAAGGCAAGCTGTTCGAAGTCCGCGTCAACGGCCGCACCGGGCAGAAGGCGCAGCTCCGCGAGCGCATCACGCAGCTCAACGAGGAAATCTCGGGTCTCAGCGCGCAGGAGAAGGCCAAGGATCAGGAGATCGCGCTGGTCCAGAACGAGCTCACCGGCGTGCGCGACCTCTACGACAAGCGCCTGGTGCAGATCTCGCGACTGACCCAGCTCGAGCGCGACTCGGCACGTCTCAACGGCGAGCGCGCGCAATACATCGCTTCGCGCGCGCAGGCCAAGGGCAAGATCACCGAGACCGAGCTCCAGATCATCCAGGTCGACAAGGACATGGTGAGCGAGGTCTCCAAGGATTTGCGCGAGACCAACGACAAGATCGGCGAATTGATCGAACGCAAGGTCGCCGCCGAAGACCAGCTCCGCCGCGTCGACATCCGCGCGCCGCAGGACGGCATGGTGCTGCAATCGACCGTGCATACCGTCGGCGGCGTCGTCACCGCAGGCGATGCCCTGATGCTGATCGTGCCGCAGGCCGACGATCTCCAGGTCGAGGCCAAGGTCAATCCGGTCGACATCGACAAGCTCCAGATCGGCCAGAAGACGCTGCTGCGCCTGTCCGCCTTCAACCAGCGCACCACACCCGAGCTCAACGGCGTCGTCAGCCGCGTCTCGCCCGACGTCACCACCGACCAGCGCACCGGCCAGAGCTACTACACCATCCGCGTCTCGATGCCGGCGGAAGAGGTCGCCCGTCTCGGCGACGTCAAGATGATCCCTGGCATGCCCGTGGAGGCCTTCGTCCAGACCGGCGACCGCACCATGCTGTCCTATCTGATGAAGCCGCTGCACGACCAGCTGATGCGGGCGTTCAGGGAGAAGTGACGCGCGAGGGCGCGTCGTCCCGGAGCGCGCTTGGCGCGCATCCGGGATCTCGAGCCGCGATGACGGTCCCGTAGGGTGGGCAAAGGCGCAACGCGCCGTGCCCACCATCTTTCACACGATGAGCAGATTGGTGGGCACGCTTCGCTTTGCCCACCCTACGGCACTGCCAGTTTGCTATACTGCGATTGCAAACAGCAACCTGGCGGTCGACCCATGCAATCCCCTCCCTCCATCGCCACCGAATCCTTCTCCGACGCAGGCCTCGCCGTCGCCCGCCTCGAAGAGATCTACGAGCGCAACACGAAATTCCTGCGCGACCGGTTCGAGGCCTATGTCGGCGGTGAAGCGATCACGACACGGGTGCGGGCGTACTATCCCTTCGTCCGCCTCACCACCGCGACGCATGCGCGGCTGGATTCGCGCCTCGCCTACGGCTTCGTCGCGGGGCCCGGCGTGCACGAGACCAGCGTGACGCGGCCGGATTTGTTCCGCAGCTACCTCGTCGAGCAGATCGGTCTCCTGATCCAGAACCACGGCGTCCCCGTCGAGATCGGCGAGTCCAATGAGCCGATCCCGATCCACTTCGCCTACCGCCGCGACATCAACATCGAGGCCGCCATCACCACCAGCGAGAACTCGCCCGTGGCGCGTTCGCTGCGTGATGCGTTCGACGTGCCCGATCTCGCGACCATGGACGACGCGATCGCCGACGGCACCTTCGAGCTTCAGCCGGGCGCGCCCGAGCCGCTGTCCCTGTTTCGTGCCGCCCGCGTCGACTATTCGCTGCGCCGGCTCTACCACTACACGGGCACCGATCCCGAGCATTTCCAGAACTTCGTGATCTTCACCAACTACCAGTTTTATGTCGACGCCTTCGCGCAGCTCTGCCAGCAGCGGATTCAGTCCGGCGAGGCCGGTCTCGAGGCTTTCGTCGCGCCGGGCAACGTCATCACGCGTAGCGGCGGTGCGACCAGCGGCGTTGCGCCCGCGCGGGCGCCGCAGATGCCGGCCTTCCACCTGGTTGCATCAGGCTATCGCGGCATCACCCTGATCAACATCGGCACCGGCCCGTCCAACGCGCGCAACGTCACCGATCACGTCGCCGTGCTGCGGCCGCATGCCTGGTTGATGCTCGGCCATTGCGCGGGCCTGCGCAACACGCAGCGGCTCGGCGACTACGTGCTGGCCCACGGCTATGTGCGCGAGGACCATGTGCTCGACCGCGAGCTGCCGCTCTGGGTCCCGATCCCGGCGCTTGCCGAGATGCAGGTCGCGCTCGAGGACGCAGTCGAGGACGTCACCGGGCTCGAAGGTTTCGAGCTCAAGCGCCTGATGCGCACCGGCACCGTCGCAAGCGTCGACAATCGCAACTGGGAGATCAGTGGACCCGAGGTGATCCGCCGCATGTCGCAATCGCGCGCGGTGGCGCTCGACATGGAATCGGCCGCGATCGCCGCCAACGGTTACCGTTTCCGCGTTCCCTATGGCACGCTGCTCTGCGTCTCCGACAAGCCGCTGCATGGTGAGATCAAGCTCGCCGGCATGGCCAGCGAATTCTACCGCCGCCGCGTCGGCCAGCATCTCGAGATCGGGCTGAAGGCGCTGGAGCGGCTCAAGCAGCAGGAGTCCGAGCGGCTGCATTCGCGAAAGCTCCGCAGTTTCGCCGAAGTGGCATTCCAGTAAAGGACAACAGAACTGTCGTACGAACGTTGACGTCTCTGTGAGCGCAGCGTCCCGGAATATCGCTGCCGAGGCAGGGTTATCAATTCGTCCGGGGCCGCATGAAGCAGGACAGGAGACGGAGATGTTCACAAGGATGATCAGGCTCGTCACGCTCGGTACATTTGCGGCAGCCCTGTTGAGCTCGCCGGCGTTCGCCGCGGGCGGAGGCGGCGGTGGTGGAGGAGGCGGCGGCAGCATCAGCTCCACCGATCCCTATGCCGGCGCCTATTCGGATCAGAAGCCGCAGCCAACCTATCCGAAGCGGCCGGGCACCAAGGCAACCCAGAAGGGCAAGAAGCAAGGCAACCAATCCAGCATCGGCGATCCCGCTTTCGCCGCCGGCTACCGCGCGGCCTATGACACCATCTACGAGCGCAACGACTATGCGGCCGCGATCGCGCAGCTGAAGTCGCTCGGCCATGACGACCATCCGAACGTCGCCAACCTCATCGGCTATTCCTACCGCAAGCTCGGTGATTACGAGCAGTCGCAGGTCTGGTACGAGCGCGCCTTGCAGGCAGATCCGAACCACGTGCTGACGTGGCAATATTATGGACTGTGGCAGCTCGAACGGGGCAACCGCGAGCAAGCGCTCTATCACCTCGGCCGGATCGCATCCATCTGCGGGACGGACTGCGAGGAATATCGATCGCTGGCGGCGGCACTGGACAAGCCGACCGGAACTGCGCTCGTCTACTGACGTCGGCGCGTGGCCGACTGATGGGAGCGCGCTGTTGAAGAGCGTCGCATGACCGCCACGTCCCCTGGCGCGGGTGGTGACAACGCGTCAGATTTTCAGCATTGTCGTCGCGGGGCTCGACCGGGACGACTTGATGCCACTTTTGCGCGACAGGATCATTGGCCATGATCTCGAACGGCTTGCCTTTCGCTTCACCATGACGCGTGAAGACGAGGTCGTGCAGTGCCAGATCAGCGACGCCGCGATGGACGAGCTCGCGGGCATGCAGGGCACCGAAAGCAGCGCGCGACAGGCGCAGTTCCTGTCCCTGCGCGAGACCATCGAGCGGATCGCATCGGACATTTACGACGAGGCGCCGCGCGTGCAGGGCTACGTGGTGCGGATTTTCATGCGGCATTTGGGGAGGTAGGCCCCACGGTCGTCCTGGCGAAAGCCAGGACCCATACCGCGGAATCTATCGATCAGCGTAAGGTGCGAGTACCGAACGATGAGTCTTCGCCAAATTTCTCCCTGGGGTAATCGCGATGAGCGCAAGCGCTCACGCGTAGGTCCTGGCTTTCGTCAGGACGACAGTGGGGATGTGGCGAGGTCCTTTCGGGAAGTGCTGCGGCTACTCTGATAATTTCCTCAGCAGCAACTTCAGCGCCGTCGCCGCAAACACCTGCATGTTGCCGAACCGGTCGCCGCTCGCCGTCTCCAGCGTCATCACCTCTGACGCAGGCCCCGCAACGGCCATGCAGCTATGGCCGGCGGCATCGCCGTAGCGGTTGCCTGTGGGGCCGGCCGCGCCGGTTTCGGACAGGCCCCAGTCGCTGCCAAAGCGGCTGCGCATCTGTTCGGCCAGCAGCTTTGCATAAGGCTCCGAGGACGAACGAAAGCCCTTCATTCCTTCGTCCGAAATATCCATCAGCACGCGCCTGGCATCGCGGGTGTAGACCACGGCGCCGCCGAGGAAATAGGCGGACGCGCCGGGCACCGCGAGCAGGCTGGCCGAGATCAGGCCGCCTCCGGAGGATTCCGCAACCGCAATGGTCTGTTTGCGCGCGATCAGTTTGGCCGCGACCTGTTCCGCGATGCCGACGAGCTCTTTCATCCCTTGAATCCCTTATTCCAGCGCAGCTGCGCCTTCCTAGCATATGACAGCGGCGTTGGCCGAGTTGCGGTCGACGGGCAGGCCTGCTTCAATGGTGGGTGCAAGGCAGCCGCGAAGCGCTGCCAAGACAAGACGAGGAAACGTGAGAGGGGAGACGTCATGGCGTCCCTGATCGCCGGCGGCATTGATTGCGACGTGCATCCGGCCGTGCCGCATCTGACCAGCCTGCTGCCGTACCTGAACGACTATTGGCGCGATCAGGTGACGACGCGCGGCATGGTCGACCTCATCTCGCAATCCTATCCGCAGAATTCGCCGATCACGGCGCGTCCAGACTGGCGACCCGAGAGCGGGAAACCCGGCGAAAGCCTGGAGGACATGCAGCGCCATGTGCTCGATCCTTTCCAGCTCAGCTACGCCATCTGCAACCCGCTCTACGGCGTGCAGATGGTGTTCTCGGAAGATTTGCAGGCGGCCTTCTGCCGCGCGCTGAACGACTGGCTCGTGAAGGAATGGCTCGATCGTGATTCGCGGCTGCGCGGCTCGATCGTGATCCCCACGCAAAGCGTCGAGAAATCCGTCGCCGAGATCGAGCGCTGCGCGCAGGACCGGCGCTTCGTGCAAGTGCTGATGCTGGTCATGGGCGACACACCGCTCGGCAAGCGCGCGCTGTGGCCGATCTATGAGGCCGCGGAACGGCTCGACCTGCCGATCGGCATCCACGCCGGTTCCGCCTATCACAACCCACCGACTGCCGTTGGGTGGGGTTCCTACCACATCGAGGATTATGTCGGTCAGGCCCAGGCGTTCCAGACCCAGCTCACCAGCCTGATCGTCGAGGGCGTGTTCGCCAAATATCCGCGGCTGAAAATGGTGATGCTGGAGTCCGGTGTATCCTGGATCTCCCCCTATCTCTGGCGCCTGCACAAGTTCTGGCGCGGGGTGCGGATGGAAACGCCCTGGGTTGATCGCGCGCCGCTGGAACTTGTGCGCAGCAACATCCGCTTCTCGTTACAGCCATTTGATGCACCGCCGGACGAAGCGACATTAATTCGCCTGTTTGATCATATGCAGTCGGACGAATTGGTCCTATTCTCCACGGACTATCCGCACTGGCAGTTCGACGGCCCGGACGCACTGCCTGAAGGTCTGTCCCCCGATCTCGTGCGCAAGATCATGATCGACAATCCGCATGCGACCTATCCCCGCCTGACGTGAGCCCGCTGCCAAAGGAGGCAAGGCGATGAATATCCAGTTCCGCGAGAGCCAAGAAGCCGCTTCCCAACTGACCGTTAAAACCGCCATCGCGGACTGCGATATCCATCCGGCCCGCGCGACCCGCACCGAGCTGTATCCGTATCTCGCCAAACGCTGGCAGCATCATCTCGAGATCTACGGCGTGCACGCCTATCAAGGCATGACGGAAGGCCCGCCCTATCCGAAGGCCCAGCCCAATGCCTCGCGCCGCGACGCCTATCCGCCGGAAGGCGGCCCGCAGGGCTCTTCACTGTCGTTCATGCAGAAGCAGTTGCTCGATCCCAACAACGTGCAGCTCGGGGTGCTCAATCCGCTGGGCACCGGGCAGGGCATCCGCAATCACGAGCTTTCGGCCGCATTATGCTCGGCGATCAACGACTGGCAGATCGACAAATGGACCAGCAAGGACAAGCGCCTGAAGGCATCCATTGTCGTCGGCAATGAGGACGGGATGTCGGCCGCCGCGGAAATCCGCGAGCGTGCGGGCGACAAGAATTTCGTGCAGGTGCTGCTGCTCAGCCGCAATGTCGAGCCGCTCGGCCAGCGCCGCTATTGGCCGATCTACCAGGCCGCGGAAGAGGCCGGCCTTCCCGTCGGCGTCCACGCCTTCGGCTTCGGCGGCAATCCGATCACGCCGTCGGGCTGGCCGTCCTATTACATCGAGGAGATGGTCGGCCACTCGCAATGCCAGCAATCGGCGCTGGCGAGCCTCGTGCTGGAGGGCGTATTCGAGCGCTTCCCGAAATTGAAGATGGTGATGATCGAGGCCGGCTTCGGCTGGGCGCCGTCGCTGGCGTGGCGGCTCGACAAGGCCTGGCAGCGGCTGCGCAGCGAGGTGCCGCATGTGAAGCGGCCGCCGTCCGAATATATCCGCGAGCAGGTGTGGTGGACGACGCAGCCGATGGAGGATCCGGAACGGCGCGAGGATCTGTTCGACGTCATCAAATGGATCGGCTGGGATAGGTTGTTGTTCGCGACCGACTATCCGCATTGGGACTATGACGAGCCGTCGCGCGTGCTGCCGGCGGGCGTCAGCGAGGCCAACCGCGATGCGTTCTATCTCGGCAATGCGCGCGCGCTGTATGGGATCAATTGATGGCGCGGCATGTGATTGCGCCGGTCGATGAGCTGCCGCCGGGCACGCGAAAGTTTTTGGAGATCGACGGGCGGCCGATCGCGGTGTTCAACATCAAGGGCGAATATTTCGGCCTGATGAACCGTTGCCCGCATCAGGGCGCGGCGTTGTGTGAGGGACCGTTGATTGGGCTCGCGCAGTCGAGTGATCCCGGCGAGATCCAGTATACGAAACTCGGCGAGATCATCCGTTGCCCCTGGCATGGCTGGGAGTTCGACATTCGCACCGGCCAGTCCTACTGCGATCCCCGCCGCTTCCGCGTGAAAGCCTATCCGGCCCATGTCGAGCCGGGCGCGAGCGTGGTGAAGGGGCCGTATGTCGCCGAGACGATTCCGGTCAGCGTCGAGAGCGACTACGTGGTGGTGGAGCTGTAGGCCTCCGCCGTCATTCCGGGGCGGTCCGTAGGACCGAACCCGGAATCTCGAGATTTTCAGGTGCGCAACTGCGCACCATAGTTCGGTGCTTCGCATCGCCCCGGAATGACACCTTCCTAATGCCCCGCGACCGGCTCCGCCACCGCATCATAGGTCGGCACCGCCTTGCCGCCGCGATACACCGTCGAGGCCGCGATGATGCCGAGCAGCGCGGCGAACATCAGCCAGAAGCCGGGCGAGGCCTTGTCGCCGGTGTGCTCGATCAGCCAGGTCGAGGCGAACGGCGTGAAGGTGCCGAACAGCGCGGCGGCGAGCGCGAAGGCCAGCGAGAAGCAGGTGGTGCGGACATGCGCCGGCACGATCTCAACCAACGCGCCCAGCATGGTGCCGCTGTAGACGCCGAAATAGAACGAGAACATCATCTCGACCGCGAGCAGCTTGCCGAAGCTCGGCGCGGCCACCAGCCAGTGCAGCGCCGGATAGGCGGTGACCAGCGCAAGGCAGGCGATGGTGATGAGCACCGGCTTGCGGCCGATGCGGTCGGAGAGCGCGCCGCCGACCGGATTCCAGAAGAAGTTGGTCACGGCGACGAGCAGCGTCACCAGCAGGGCGTCCTGCGTCGACAGCTTCAGCACGGTCTTGCCGAAGGTCGGCGTGTACACGGTGACGAAGTAGAACGTCGTCGTGGTCAGGACCGCGATCATCATGCCGAGGAGGACGATGCGCCAGTTGGCGAGCGCGGAGGCGAACACCTCGCTCGCCGTCGGGTGCTTCTTCATGGCGAGGAAGGCCGGCGTTTCCTCGAGCGTCCGCCGCAGAAAGAAGATCAGGGGAATGATCAGGCAGCCGACGAAGAACGGAATGCGCCAGCCCCAGGACGCGACGGTGTCGGCCGGCATCATCTCGGACAGGATGTAGCCGAGGATCGAGGCCACGAAGATCGCGACCTGCTGGCTCGACGACTGGAACGAGGTGTAGAAGCCGCGATTGCCGGGCGTGGAGATCTCCGCAAGATACACCGAGACGCCGCCGAGCTCGACGCCGGCGGAGAAGCCTTGCAGCAAACGGCCGATCAGCACGATGACCGGCGCCGCGATACCGATCGTCGCGTAGCTAGGACAGAACGCGATGACGACGGTGCCGATGGCCATGATGCCGAGCGTGACGATCAGGCCCTGGCGGCGGCCGATGCGGTCGATGTAAGCGCCGAGAACGATCGCGCCGACGGGCCGCATCAAGGCGCCGAGCCAGAACACGCCGAACGTGTTGAGCAGCGAGGCGGTCTCGTTGGTGGAGGGGAAGAACGCCTTGCCGATCGCGGCGGCATAGAAGCCGAACAGGAAGAAGTCGAACTGCTCGAGGAAATTGCCCGACGTCGCGCGCAGGATCGCGCCGATGCGCGACTTGATCTCGGGCGGATTGGTTGCTGGTCCAGCCATGACGTTGCTCCCCTTCAGGATGTGGCCGGACCGGAACTCACTTCACGGTAGGCGACGATTGTTGCTGCGACAATCTGTCATACCCCTTCCCGCGCGAGGCGCAGCGAGTCAATCGGTTTTCCGGAGGAAGCTGATGATTTTTCAGGCTTTATTTTGCGTTGCAGCGACCAGCCATTGGCGGAACGCGGCAAGCTTCGGTGCCTCGCGGCGGCCCACCGGCGAGACGAGATAGAAGCCGGCATCGGCCGGGAGCGCGATCTTGAAGGGGACCACGAGCCGGCCCTTGGCGATGTCGTCCTGCACGTAGGACGTCCGACCCATCGCCACGCCCATGCCGTCGATCGCCGCCTGCACCGTCATGAAGGTCATGTCGAAGGTGATGCCCGGCTGCCGGGAGATCCCGGTCGACAGTCCCGCTGCCGTCAGCCAGAGCCGCCAGTCGTCGCTGTTGGTGCTGTGCAGCAGCGTGTGGTCTTTCAAATCCTCGGGCGTGCGAAGCGACTTGTCACTGCGCAGCAGCGAGGGGCTGCACACCGGAAACAGCTCGTCTGCCATCAGCCACTCGGCGCGCAGTCCCGGCCATTGGCCGCGCCCGTAGCGGATCGCGGCATCGACATTGTCGCGCTGGAAGTCGACGAGGCTCGTCGATGTCGTGATGCGGACGTCGATGCCGGGATGGCTCTCCTGGAAATCGGTCAGCCGCGGCAGCAGCCATTTTGCCGCGAGCGAAGCAATCGTCGAGACCGTCAGGACGTTGTCGTCATTCTTGCGCAGCAGGCGGTCGGTGGCGAGGCGCAAATCGTTGAAGGCGGCGCGGATGCCCGGAAGGTAGTCGCGCGCCTCCGGCGTCAGCGCCAGCGCGCGATTCTGCCGGATGAACAGGCGGACGCCGAGCTCCTCCTCGAGCCTGCGGATCTGATGGCTGATCGCGGTCTGCGTCACGTTCAGCTCGCTCGCCGCCAGCGTGAAGCTGAGATGGCGCGCGGCGGCCTCAAACGCCCGCAATCCGTTCAGGGAGGGCAATCTGGCAGTCATCTGGCAGCAGGATGCATGACGTTATTTCATGCGAAAGGGTACAAATTTTCGTTTGTCGCGGTGCACTAGGAAGCAGATATTAGCGGTCAACTTAGCTCCAGGAGCTGAAAATGTCTACGCTGACCCAGAATTCGATGACAAATCATCATGCGCCGAGCCTGATCCACCAGATCGGTGAGACCCTCCACATCTGGCACGAGCGCTATCGTAACAGGCGCGAACTGGCCAACTGGACGGCCCGCGACCTCCACGACGTCGGCCTGTCCTGGACCGACATTGCCTTCGAGGCCGACAAACCCTTCTGGCGGGCCTGATTGGCCGCCAGGCCGGCGCTGCCTGACTGTGGGGGCGCCGGCGGTCCCTTTTGTGAAGGGCTCGTGTCATGAACATGTTTCGCCTGGAAGACCTGAAGCAATATTCGGATACGCTGCGCACGCGCGACGGCGCCGCGCTCAACGTTCGCTTCGTCGAGCCGCGCGACACCGACGAGCTTCAGCACTATTTCCGCTCGCTCTCGACCCGCTCCCGCTACAACCGCTTCTTCGGCGCGATCAGCGAATTGCCGAAGGGGCTGCTGCACGACTTCCTCGAGGTCGGCGAGCGTGATCGTTTCACCGTCGTCGCGACCATGACGGTCGACGGCTTCGAGACCATCGTCGCCGAAGCGCGCTACGCATTGCATGCCGAAACCGCGTTGCTCGAATTCGGCCTGTCGGTCGATGATCGTTGGCAGGGCCACGGCGTCGCCGCCGCGCTGATGAAGAACCTCGAATGCCGCGCGGCGGCGCTTGGCGCCGAGCACATGTTCGGCGACACACTGCGCTCCAACGAGGCCATGGTCTCGCTCGCCCGCAAATCAGGTTTTGCCTTCGTCAACCATCCCGACGACTGGAAGCTGGTGCGCTTCGACAAGGAAATCACCGTCGCACCGAAAGACATTCCTTGTGCGAGCTGGCGCCTCGTCGCCCTTTCCCGTCAGGCCGATAGCCCCTCAGCCTCGGCCTGACACCACTGCAAGCCCGGCTCAGGGCGACCTGAGCCGGGCTTTTTTTGCGCTGCACATTCCGTCATCCTGAGATGCGCGGCGCAGCGCGTCGCGCGAGGAGCCTCGAAGGATGAACGGCCCCGCCGGTTCGTTCAGTTCATTGCAGCAACAGCCGGGCCGTCGCCCTTCGAGGGCCGCTGAAGAAACGGCCGACTCAGGGTGACGGGAAGGCTTCCCGAGTGGGCCTACTTCCCCGTGAACACCGCTTTCCGCTTCTCGATGAACGCCTGCACCGCCTCCTTGTGGTCGGCCGTCGTGGTCAGGCGGATCAGCCGTTCGGCCTCGTGGTCGCGCGCGGTTTCGAAATCGAACAGCAGGGCCTCGTCGAGATTGTCCTTCATGTAGCGCAGCGCGAGGCGCGGGCCTTCGGCGAGCGACTTTGCCAAGGCGAAGGCCTCCGTCTGCAATTTGTCGTCGGGAACGACGCGGTTGACGAGGCCGATGGTTTCGGCCCGTGCGGCATCGACCCGATCGCCGGTCAACATCAGCTCGCGCGCACGCGCGGTGCCGACGAGCCGGGTCAAGAGCCAGGCGATGCCGTAATCGCCGCTGAGCGCGATGCGGGCATAGCCGGTGGCGACGAAGGCCGATTGCGCGGCGATGCGGATGTCGCAGGCCATCGCGATGGCGAGCCCCGCGCCGACCGCGGGGCCGGGTAGGGCTGCGATGGTCGGCTTGCGCACCGACACCAGCGCGCCGGTGAGCAGGCGCTGCCGCTCCTGGAGATCGGCGACCTTGTCGTCAAAGGACATGTCGAGCTTGGCCTTGTCGCGATGCGCGCCCATGCCCTTGACGTTGCCGCCGGCGCAGAACGCTTCACCCGCGCCGGT
Source organism: Bradyrhizobium sp. 14AA (assembly GCF_054185205.1). NCBI lineage: Bacteria > Pseudomonadati > Pseudomonadota > Alphaproteobacteria > Hyphomicrobiales > Nitrobacteraceae > Bradyrhizobium > Bradyrhizobium sp. 14AA. The sequence goes on along the minus strand of NZ_JAVAYM010000019.1, from coordinate 79,968 downwards.
GAGCAGCAGCGCGCCGACGTTCGGATCCTCGCCGCAGCTGCGGATCATCCTGCGCAGCGCCGGCGTCAGTGCATCCGAGAGCGAGTTGCGCGCCTCCGGCCGGTTCAGCGTGATGACAGCGACGCGGTCGCGGATGACGCAAAGGAGTTCGTCGGTGCCGGTGTCGATGGTGGTTTCGCTGCTCATCGTTCCTCCCTGCTCTTGTAGGGTGGGCAAAGCGAAAGCGTGCCCACCATTCTTTTCCTCGCGATCGTTGGTGGGCACGGCGCTACGCGCCTTTGCCCACCCTACGGCAGCTCGCCTCAAAACTTCTCCACCCAGGGCCGCAGCTCCAGCTCCCAGCTCCAGGCGCTGCGCTGCTGCTGCAACACGTTCCAGTAGCTCTGGGCGATCGCATCGGGATCGAGCATCGAGTCCGGCTTGTCAGGTGCTTCCGTGCGTGCCGCGCTGCGGATGCCGCCGTCGATCACGAAATGCGCGACATGGATGCCCTGCGGCGACAGTTCGCGCGCCAGGCTCTGTGCGAGGCCACGCAGCGCGAACTTGCCCATCGCGAAGGAGGCCGACTGCGCATAGCCCTTGACGCTGGCGGACGCGCCGGTGAACAGGATCGCGCCGTGCTTGTTCGGCAGCATGCGCCTGGCCGCCTGCTGCGCCACCAGGAAGCCGCCATAGGCGCTGACCGCGATCGCGTTCGCGACGTCGGCCGGAACGAGCTCGACGAACGGTCCGCGGGTGCGGCCGCTGGCGTTGTAGACCACGAGGTCGGGCGTGCCGATCTCGCGCTCGACGAGGCCGAACAGCCGCTCGACCTCATCAGGCTCGGTGGCGTTGCAGGCGTAGGCCTTGGCGCCGGTCTCGCTGCAGAGCGCGCCGAGTTTTTCGATCTTGCGCGCAGCCAGCGCGACGCGGATTCCCTGCGCGGACAGCAGCCGCGCCAGCGAAGCGCTCAGGCCTTCGCCGGCGCCGACGATGAGGGCGATCTTGTATTTCGGGTGTTCCATGGCGTGATCTCTCGGGGACGGGGAGAGGCTGATCTATGCATGGGCCGCGCCGACAACCAGCAGGTACGCCGGCTCGCCGGATCACAATTCCGCAGAGCGAATTGCTCCCTCACGGCGATCATGCCTCCCTGACAATTTGCGGCTTTATCGCTTCTCACGACTGGAGCATGATCGACATCATCCAAAGCGGCAAGCGTCAAAACAGCGCAAAAATGTCCGCGCGGCGGAAACGAAGAGGACGATCATGCACAAGCCGGTCCCGGCGCAGCCAAAGAATGTCGCGGCCGAGCAATCCGGCCTGCTGGCCCCCGATACATCGGGCATGAACTTCTACCGCGCCGACCAGGCGCTCACCGACCTCCTGCGCATCCATCTGCCGGAGACGCTGTTCCGTCACATCGAGCCGCATCTCGATCGACTGGGCGAACTCGCCGGCGGCTGTCTCGACGAATGCGCGCGGCTCGCCGACCGGCATACGCCGGTGCTGCACCAGCGCGACAAGTTCGGCCGCGACGTGCAGTGGATCGAATACCATCCGGCCTATCGCGAATTGGAGAACGCCGCCTTCGGCGAGTTCGGCATCCACGCTCTCTCGATCCGCAAGGGCATCATGGGCTGGCCGGACAAATATCCCGTGGTGGCAAAACACGCCTTCACCTTCCTGTTCAACCAGACCGAATTCGGCATGGGCTGCCCGATCAACGTCACCGACGGCTGCGCAAAGCTGCTGGCAAATTTCGGCGACGAGGCATTGAAGGCGAAGTATCTCGACGGCCTGACCCAGACCGACATGAGCAAGCTGACACAGGGCGGTCAGTTCATGACCGAAAAGGAAGGCGGCTCCGATGTCGGCACGCTGACCACGCGCGCGGTAAGGGAGGGCGACCATTGGCGCCTCCATGGCGAAAAATGGTTCTGCTCGAATGCCGACGCCAAGGTCGTCATGCTGCTGGCGCGCCCCGAAGGGGCGGGCCCCGGCACACGCGGCGTCGGCCTGTTCCTGATGCCGCGCTTCCTCGACGACGGCTCGCAGAACCACTACCGGATCGTGCGCCTGAAGGACAAGCTCGGCACGCGCTCGATGGCGTCAGGCGAGATCAAGCTGGAAGGCGCGATTGCGTACGCGGTCGGCAAGCTCGATCGCGGTTTCGTGCAGATGGCCGAGATGGTGAATTCCTCGCGGCTCTCCAACGGCGTCAAATCCACCGCGCTGATGCGCCGTGCCTATCACGACGCGCTTGCCGTGGCGAAGAACCGCGTTGTGTTCGGCCAGCGTATCATCGACCTGCCGCTCGGCCGAAGGCAGATGCTGAAGATCATGCTTCCGGTCGAGCAGGCGCTGTCGATGAGCTTTCTGACCGCCGACGCGCTCGACCGCGCCGAGGCCGGTAGCCAGGATGCCGCGGCGCTGCTGCGCATCCTGACACCAACGCTGAAATTCCGTGCCACGCGCGATGCGCGAAAGGTCTGCGGCGATGCGCTCGAGATGCGTGGCGGCATCGGTTATATCGAGGAATTCGCCACGCCGCGCCTGCTGCGCGACGCGCATCTCGGATCGGTCTGGGAGGGCACCGGCAACATCGTTGCCATCGATGCGTTGCGGCGCGCGGTCGGCCGCCACGGCGCCGAATCCGCGCTCGCCGCCGATCTGCATGCGCGGCTCGACGACAGTGCGTCCGTGCCGCAGGCCTGGCGCGACAATCTGCGCGGCCTGGTCGATCGCGCCGTCGGCTTTGCGCGCGAGGTCGCGGGGGCGTCCGAGAACGAGGCCGATGCGCGCCGCGCTACCAGCTTGCTCTATCATGTCGCAAGCGCAGTTGCGCTCGCCTGGGAAGCACACCGTATCCACGACATGCGCGGCGATGCGCGCCGGCTGCTGCTGTCGCGGCTGGTGATCGATCATCGGGTGTCGCCGAGCGATCCGTTCCGGCTGACGGAAAATGCAACGCAAGCGAAGATCGCCGCGCTGCTGCTGGACGATCGCGTTGCCGGCATGAGCGAGGTTGGCGATTTGGTTCTGGCAGCGTAGGCTGCGCTCACGTTCGAACCAAAAAAAGCCATGGGGAGTTCTCGATGAAGGCCGCCGTCCTCTATGAAGTCAACCAGCCGCTGGTCATCGAGAATGTGAGCCTGCCGAAGCCGGGCCCGCGCGAGGTGCTGATCCGCACGGCGGTCGCCGGCCTCTGTCACTCCGACCTGCATTTCATGGAAGGCCTTTATCCGCATCCGCTGCCGGCGGTGCTCGGACACGAATCCGCAGGCGTGGTCGAACAGGTCGGCTCGGACGTCACCTACGTGAAGCCCGGCGATCACGTCGTCACCTGCCTGTCCGTGTTCTGCGGCACCTGCGACAATTGCACCACGGGCCGCACCGTGCTCTGCACCGACACGACGGTGAAGCTGCTGCCTGGCGCCTCCAACCGGATGCAGTGGTCGAAGCCCGAGAAGCTGCACCAGTTCCTCAATCTCTCGTCGTTCGCCGAGCAGATGCTGGTGCACGAGAACGCCATCGTCAAAATCAGGAAGGAAATGCCGCTCGATCTCGCCGCGCTGATCGGCTGCGGCGTCATCACCGGCTACGGCGCGGTGGTGAACACCGCGAAGGTGACGGCCGGCGAGACCGTGGCCGTGATCGGCTGCGGCGGCGTCGGCATGGCCGCGATCAACGGGGCGCAGATCGCCGGCGCCGGCCGCATCATCGCCATCGACACCAATCCGGCAAAGCTCCAGCTCGCGACCAAGCTGGGTGCGACCGACATCATCAATCCCGCCGATGGCGACGTCGTGAAACAGGTGCGCGACCTCACCAATGGCGGCGTGCACCATTCCTTCGAGGTGCTCGGCCGCAAGGAGACCGCGGAGCAGGCCTTCGGCATGCTCGCCTCCGGCGGCACCGCCACCATCGTCGGCATGATCCCGTTCGGCCAGAAGATCGAGCTGCACGGGTTCGATTTCCTGCGCGAGCGCAAGATCCAGGGCTCGTCGATGGGCTCGAACCATTTCCGGGTCGACATGCCGCGCCTCGTCGATTTCTACCTGCGCGGCCGGCTGCACCTGGAAGACTGGATCTCGGCCAAGCTGAAGCTGTCCGAGATCAACGAGGGCTTTGCCAACATGAAGGCCGGCAAGACGCTGCGCAGCGTGATCATGTTCGATAGCTGAGCCACAACGAAGGTGTCATCGCCCGCCTTGTGCGCAATTGCGCACTAGGCGGGGCATGACAGCGGAGAGTATGGAGGCAGCGTGCCCGCCTCACCGCGACACGTGCGCCGACACCGCCTGCCATTTGCCGTTCTTTTTCGTCCAGCAATCGGTGTACCGCCCGGTCGCCTGCTGGCCGTCGGCGGTGGTGTAGCTGGTCGCGGCGTGGATGATGGCGAAGTCGCCCATGATGCGGATGACGATGTCGTGCGCGTGCAGATTGCGGATCGCGATCGGCCGCGCCGTCTGTTCCAGGAAGGCGGCGCGATCGACCAGTGTCTTGTCGGGATTGGAGCAATAGAACTCCGGCGCCAGGATCTCGTCGAAGCGCTTGACGTCGCAGTTCTGCACGGAGGCGACGTAGTCGCGGTTGAGCGTGGTGAGGTCCTCCATGTCCTGGCTCATGACGTTCTCTCCCCTTCGGTCGTTGACGACAGGACTAATCATCAAACAATGGCGGCGGTGTGAAGCCACCGAACTCGCGCTCGATCAGCTCGGCGAGCCTGAGCGGCGTGCGATCCTCGAGGAAGGGGCCGACGATCTGGACGCCGACAGGCAGGCCGTCCTTCGACAGACCGAGCGGAACGGTCGTCGCAGGCAGGCCCGGAAGCGTCGCAATGCCGGGCCAGGCGAGCTGGTCGGAATAGGGGTAGTCCTTGCCGTCGATGCTGATGCGTCGCAGGCTCTGTTCCGGCGAATGATCATGCGGATAGGCCGGTGTCGGCATGATCGGGCAGATCACCGCATCGAAGCTCCTGAACAGCGCGCGCCATTGCGCGCGCAGGCCGGCCCGCGAACCTGCGTCGAGCACCCAGGCGCGGTGGCTTGCGATGATGCCGCGCAGTCGCTCCGCGCCGAGGCTCCGGTCCTCCGGCGACAATTGGCTCGCCCGTGCCTGCGAATCCGCCAGCTCCTCGGGCAGGAAGAACGCGCCGAGGAAGCCCAGCAGCATGCGCATATAGAGCCTCGACGTCGCCGCGAAATCCGGCAGCAGCGCGCTCTCGCGCGCGACCGTCACGCCGGCCTTCGAAAGATCGGTCGCGAGCTTGTCGATCGCGCCGCGGACATCCCGGTCGGTCGGCAGCAGCGGATCGCTGTCGATCACCAGGACACGAAAATCCCGCAGCGATTGATGCCGTGCAACGGGCAGGTCGAGCTTGTAGGCGACACCGGTTTCCAACGGATCCGGTCCCGCCATGACGTCGAGCAGCAGGGAAAGATCCGCAGCGGTGCGCGCCATCGGGCCGATGACGGCGAGGTCGCCTTCGCGCGGAAGGGCCGGAAATGGCGGAGGGGTCTCTCCGCGCGCCGGGCAGAGATTGATGGTCGGCTTGTGAGCGAAGATGCCGCAATGAAATGCCGGCACGCGCAGGGAGCCGCCGATGTCGGAGCCGGTGGCGAGCGCGCAATAGCTTGCGGCAAGGGCTGCCGCCGATCCGCCGGACGAACCACCGGGTGTGCGGCCGAGGTCATAGGGATTGTTCGTGGTGCCGTAGATGTCGTTGTAGCTTTGCCAGTCGGCGAGTCCCACTGGCACGTTGGTCTTGCCGAGGATCACGCCGCCGGCCTGCTTGATGCGGGCCACCGGCAGTGCGTCCTCCACGGGCCTGAAATCCTTCTGCGGCACGAACCCCCAGGTCGTCGGCAGGCCGGCGACGTTGAAGGATTCCTTGATCGTCAGGGGCAGGCCGAGCAGCGGCTTGCGCTCGCCGCGGGCCAACGCGGCGTCCGCCTCGCGCGCGGCGCCGAGCGCGCGATCGAAATCCCGGACGCAGATCGCGTTGATCTTGCCGTCGTGACGCTCGATGCGCGCGATCGCGTCCTGCGTGAGCTCGACCGCGGAGACCTTCTTCGCGCTCAATGCGGCCGACAGCTCGACCGCACTCCTGAAACTCCATTCCGACCTGGCCACGGCGCTTCTCCCGCTCTTGTTGTCGCAAGGATGATGCGCAGTTTGGCCGGACGCTGCAACCGCCGTTTGATGGCGATTGATGTGAAGCTCGCTGTCATCGCCCGGCTTGGCCGGGCGATCCAGTATTCCAGAGACAACTGAGATAGAATCGAGGGGGCGCGGCGTACTGGATGCCCCGCCTGCGCGGGGCATGACACCGAGGGTGCGGAACCTACGCCGCCCCGATCAATATCCCAACCGCCAGCACGATGGCGCCGCCGAGCACGATCTGGAACACCGCCTGCAGGAACGGCGTGTCCATGTAGCGCGCGCGGATGAAGGCGATCGCCCACAATTCGAAGAACACGACGACGCAGGCGATCGCGGTCGCGATCCAGAACGCATTGGCCCAACTATCCGGCACGAGATAGGGCATGGTATGGCCGAGCCCGCCGAGCGTCGTCATCGCGCCGCAGGTGACGCCGCGCAGCCAGGGCGAGCCGCGTCCCGTGAGCGAGCCGTCGTCGGAGAGCGCTTCCGCAAAGCCCATGCTGATGCCGGCGCCGATCGAGGCGGCGAGGCCGACGAGAAACGTCTGCCAGTTCTGATGCGTGGCAAAGGCGGCCGCGAACAGCGGCGCCAGCGTCGAGACCGATCCGTCCATCAGGCCTGCGAGGCCCGGCTGCACATATTGCAGCACGAACATGCGGCGGTTGGTGCGATCCTCCTCGGCGCGGACGTCGGAATTGAGGATCTCGCCGGTCAGCTTGGCGGCGGTCTCCTCGTGACCTTTCTCGGCTTCGGCGAGATCGCCGAGCAGGCGGCGCACGCCGACATCCTGGGCCTGCTCGGCGGCCTTCACGTAGAAGCGCTCCGCCTGCATCTCCATGGTCTCAACTTCCCGGCGGATGGCGTCGAGCGACAGATTCTTGGTCAGCCAGACTGGGCGGCGGCGCAGGAATCCCTTGACGTCCTCGCGCCGTATCGGCGGCAGATGCGGACCGAAGCGCTGCTCGTACATTTCCAGCAGCATGTGACGATGGCCGCGTTCCTCCTCGGCCATCTGTTCGAACAGCTTTGCCGAGTCCGGATAGCGTTCCTTCAGGTCTTCGGCGAAGGTCATGTAGATGCGGCTGTCCTCCTCCTCGGAGGAAATCGCGACCGCGAGCACCTCGCGCTCGGTCAGATCGGCAAAATTCTTCACGGCGGCCCTGTTTATACTATTTAGAATAGTTCTAAACTATATAGGGCGCCGTGGTTCCCGGGTCAAATCAGGCGGTGCGGGTCTTGGCGAGGAAGTCCAGCAGCAACCGGCTGACCTCGGCGGGCTGCTCCTGCTGCACCCAGTGGCCGGCGCCGTCGACGAGATGGCAGTCGAGCATCTTCGTGCATCCGCGCCCCTGCATCGCCTCGAACACGCCGGGGCGCTGATAGGTGCCCCAATCCTGCAGCCCCGAGATGAAGCAAGAGGGCACGTCGATGCTGCGTCCCGCGAACAGTTGCATCTCGTGATTGAGCATGCCCGACGTCCCGTAGCGATACCATTGCAGCCCGCCCTGGAAGCCGGTGCGGCCATATTCGGCGCTGTAATAGGCGAGCTCGCTGTCCGGCAGCCATCGATTGGCGGCGATCGCCGCCGGCGACGGCATCTCCTTCGCGACCGTCTCGGCCATGGTCTCGCCGGCGTCCATCACATAATAGGTCGGCAGTTTTGCCAGTTCATTCGCCGACCATGATGTCAGCGGAGTGGGCTTGTTGTCGGTCCAGTCCGCGCTCTTGTGGTGATAATAGGCACGCAGGAAATCATGCACGCCCTGCGGCGCGTGCTGCATGTCGGCATTGGCCGGGCGTGTCGAATAGTACCATTGATAATGTTTGCGCGGACGCGGCAGCGCGGCGAGCTCGCGATGCACGGGGTCTTCGACCGCAGGCTTTGCCGGCGCATCGGCCGTGTCGAATGGCAACGGCGGCGCTCCGCCGAACGGCGCGCTCATCATCGTCACCGAACGGAACACGTCGGGCCGTATCAGCGCGCACCAGGACGCAACCGGGCTGCCGAAATCATGCCCGGCCAGATCGACCTGCCTATAGCCGAACGCCGACACCAGGCTGAGCGCATCGCGCACGAGGTTCAGGAGCGAGAACGGCGCGAGATCGTCGTCGTAATCGGCGCTCCATCCCGTGGTGCGGCCATAGCCGCGCTGGTCCGGCGCGATCACGTGATAGCCCGCGGCGGCAAGCGCCGGCATCACCTTGCGCCAGGAGAAGGCCAGCTCGGGAAAGCCGTGCAGCAAGAGGATGCAGGGGCGCCCCCTGGTCTCGAATCCGGCCTCCAGCACATGCATGCGCAAGCCGTTGATGTCGTCGACATATCGCGAGCGGATTCCGGCGGGCAGGGGGACGTCGGGGAGTGCGGTCATCGTTTCTCTCCACTCGGGCGGAATCGTAGGGTGGGTTAGCGAAGCGTAACCCACCGCTTCTGTCTCTGCGGAAACCAAAGAGGTGGGTTACGCCTACGGCTAACCCACCCTACGGCTACGATTACGGCATCCCGCTAAACCGCCGCGCACACGAACGCATTGCCCTTGCGCCTGATCTTCCCCACCGACGGCGAGGGGAAATGCGCGGTGCAGCACAGCGTGTCGGTGTCGCAATAGCGTTCCAGAAAACCGCGGCGCGTTTTCGCCGCCGCGGCCGGGTCGACGTCGAACTTGATCGACAGCTCCGGATAGAGCGTTTGCAACGGCGAGTGCATGAGGTCGCCGGAGAACACGGCGTCGTCCTTGCCGCGGCCCATCGTGACGGCGATATGGCCCGGCGTGTGACCGGGCGTCGGCAGGATGCGGACGTGATCGCCGATCTGGTGATCATTGCCGACGAGCTCGTGGCGCCCGGCCTCGACCACGGGCAGCACGCTGTCGGCGAAGGGCGCCACCTCGGCCTTCGCGTTCTGCGCGGACCAGTGATCGAATTCCTGCCTGGCGAAGACGTAGCGCGCCTTGGGGAAGGTCGGCACCCAGCGCCCGTTCTCCAGCCGCGTATTCCAGCCGACGTGATCGACATGCAGATGCGTGCACATCACGAAATCGATGTCCTCGACAGCAAATCCGGCGGCGTTGAGCCCACGCAGATAGGTGTCGTCGGTCTTCATGTTCCATTTCGGCCGCGGCCGCGGCTTGTCGTTGCCGATGCAGCTGTCGACCAGGATGGTGTGATGCGGCGTCTTCACCACGTAGGACTGGAAGCACAGCAGCAGCACGTCCTGCTCGTCCAGCGCCTTGGCCTGCCGCATCCATGTCCGGTTCTCGGCCAGCACCTCGGCCGTCAATCCCGGCAGCATCTCCAGCGCCGGGACGAACGAGGTTTCCTGCTCGATGACGCGATGGATGGTGAGATCGCCGACCGAGAACTTCAGGCTCATGAGAACTCCAGTTTCCTAAGCTGCCGGCGGCACCGAGATCTTCACGGAGGGCCGCTCCAGCATCTTCTGGTGGAAGGCGTCGAGCTTCGGATAGGCCTTGCGCCATCCGCAATCGGCGAAGCGGAAGTCGGCATAGCCGAGCACGCAGACGAGGCCGATCTGCGAGATGTCGAACGGGCCGTTCAGAACGTCGGGCATGTTCTCGAAGCGCGCCATGCCGGTCCAGGCCCGGTTCCAATGGTCGTCCGACCACGCCTGCCATTGCAGGCCCTGCGGCCGCACCATCTTCTCGTAGCGGCACAGCAGCATGGAATCGAGCATGCCGTTGATCAGCGAGTGATTGGTCTTGGCCTTCCAGCGCCGCGGGCCGTAGTCCGGGATCAGGCTGCCGCCGGCCATCTCGTTGAGATATTCGACGATGACGTAGGAATCCAGAATGACGTCGCCGTCATCGGTGATCAGCACCGGCAGCTTCTTCAGCGGCGTGATGCGCGAATAATCTTCGTTGACCGTGCCCGGCGCGACGGTTGCCGGCGTGAATTCGATCTTGTCGATCAGCCCGAGCTCGATCGCGGCGATGCGCACCTTGCGGGCGAAGGGCGAGGCGGCGGAGAAGGAGAGTTTCATGTCGTGTATCCACTAATGAACATTTTGCTTCGTCATTGCGAGGAGCGAAGCGACGAAGCAATCCAGAGTGTCGCCGCGGAGGGATTCTGGATTGCTTCGCTTCGCTCGCAATGACGAGGAGAGAGGCTTACGCCGCGATGATCTCCTGGCGCTGCTCGCCGAGGCCTTCGATGCCGAGCGTGACGACGTCGCCGACATTGAGGAAGGTCGGCGGCTTCATGCCCATGCCGACGCCGGGCGGGGTGCCCGTGGTGACGACGTCGCCGGGCAGCAGCGTCATGAACTGCGAGACATAGGAGATGCACTTGGCCATGCTGAAGATCATGGTCGCGGTCGTGCCGGACTGGCGGCGCTGGCCGTTGACGTCGCACCACATCGACAGGTTCTGCACGTCCTTGATCTCGTCCTTGGTGGCGAGCCACGGTCCGAGCGGGCCGAACGTGTCGTGCGACTTGCCCTTGGTCCACTGTCCCAGGCGCTCGATCTGGAAGTTACGCTCGGAGACGTCGTTGCAGACGCAATAGCCGGCGACATGGTTGAGCGCGTCGGCTTCCGAGACGTATTTCGCACGGGTGCCGATGATCGCGGCGATCTCGACTTCCCAGTCGAGCTTGGTCGAGCCGCGCGGCTTCTCGACCGCATCGTTCGGGCCTGATAGCGCGGTGTTCGCCTTGAGGAAGAAGATCGGCTCGGCCGGAATCGGGTTGCCGGTCTCCTTGGCGTGGTCGCTGTAGTTGAGGCCGATCGCCACGAATTTCGAGATGCCCGCGACGGGGGCGCCGAACCGCGGCTTGCCGGAGACGGCGGGCAGCGAGGCGGGATCGAGCGCCGCCAGCTTCTTCAGGCTCTCCGGCGAATAGGCCTCGCCGGTCAGGTCCTTCAGATGCGCCGACAGGTCGCGCAACTGGCCGGATTTGTCGATCAGGCCGGGCTTTTCCGCACCGTTTTCGCCATAACGAACAAGCTTCATTCTCGTTTCTCCCTAGGAAATGGACCGATCGGTTAAACAGCTTCATGGAACAGGGCGGCAGGAAATTCAACCGCCTATGGCGCGGCGCATTGCAGCCCTTCCTTTGTAGGGTGGGTTAGCCCTGCAGATGCGCAAAGCGCATCTGCTCGGCGTAACCCACCTCTTTTCTTTCCGGGGGATAGACCGTGGTGGGTTACGCCCAGCGGACTGCGCTGCGCGCAGCCGCAGGTCTAACCCACCCTACGAAGCCTACGATTGCAACGCCACAAACCTGAACGCGTCCCCATCCCGCCGGATATGCCCGGCCGTGAAATGCCCGCCGATCACCAGCGTCGGCGTGCCCGCGAAGCGCGAGAACAGTTCGTGCCGGGTTGCCACCGATTGAGCGGGATCGGAATCGACGACCGAGCACCAGTCGAGATGCGTCATCTGACAGGGGTGATGGGCGACGTCGCCGGTGAGCAACCCCTGTTCGCCGCCGGACTCGATCAGGACGCTCATGTGCCCCGGGCTGTGGCCGGGCGTCGGGATCACGCTGATCTCCTCGCACAGCCGGTGGTCGCTCGGGATCAGCTCGGCCTGGCCCGCATCGACGACCGGCTTCACGGAATCCTCGAACACCGCGACCTTGTCCGGCTCGGCCGTATAATCACGCCAATATTCATATTCGGTCTTGCCGAACACATAGCGCGCCTTTGGGAAGGTCGGCACCCATTTGCCGTCGACGAGCCTGGTGTTCCAGCCGACATGATCGACGTGAAGATGCGTGCACAGCACGGTGTCGATGCTGTCGGGCGCAAAACCTGCTGCGGTCATCGTCTCCAGGAACGGCGTCGAACGGTTATTCCAGGTCGGCACGCCGCGTCCCTGCTTGTCGTTGCCGAGGCCGGTGTCGACCACGATGCGGCGTGAGGGCGTCTCCACCACCAGCGAATGGATCGACATCTTCAGCCGGCCTTCCTCGGTCGCGAAATGCGGGATCAGCCAGGGCAGCTTCCGGATTTCGTCATTTGTCGCGGCCGGCAGGATGAAGCGGGTCGAACCCACCGTCTCCAATTCCACGACCTTGGTGATCTTGACCTGACCCACCTTCCACGACATCCGGCGCCTCTCCATGTTCTTGCTCTTGCGAGGGAACATGCACGTTTTCCGTCATCGGGCGCAATGGATCATCTGACGCGGTGCGGCGTTATCGCGGGAACCCCAGGAAAAAGCCGACGAGGGAGCCATGCCAGAGCTTGCGATTTCCGCGGAGAAGGTCGCCTTCATCATCGAGAAGGCGCGCGAATTCGACGTCAAGGAAGGGAATTCCGATCCGGATTCCGGCTCGAACCCGACCGATGACGACGCGGTCGACGTGCTGGAGGACGATGGCTCCGACCCCGTCGTCAATGAACTCGGAAGCTTCATGATCGCCTTGAACGAGGACGAGCAGCTCGACCTCGTCGCGCTGACATGGCTCGGACGCGGCGAAGGCACGATCGATGATTGGGATGATCTGCGCGCCCGTGCGGTGGAGGCGCGGAGCGAATATCGCAGCCCGCGCCGTGAAACGGTGCATTATTTGCTCGGCGAACCCATGCTGGGTGATCTGCTCGCCGATGGGCTCGACGAATTCGGCATCGACTGGACCGACGAGCGCCTCACCGCCGATTTCTCCGATCCCAGCGCGCGCGACGAGGACGAAGCGACCAAGCAGCGGTGAAGCGAAGCGTCCTCTCCCCGCCAGGAGCGGGGAGAGGCAGAAGATGCCTTACAGCGTGCCGGGGAACGCGCCGCCGTCCAGCAGGATGTTCTGCCCGGTGATGAAGCCGGCCTTGGCACCGCACAGGAAAGCGCAGGCATAGCCGAACTCGTCGGGCTGGCCGAAGCGGCCGGCGGGGTTGAGCTTGGCGCGTTCGGCCAGGACCTGCTCGGGTGTCGTGCCGCGCTTGTCGGCTTCGCCCTTCGCGGTGCTTGTCAGGCGATCCGTCTCGAAGGGGCCGGGCAGCAGGCCGTTGATCGTGACGTTGTTGATCACGGTCTTGCGCGACAGGCCGGCGATGAAGCCGGTGAGGCCGGCGCGGGCGCCGTTGGAGAGGCCGAGGATGTCGATCGGCGCCTTCACCGCGGCGGAGGTGATGTTGACGATGCGGCCGAACTTGCGCGCCATCATGCCGTCGACGGTCGCCTTGATCAGCTCGATCGGCGTGAGCATGTTGGCGTCGATCGCCTTGATCCAGTCGTCGCGGGTCCAGTTGCGGAAATCGCCGGGCGGCGGGCCGCCGGCATTGTTGATCAGGATGTCCGGCTCCGGACAGGCCTTCAGCACGGCTTCGCGGCCCGCCGGCGTCGTGATGTCGCCGACGATCTCGGTCACCGTCACGCCGGGATAGGCTTTGCGGATGTCGTCGGCCGTCTTCTTCAGCGCCTCCGCGCCGCGCGCGGTCAACGTGACGTGAACGCCGGCGTCCGCCAGCGAGATGGCGCAGGCACGGCCGAGGCCCTTGCTGGATGCGCAGACGATGGCGCGGCGACCTTTGATCCCAAGATCCACTGTTTCACTCCCGTAATGTCAGGCAGGTTCTAGATGGCCGCCACCTTAGCCAACCTCGGCGCCGCTGGCTCGCACCAAAATGCATGCGCGTCCGCGCGGCGATGCAAATGCGGCTGAGCTCTAGATCCGCCGTTCCTGCTTGAGGCGGTCGATTGCGGACGCTGCCTCCGGCGGCAGCGATTTGAAGCCCAGCTGGCCGACCGACGAGAACAGCGGCCGCAGATGCGAGCCGGCGAGAAACGGCGGCTGGCGGTTGGCCGGCACGATCTGGTCGAACACCAGCACCAGCGTGGTGGCGACGAGGCCGACCCTGATGGCGCCGAGCGCGGCGCCGCCGAGGCGGTCGCCGATGCCGGCCTCGCGTATCGTGTCGTTCAGCACGAGGCGGCCGATATATCCGAACAGCATGCCGACCACCAGGAAGATGCCGAAGAACCAGAACCAGTTTTGAAATAGCGGCGGGTTCGGATTGCTTGCGAGCTGCGGGACAATCAGCGGCATCAGCGCGACCGCGATGGGGGCGGCCAGGAGATAGGCGAGGATGGTCATGGCGCTGCCGAGCAGGCCGGTCCTGAAACCGAAGCCGATCGCGACGGCGAGCGCGGCGTAGACGGCGAGATCGAAACTGTTCATGAGCGAGCTCTGCCTCGATGGAACGAATGAACGCCGAACCGATCATTCCGGTTTCAGATCGCTAAAATCGTCTGTATTTTGGCTCCAAAAGCTCGCGGGGTAACGCCATGTCAGACCTATTCGACGTCAGTAAAGAAACCATCCTCGTGACGGGCGCGAGCCAGGGGCTGGGACGGCAGTTTGCAAGGGTGCTGGCGGCGCATGGCGCGGCCGTTGCGCTCGCGGCCCGGCAAACTGACAAATTGAAGAGTCTGGAACAGGAAATCCGCGGCAAGGGCGGCCGCGCCGCCGCCGTCGCGCTCGACGTCACCGACACCGGTTCGATCGCGCGGGCCGTCGATGCGGCGGAAGCAGCCCTCGGCCCGATCACGGTGCTGATCAACAATGCCGGTATCGCCATCGAGAAGCTCGCGACCGAGCAGACCGAGGCCGACTGGGATGCCGTGATCGGCGCCAATCTGAAGGGCGCCTATTTCCTGGCCACGGAAGTCGCGCGGCGGATGATCGCGCGCAAGCAGGACGGCAACATCGTCAACATCGCCTCCGTGCTCGGCACCGGCGTGTTGAAGGCGGTCTCGCCCTACGCGATCTCCAAGGCCGGCATCCTCCAGGCGACGAAAGCGATGGCGCTGGAGCTCGCCGGCCAGAACATCCGCATCAACGCGCTCGCGCCCGGCTATATCGACACCGAGATGAACCACGCCTTCTGGTCGACGCCCGCAGGCGAGCGCCTCGCCAAGCGCATCCCCCAGCGCCGCGTCGGCGCCGAGTCCGATCTCGACGGCGCGATCCTGCTGCTGGCGTCACAGGCGTCGCGGTACATGACGGGGAGTGTGGTGACGGTGGATGGCGGGTTCTTGTTGAATTGAGCGCGGCTGTCGTTGGTTGAACGCGATCTCTCCCCAGCGTCGTCCCGGCGAAGGCTGGGACCCATAGCCACGAACGTGATTTGGCGAAGACTCGTAGTTACCATCTCGCCCATAACTGCTCCCCGGGGGTATGGGTCCCGGCCTTCGCCGGGACGACCAGATAGAATTATCGCATCTCCCCCCGGATCATATCCGCCGCCTTCTCCCCGATCATGATGGTCGGCGCGTTGGTGTTGCCGCCGATCAGCGTCGGCATGATCGAGGCGTCGACGACGCGCAATCCCTCGACGCCGTGCACCTTCAGCGCCGGATCGACCACGGCCATCGCGTCCGTGCCCATCCTGCAGGTGCCGACCGGGTGATAGACGGTGTCGACGCGCTCGCGCAACAGGCTGCGGATGTCGTCGTCGCTGCGCACATTGGCGGTGAACATGTCTTTCGTCTGCAGCGCGCGCAGCGCCGGCGTTTCCATCAGGCGGCGCGTGGTCTTGAAGCCTGCGACCATCGCTTCGAGATCGTCGTTCTCGCCCAGAAAATTCGGATCGATCAGCGGCGCCTGCATCGCATCGCCGCTGGCAAGCGACACGCTGCCGCGGCTCTTCGGCCGGAGCAGGCAGACATGGCAGGAGAAGCCGGTGCCGCCATGGCGCTTGCGGCCGTGGTCGTCGACCATCGCCATGCCGAAATGCAGCTGGATGTCGGGAATGTCGAGATCGGGCCGCGTCTTCAGGAAGCCGCCGCATTCGGCGAAGTTGGAGGTGAGGGGACCGCGGCGCTCGCGCCGATATTGCAGGATGGCGCGGATCAGCCGCGGCATGCCCTTGAGCGAGATGCCGGCGAAATAGGGGCTGTCGGACATGTAGCTGAAGATGAAGTCGGGATGGTCCTGCAGGTTCCGCCCGACGCCCGGCAGATGATGCCGGCTTTCGATGCCGTGCGCGCGAAGCGCGGAGGCATCGCCGATGCCTGACAGCATCAGCAACTGCGGCGATTGAAACGCGCCGGCCGCGAGAATGACCTCGCGCCGTGCGCGGAGCTGTTTCAGCTCCTTGCCCTGCCGGTACTCGATGCCGACGGCGCGCCTGCCTTCGAACAAAATGCGCGTCGCATGTGCCTGTGTCTCCACGCGCAAATTCGCGCGCTTGCCGATGTGCGGATGGACATAGGCGCGCGCCGCGCTCCAGCGCTCGCCATTCTTCTGCGTCACCTGGTAGATGCCGAGGCCTTCATGGTCATCAGTGTTGAAATCCTCGCGGATACGGAATTGGCCTTCCCGCGCCGCCTGCAAAAAGGTCTGCTGCACCGGATTGCCGGAGCGAAGCTTGTTGACCGCGAGCGGGCCGTCCTTGCCGTGATACTCGCCGTCGAAATCGGCATTGTTCTCGGAGCGCTTGAAAAACGGCAGCACGTCCGCGTAAGCCCAGCCGGTGTTGCCGAGCGAGGCCCAGTGGTCGTAATCGGCGCGGTGGCCGCGGATATAGACCATGGCGTTGATCGCCGAGGAGCCGCCAAGGCCCTTGCCGCGCGGCTGATAGCCGATGCGGCCGTTCAGCCCCTTCTGCGGCACGGTGTTGAAGGCCCAGTTGTTGACGTTGCCGGCGACCATCAGCACCAGCGCGCCCGGCGTGGTCACGACCCAGTTGTCGCACGGCCCGCCGGCATCGAGCAGCGCGACGGATGTCGCGGCATCCTCCGACAGCCGCCCTGCGACAGTGCAGCCGGCGGAGCCCGCGCCCACGACGACGAAATCGAATGTGTCGGTCACTGATGTTTCCCCCTGCCTCTTCTCGTCATTGCGAGCGGAGCGAAGCAATCCAGGCTGTCTCCGCGGAGGATCCTGGATTGCTTCGCTGCGCTCGCAATGACGGCGTTTGCCGCCCCCTACGACATGAACCGCATCAACTTCTCCAGCCGCGCGATCTTGCCGCCATAGGGCGGATAGAGATCGGCGAGGCGGTTGAATTTGGAGCGGTAGAACACCGGCTTCAGCTTGCTGAACGTCTTGAATCCCCATTCGCCGTGATAGGCGCCGGTGCCGGAAGCGCCGACGCCGCCCATCGGCTGGTTGATTTGCGTGAAATGAAACAGGCAGTCGTTGATCGTGACGCCGCCGGAGATGGTGCGCGCCAGCACCGCGTCACGCGCCGCGCCGTCCTTGCCGAACCAGTACAGCGCCAGCGGCCGGTCGCGGCGGTTGATAAAGGCGATGGCGTCGTTGGCATCGCGATAGGAGAGCACCGGCAGCACCGGCCCAAAGATTTCCTCCTGCATCGTCGCCATCTCTTCGGTCGCGCCGGCGATCAGCGTCGGCGGGAATTTGCGGTGCGCCTTCCAGTTCGGATCATCCGCCTTCGCCGGCTGCAGGATCTTTGCGCCGCGCTGGGCGGCATCCGCGACCAGAGCTTCAAGCCGCGCATAATGCCGGTCGGAGATGACGGAGGTGTAGTCCTTGTTGGCGGGATCGGTGCCGAACATGCGCCGCATCTGCGCGCGCACCTTCTCGGCGAAGGCCTGGACGGAATTCTCCGGTACCAGCACGTAGTCCGGTGCGATGCAGGTCTGCCCGGCATTGAGCAGTTTTCCGTAAGCGATGCGCTCGGCCGCCTCGTCGAGATCGGCGGAAGCGTCGATGATCGCCGGAGACTTGCCGCCGAGCTCGAGCGTAACCGGCGTGAGATTGCGCCCCGCGGCCTCCGCGACCAGCCGGCCGACGCGCGTCGAGCCGGTGAACACCAGATGATCGAACGGCAGGCTGGCAAACGCCTTTGCGATCTCGTCCTCGACGCCGGTGACGAGCATCTCGGTTGCATCGAACCGCGCGGCCACCGTCTCCTTCAGCAGCGCCGAGAAGTGCGGCACCAGCTCGCTCGGCTTGATGATGACGCGGTTGCCGGCGGCGATCGCACCGATCGCGGGCGCCAGCGTCAGCTGCAGCGGATAATTCCACGGCGCGATGATGCCGACGACGCCGAGCGGCTGCGGCATCAGACGGTTGCGCGCGGGCAGGAATTGCAGAGCGGTGGCCACGCGCTGCGGCGCCATCCAGCTCTTGAGGTGTTTTGTGGCATGCCGGATCTCGGAGAACACCAGCATGGTCTCGGCGATGGTGGTCTCGACCGCCGAGCGGTGGCCGAAATCGGCCGAGATCGCCTGCCGGAAGCGCTCCTCGTTGTCGGCGACCGCCGCGCGCAACCGCGCCAGCCGGTCGAGCCGCTCGGCGCAATCAGGCGTCGGTTCGGCCCGCGAGCGCGCGACCATGGCCTGGAAGGCATCCTCGAGGGCCTGCAGCGAGGCGCTCGTCGGGGATCGGTCCAGGATCTGGTCCAAGATCTGGTCCGGGATCCGGTCCATGGCGCTCTCCCTTGAAGTGGCGTTTGCCGCCGGTTTTGTTGCCGCAGGCTGGCCCTTTGTGGAACTTCTTGCAAGACCACGCGAAACGGGCCGGGATTCGGCCCGGATGCCTGTCATAAAGTCGAAAAAAACGTGCTCGCAGCCCTTTCCAAAGGCAGCACGCCTTGATACATACGCCCCGCACCCGACGGGCTTTGCCCGGGGTTGCCTTCCAAGGAAGCCTTTGGGACGGATCAGGAAAGCCACGCGAACAGCGCCGGCCTCAATCCACCGTCCCCGGGATATCGGCGAAGGCAAAGCAACGGTTTAACGCGGGGTGGAGCAGCCCGGTAGCTCGTCAGGCTCATAACCTGAAGGTCATAGGTTCAAATCCTATCCCCGCAACCAAATTCGGATTTCACCGGATCCGATACGAAAATGGCCCGCTTGATGCGGGCCATTTTTGTTTTGGGGGGATGCTAGCTCTCCCGGGCCGCGTTCGGCGGCCTCCATGCCAGCTACAATCATCAGTTCAACTGGCTGGTGCTCGGCATCGAGGCCGATGTGGATTTCGGCCGCGCAAGCGACGGGCCCAGCTCGCCCTGGGCCTCATCATCTACGACGCCCCCAAGAATTGGGAGCCTCTGAACTGACGCTTCTTTCCTGACCCTGCCACAGGTCGTCCTCGAAATGCTGGTCACTGTAGTTATCGTGTCTAACTTCAGGGGACAGTCCAACACTGTCACCACGATCTAATTCGATCGCTTCTCTCAATTCCATCACTTCCTAGACGGCATCAATTTTGTAGCGATTTAAGCATCCACACCAAATCAGCCGATTGGTCGGCTGGCGGTTGAGGCGCTCTGTTGAGATAGTTGATTGTCGTGGCAAAAGCGCTTTGGGCCGGCAGGTAGCGATCAATGACCGTCGCCCCGTTGGTAGATACGAACAATTGATAGACGTAAATTTGATCAGCGTTCGAAAACTTGTTCTTGCCTTTCGAGAGCCAGGACAACGCGTCCGCGAAATCTCCCAGTAGCCAACTGTTCAGCCCCCGATAGTAATAGCCTGCTGCCAAATAGTCTGCTTTGGCGAAATCTCCCTGCTCTGCTTTCTTTATGTAGTCCTCTAACTGAAGGTTGGATTTCTTCAGCAAATTTGTATCGCGCGGATCCTGAAGCAAATACTCCTTCGAATAGAGGTGCCCGAGATAGAAGCTCGCTCGTTCAGCATATCGGCTTTTTGGGAACGTTTGTGCAACGTAGGAAAGGGGTTGAACAGCGGAGGTAAGCTCGGGCAACAACGTGCTATTGTAGCCAGCTATGCCGTCTTTATAGGAGCCCTTTGCGTTAGCCAGAGCCGAGTCGACCAATGTCCTACTTGTCTCGTCTGAGCTTTGCGACAAAAGATTGTAAAGGTAATTCATATCGTCTTTGGTGCTCGCGGTCGACCAGGTGGTCGAAACGGTTGCAAGGATTGCCAAGATATCCTGATTTGACTTGGTGTCGTCTGATCTAAGCTTCGATGCGAGGGCACTCGTTGCGGACGCTCGCATACTGGCCGGAAGTTGCGAAAGCTGGCTGCTCACGATGCTTCTAGCGACACGCCGATCTGAAGGCGATGAGCCCGAGATCGCCTTCAGAGATAGTTCTACGAAACCGCGTCCATCAATAGTGTCCGTTTGACACCATGCGCTGTTGGCGGACACTAGAACCAAAACGAGCGCCAAGATCGCACCGAACGAAATCCACCTCATCGCGCTTCTCCCGCAGCAAGGTTGGTTCGCGTAAAATGAAGCACTAGGTCAATTCGTAGAGGGTCGATTTGGTGACTGATCTTGTCGATGACAATCGACACCGGACCGGACTCGCTCGCGAGCAAAGGGTCCACCTCTAAGCCTATGCGGCGGTCATCGTCGTTCATGTCGGCTAGATCTATCTTGAATACATTTGTGCCCTCAGCGGTCCTTTTTGCGAGTTCAGGACCTTGCTTCCCAATATACGTCACTGAAAGCTGTTTCAGGGGGGTCGTTGAGGCCTGCTCGGTGCTCGCCGCAATCTTAATCGGCTGGGCGTGAAAGGTCTTAACCCTCGATTCGATTTCTTGCGCCACTCTGAGAGCTTCTTTTTTGAGTTCATCGATGGACGTTTGCCGAACTGACAAGTCGCGTTCCTGAATGGTGACCTTTTGTTCGAGGATCGAGACTTTAGTCGCTAAACCTCTGCAAACATCCTCCTTGAACTGCGCGTTCATCGCGTACAGCGCGATAAAGAGGACTGCTATTCCTCCGCCCGCCGAAAAGGCCACGGCGTTGTCCTGCCCTTTCGAGCCAAACGTCCCGTTGACCGCCGCGGCGCCACCGATGAAGCCCGCGGACAGGGCGGCCCCCAAAGAAAAAATGACCGAGATCGGCAGAAAAGCCGCGCAAACGAAATCAGGATTGCTTCCAGTCCAGTAAGCAATAACGAAAAAGCCTAGGAGTGTAACGCCACCGAAAACCGCTGCGGTGATGCTGACCCACGTAGGATTTGGCCCAATGCGCGCCGGACGGGGAGGAGATGCCACCTCGACCTCCAAATAAATTGCAACTAATATAAATATCAATCTTAGGTAAAGTCGGGTACGAAATCAAATACCAAAGAACGCAGTATCTACGAAACTAGGCGGAAGGCATCGGAGGGTGTTACGGGAAATTGTGGTGACAGCACGGTCCGGTGCACTCAATTGCCCCTTGTAGCCTTTGCCTACGCGCGCAAGTGGCGCAACGCGAGACAGTTCCGCGCGAGCAATTTCTATCCCCGCCCCCCTCAAAACTCCCCAATCACCTTCCCATCGGCCCCAACCAGCGTCGACGGCGCCTCCCCGAACACCAGCCCCTCCGGCTGAAACTTGATCTTGCTTCCGCCCTCGACGAACTCCGTAAAATTCCGCGGCGTGGCAGAGTGCACGCCGTTCGCCAGGAAGTCGTCGATCTCGTAGCAGGTGTCGGGCTTGCCGCCTGAGCCTTCGCCCAGAAACTTCTGGAAATTCTGGCTCGTCACCTTGGCCTTCTTGCGGGCCGACCAGTTGGTGTAGCGGCGGTAGAGCTTTGGCTGGATCACCGGGCCCTTGTCGGTCGCGAGCACGTCGGTCTCGCCCGCCTTGGGCTCGCGCAGGTCGAAGTCGAACGCGCCAATCGTCTTGGCGAGATGCTTCCACACCGGCAGCTTCTTTGTTCGCGCCGTCTTGGCGAGCGCGAAGAAGGCCTTGATCTCGTCCTCGTTCATCGAGGAGTAGAAGGTCGGATAGGCAAAGCCCTGCGCGACCAGCCAGTGGTTGATGTCGACCCTGTCGCCCGCGATCGTCACCTCGATGTCGCCGACCAGCCTTCCATAGGTGTCGAACACCTCGTTCGGCGCATCGACATGGGTGAACACCCGGCAGGGAATTATCGCTTCGCCGGCACGGCTGAGAAAATCGTGCAGCGCCTTGCTCGCAGTGGCGCCGAGGAATTGCCGGTAGGAATGGGTGACCTCGTGATAGGCCTGCTTCTTGGCCTCCGTCAGCCCCTTCTTCTCGGCGGTCGAGAGCGGCGACGGCATATAGTGCAGCTCCGGCGCGTCGATGCCCTGGAGGCGAACGGTGAGCTTGCCGTTCTTGATCGGTGCCGTCGCGGTGCGGCCCTTGACCTTGGCGTTGTCGAAGACGTGGGTCGGATGGAACGGCGAGGTGTCGCTCTTGCGGAAGCGGATCGCATCCGGCGCGATGCTCACCACCACCTTGGTGGTGTCGGCGTCCGATCGTCCCTCCGGCCAGAACTGCTTGACCTCGATGGTGCCTTCGACCTCCAAGAGTCCAACGGGCATCGGCCGCTCCTGTCAAACGGGCGCGATCGCTTTCCGGGCGAGACGACGCGCGCGCACAATGAGGTGCAGCGGATCACCTTCGTGCGACAGGCCCATGACGAGAGGTTCACGACGGGAGGTTCATGACGGGTGGGACGGGCGCGACCGCCACGATCCCGGCAGACAAAACGCCCGCGCGCCTGTGGCGCGCGGGCGTCGATGATTCTCTTGGCGATGCAGAATGTTTCTGATCAGGATCGGTGCGGGCAGACCATCGTCAGATAGAGCAGCGTCGGCTTGTCCGAGCCCTTCTTGTACTCCCACTCCAACCGGATCTCGTGCCGGTGAGCGAAGGCATCGCTCGGCGCGTGGGTGATGATGTTTGTCTTCATCGGGATCGGCGGCTCGGAGTTGAAGCATTTCCGCACGCAGGCATCGAGCAGATCGCATCGCGTCAGCGGGATGACGCCGGGCTCGTCCCTGGACAGGGGGACCGTGTTCGGCTGGGTGCTGAGGTCGACGCGGGCGCGGCCCTTCTCCTTGTGCCAGTACTTGGCGCTGCCTTGCGGCCACACCGATGGCGGGTTCAGGATCAAATGGTACTGACCGTATTCCAGGGTCGGCAGGTCGATGTCGTCCGATGCCTTGAGCTTGGCGACGCTCTTTTTCATGTTCGCCAGGGGAAAGTAATTGGCGTTCATCACGTCTCGAAATGCCTTGCCGCTATATACCAGTCCGCTCATCACCGTTTCCTTGATCGAACAATTTGCTGGGATCCCGGCCCAAGCATATGCTTGGTTGGCCGCCGACCGTCTATAGTGAATACGCTACCACCCACGACTGTATTTCGTCTAGAGAGCCACCTTCGGCCGGGGACGGCCTGCGCGAGCCTGATTGCCATGGATATCCCGATGAGTAATCTTACACTCAATTGAGCGCGCCATCTTCGCATCGGTGAGACCTTCGGAATGAATTGCCATGCGTGCCAGTCGACGATCGACCCGGGCGACAGCTGGTGTCGCAAATGCGGGGCAGCGGTCGGGCCGCGCATCGATCCCGATAACGAGCGGCGGTTCGTCACGATCCTTCGCGCCGATGTCGTCGATTCGACCGGTCTCGTTGCCGAGTTGGGACCGGAGGAGGCGGTCTCGCGGCTGGAGCCGGCCTTGGCGGCCATGAGGGGCGCGGTACGGCAGTTCGGAGGCATCGTCAGCAAGGAGCTGGGCGACGGGCTGGCCGCGGTTTTTGGTGCCCCTATCGCCGACGACAACCATGCCCCGCTGGCCTGCCACGCCGCCATCGAGCTCGTCCGGCGCGTCGCGAGCCTGGGAGATCCCGGACTTCAGGTGCGCGTCGGCCTCCATTCCGGCCACGTCGTTGCCTACATGGTCGCCAGCGAGTTCTCCAAGGTTTACGAGATTGGTGGTGCCGCGCAACATTTGGCGGCGAGACTCGAGGCGGCGGCCGACGCGAACCGGATTTACGTGTCCGAAGCCTGCCAGAAGCTTGCAGATGGGCACGTCCGTTTCGAGTTCTTGGGCCCCAAGGCCTTGCGCGGCTTCAACGAACCCCTGCCGGTCTACCGAATTGTGGGGGCGAGCGATCTATCGAGCTGGCGGGTGCGACGGGCACGCAGTCTTTCCCGGTTCGCCGATCGCACCACGGAGCGGGCGCTGTTGGCCGGCGCCGCGGAAAGAGCCAAGGCAAGCCGGCAGACTGTTCTGCTATTGGGCGACGCCGGCATTGGAAAGTCCCGGCTCGCGCATGAGTTTGCGCAGGGCCTGCGCGCCGATGCCTGGCGCTTGATCGCCACCGAATGCAGTCCGAACCTTCAGGGCGCGCCGTTCAGTACGTTGAGACGCGTGCTGCTTCCAATCCTGGAGGCTGTTGCGCAGCACCCCGATGACCTGCCCGATCCTCGCAAGTCCCTGCCTCCGATTCAGCAGTGCGCTCTCGACGCGGTGCTGGATTTGCCCATATCCGATCCGCAGTGGAGTGACCTGGAGCCCGACGCGCGGAGACGGGCGATTTCCGATACGTGCTGCGCGATCGTCGAGGGCCTTGCCCACCGCCAACGCACGGTGCTTCTGATCGAGGATTTGCACTGGATCGACCGGGCCAGCGATGCCGTCGTCGCCACGATAGCCTCGCTGCGAACACCAGGTCTTTTCGTGCTTCTGACCACGCGGCCAAATGGCATGCCGGTCTGGATCGCAAGCTGCCACGCCGAAGTCGTGGCGATGCGGCCTCTCGACGACGATTCGGGATTGGCCATGTTGGCGGACATGCTCGGTCCTTCCGAGACAAATGCCGATTTGAAGCAGCGGATCATTTCTCATACGTCCAACGTCCCGCTTTTCATCGAGGAAGTTTGCCGCGGGCTGAAGGACAGCGGGACCCTCCGCGGCCAGTGGGGCGACCTGGCCCTCGTACGCCCCATCGATGAGCTCGGCATCCCCGCCAGCATCCAGGGTGTGATTGCCGCGCGCCTTGATCGCGTGTCGAGGCAGGAGCGTTCCGTTCTGCAGATCGCCGCAACACTTGGTCAACGATCGAGCGAAACGATGTTGCGGAAGGTTGCCGGGCTGTCCGAGGAGGTGTTGCAGGATTGTCTTTCGACCCTCGATCGCGCCGAGTTGCTGATCAGAATCGATAGCGAGCTGGAGGATGCTCTCGAGTTTCGGCATGAGATGGTTCGCCAGGTGACCTACGACTCGATGGTCGAAAAGGTCCGCGAAAATCTCCATGCACGCGTCATGGCAGCCTTCGAGAGCGACGAGACCGGACGCGATGCGCCCGAGAGGCTTTGCTATCACGCGACACAGGCGAAGGATTGGCAGAAGGCGTTCAGCCATGGAAGGAGCGCGGCAAGGAAATGCCTGGTGCGCTCAGCCTATGCCGACGCGGCCGACTATTTTGAAATCGCGATGAATTCGCTCGACAAGACTCCGACGAGCCGGCTGCGCGAGGCGGATGCCATCGATCTCCGAATGGAGGCGCGCATGGCGTTCATGTGGTCTGGTCATGTTGCCAGGGCGCTGGATCTGGGAAACGAAGCCGAGCGGCGAGCTGACGCGATCGATGACGTCGGACGCAAGGTCGCGGCGATGACGGTGAGAGCGAGTGCGCAGAATTTCTACGGAACGCCGACCGACGCCGTCGCGATCGGCGAGGCCGTGGTGAGCCTGGCGGAAGGGTGGGGTAATCAGGGATGGCGCAATCTCGCGCAATACGGGCTTGGGCAAGCCTATTTCCTCGCTGGTCGTTATCACAGCGCCGAGAAGATGCTGGCGGCGGCTCGTGGCCGTTTGATGGATCCGGAAGCCGGCGCCCCGATCGGCACAACCCCGCGATATCTGCTCCTGCTCTGCTGCATGATGAACAGCGTCGCCCACACCGTCATGGGCGAGCTCGATGCCGCCGAGCAGCTCCAGCGGCAGGCCGCGGCGATCGCGGACGAGACCGACCGTCCCTACGACCGCGTCGCTGCCGCCTATAGCGGCGGCTGGCTGATGCTCGGCCGCAACGAGCCGGCGGCGGCTGCGGACATTCTCGAACAGGGATTCGTTCTTGCGCAGAAGCACGGCATCCGGCTGTTCGTGCCGGTGCTCGCCTGTCACCTCGGCATGGCCTATCTGGAGCAGGGGCTGTTCGAGCGGGCGCGCGGCATGCTGAGCGAGGCGCGCGAGGAGGCCAAGGCGGTCGGCTATACCTCGGCGGTGTTGCGCAGCTCGATCTACCTCGCGCTCGCCACCTACCGCCTCGGCGATGTCCAGGCCGCGCAGAACATGCTGCGCGAGGCGCGCAACACGGCCCGCCAGCAGGGGTTTTCCGGGCTCGAGGCCGAGGCCCTGTTCGGCGAGGCCGCGGTGACGCCGGCCTCGGACGAGCCGAACAAGGCGGCGATCCTGGCCGCCTTGCGTGCCGCGATCGCGATCGCCTCCGACAGCGGCGCGCTGCCGCTGCAGCAGAAGGCCGAGGCGATGCTGAACGAGATGCTCGCCCAGGGCGACGAGTACACCTGACCCTGTCCGTCGGTTGGACGTGCGATCGTACCGTCATGCGGGGGCTGGCGCTCGATCTGGCGTTTTTATTTCATAGATATTACAATGGCTTATCTACTGTGCATGGGGTTGTTTTTCGATGTTTTTGCGAGATGGGCCGGTTCGGCGGCGCGCGACCGGCGGTCCATGTTCGGCGTGACGACGAAGCCTCTTGCACGGATGCCGGGGTGAGCTACCGTTGGCACTAGCCGCAGGGCCAGGTGACTTTTGGTTTACATTTTTTAGCATCCGATTTTCCGGCGCCGCGACGGCGCGACGCCCACCGAACGAGGCGGGGCCATGATCACTCGGGACCAGTCAGCTTTGTTGGCGCCGGTCGAGCGCGATCTGCGGCTCGATCTCTTCCGCGGCATCGGCCTGTGGATGATCTTCCTCGACCACATCCCGCACGACGTCGTGGCCTGGCTGACCTTGCGCAATTACGGCTTCAGCGACGCCGCCGAGTTCTTCGTCTTCATCTCCGGCTATCTGGTCGGCTGGATCTACGGGCCGATCGTCGCCGGCGGCTGGTTTCTCGCCGCGCTGAAGCGGCTGTGGCGGCGCGCGGCCGAATTGTACGTCGCGCACATCATGCTGTTCCTGCTGTTCACCGCGCAGATCGCGCGCACCGCGCGCCGCTTCGACAATCCGATGTACCAGCACGAGTTCAACGTGTTCAACTTCCTGTCGCATCCGGACGAGCTGATCGGGCAGGCGATCGTCTTGAAATACAAGCCGGTCAATCTCGACGTGCTGCCGCTCTACATCACGCTGGTATTGGCCTCGCCCTTCATCGTGTGGTGTCTGGTGCGCCGGCCGAACCTGACGCTCGCCGGCTCCGTGGTGCTCTACGTTCTGTCGCGCCGGTTCGACTGGAACATCGCCTCCTATCCGCCCGGCACGACCTGGTACTTCAACCCGTTCTGCTGGCAGCTGATGTTCGTGTTCGCGGCCTGGTGCGGCATCGGCCAGATCGACAAGATCGCGAAATGGGTCTGGTCGAAGGCGACGATGGGGCTGGCGGCGGCGTGGCTGGTCTTCGCCCTGCTGATCGTGATGACCTGGCACGTCCCCGCGCTCGAGGCGCTGATCCCGAAATGGATGATCAAGGCGATCTACCCGATCGACAAGACCGATCTCGACATGCTGCGCTTCACGCATTTCCTGGCGCTGGCGATCTGGGTGACCCATTTCCTCTCGCGCAAATGGCGGGCGCTGCATTCTACATGGTTGCGCCCCGTCATCCTCTGCGGCCAGCATTCGCTGCCGATCTTCTGCCTCGGTGTGTTCCTGTCGTTTTCCGCGCACTGGATCCTGACGCAATACACCAAGGGCGTCTGGGAGCAGCTCGCCGTCTCCATCGTCGGCATCGTCATCATGGTCGGCGCGGCCTGGCTGCTCGACCGCGCCAAGCGCGTGCCGAACCTGTTCGTGAAGGTGACGGAGGTCGAGGAGGCCGACACCGCCTTGGACAGCGTCCCGGCCGCGACCGCGGCCGCCGCGCCTGCGAGCCGCTGAACGCGTCGCCTGCATTCTCACGGAGGGTCCATGTCGAGCCGTTTCATGTCCAGACGTTTGTCGATCATCGCCGGCATCTTCCTGTTCCTCGTCTGCGGAGCGTCGGCACAGGCGCCGTCGCCGGACGCGATAGATGCGGCGCGCAAGCTGGTGGTCACCTTGAAGATCGCGGACCAGTACCGCGCGTTGCTGCCGCAGTTGCTGCTCAAGCTCCGGCCCGTGGTCGCGCAGGACCGGCCCGAGATCGAGCGCGACTATGATGCCATGACGGCGCCCGGCTCCGGGGTCTACGCCCCGTTCCTGGCGTCCATGATCGACCAGATCGCCGCGCTCTATGCGGCCGGCTTCAGCATCGACGAGCTGCGTCAGATCGAGGCGTTCTATGCCCAGCCGGCGGGACAGAAATTCCTGGCGAAGTCGGATGCGCTGGCGCAGGCGAGCGCGCAGATCGGCCAGGACGTCAGCCAGAAGGCCGCCGAGGAATTGAAGCAGCGCCTGATCGAGGCGCTGCGGCAGAAGGGGCACAAGCTTTAGGCCAGAAAGGCGCGAAAGCGCCGCAGCGCGATCAGGAAGAAGACGCCGCCGATCAGCGCGAGCGCGACGAGCTGCGGCCACACCGCCTCGAGGCCCGCGCCGCGGAACAGGATCGCCTGGGCAAGCATCACGAAATGCGTGTTGGGCGCCGCCAGCATGATGTCCTGGACGAATTGCGGCATGCTTTCCCGTGGCGTCATGCTGCCCGACAGGGTCTGCAGCGGCAGCAGGATCATGATCAGCAGCAGTCCGAACTGCGGCATCGACCCGGCGACGGTGGCGAGGAAGATGCCCATGCTGGTGGTGGCGAACAGTTGCAGCGCCGCGCCGAGCAGGAACAGCGCCAGCGAGCCGTCGATCGTGACCGCCAGCCATCCCTTCACCACGATGGCGATCGACAGGGCGGAAGCGACCAGCACCACCAGGCCCATCGACCAGACCTTGCTCACCATGATCTCCAGCGGCGAGACCGGCATCACCAGCAGGTGCTCGATCGTGCCATGCTCGCGTTCGCGGATCAGCGCCGCGCCGGTCAGGATGATCGAGAGCATGGTGATCGAGGTGATCACGTGGTCGATGGCGCCGAACCAGGATTTCTTCAGCTCGGGATTGAACCGCGCCCGCAGCGCCAACTCGATCGGCGGCGCCTGCCCATCGCGGGTATGCGCCAGGAATTCTGCGATCTCCGCGCTGACGATCTGCTCGACATAGCCGCCGCCGTTGAACGCCTGCGAGATGCGCGTGGCATCGACGTTGAGCTGGATGGTCGGCGACTTCCGCGCCAGCAGATCGCGCTGGAAGTCCGGCGGGATGTCCAGCGCGAAGGTGTCGAGGCCGGCATCCATTCTCCGGTCCATCTCGTATTGCGAGATCAGGCGCGGCTCGGAGAAGTAGGGCGCGGTAAACGCCATCTCGATGCGGGTCGAGACCGGCGAATGGTCTTCGTCGACGACTGCGATCGCGGCGCGGTTCAACGTTTCCGGCAGCGCCCTGGCGCCGGCATAGACGGCCAGCGTGAAGGAATAGACGATGAGCACGAGCAGCATCGGGTCGCGCACGAGACCGCGCAATTCCTTGATGCCGAGCTGAAGCACGTTGTCGATGCGCATGGTCAGCGGGCCTGTTTCTTCAGCAGCATTGCGCCGGCGATCACCAGGACGGGGACCATGATGGCGAGCGCCAGCAGATCGTTGTGCAGGGTGTCGAACGCCAGGCCCTTGGAGAAGGTGCCGCGCGAGATCGTGACGAAATAGGTGGTGGGATAGAGCCGCCCGACCAGGGCGCCCAGTCCCTGGAGCGATGACACCGGGTCGATCAGTCCGGAATACTGGATCGCCGGGATCAGCGTGATCAGCACCGTGCCGAACAGGGCCGCGATCTGGCTGTTCATGAAGGCCGAGATCACGAGGCCCATGCCGGTCGTGGCCGTGACATAGAGCAGCGCGGCGAGCGCATAGGTCGCGAAGCTGCCGGTGAAGGGCACGCCGAACACGGCGAGCGCGAAGCCGACGAGCAGGAGGAAGTTTCCGAAGGCCAGCACGACGTAAGGCAGTTGCGTGCCGAGCAGGAATTCCAGCCGCGTCACCGGCGTCACGTAGAAATTGACGATCGAGCCGAGCTCCTTCTCGCGCACGACCGCGAGCGCGGCCAGCACCGCCGGAATCATGATCAGCAGCAGCGGGATGATCCCGGGCGCCATGGCGACGACGCTTCTGACGTCCGGATTGTAGCGGTAGCGCAGCTGAAGCTGGTAGGAGCCGGCGATCGCCGCCTCGCCATAGAGCTCGCGGCCCTTCTGGGCGAGCCAGGTCGCGTGGATCGCCTGCGCATAGGAGCGCAAGGTTTCGGCACGCGTCGGATTGGCGCCGTCGACCCAGGCGCCGATCTCGACATGGCGGCCGCGGCTGACGTCGCGGCCGAAGCCCGGCGGCAGCTCGATGGCGAGGCCGATCTCGCCGGCGCGCATGCGGCGGTCGAGGTCGGCGTAATCGGTGATTGGAGACTTCTCGGTGAAATAGCGCGACCCTGCGATCTGGAGACTGTAGTCGCGGCTGATCGCGCTGTCGTCGCGGTCGAGCACGGCGAAGGTCAGGTTCTCGACGTCCATGCTGATGCCGTAGCCGAGCACGAACAGCAGCAGCACGCTGCCGAGGATCGCGAGCGTGGCGCGGATCGGGTCGCGGCGCAGCTCGAGCGCCTCGCGCCGGGAATAGGCGAGCATGCGGGTCGGATTGAACGCGGCGCTGCGCCGGCGGGCCGGCGCGGCTGTCGTCGCCGGAACGGGCACGGGCGAGGCGGCGGCCGGCTGGCTCGCCGGCTTCGTGGTGTCCGCGATCGCCTCTTCCAGGCAGGCGATGAAGGCCTGCTCCAGCGTGGCGGTGCCGCGCGCGGCCACGATCGCCGCGGGCGTATCCGACGTCAGCACCTTTCCCGCATGCATCAGCGAGATCCGGTCGCAGCGTTCCGCCTCGTTCATGAAATGGGTCGACACGAAGATGGTGACGTTGTCGTTGCGGGACAGCTCAGCGAGGATCTGCCAGAAGCGGTCGCGGGCAACCGGATCGACGCCGGAAGTCGGCTCGTCGAGGATGAGGATGTCGGGCGCATGGATCATCGCGACCGCCAGCGACAACCGCTGCCGCAGCCCGAGCGGCAGCGCGTCGGGCAGGGAATCGGCGACGTCGGCAAGATCGAACCGGGCGATCATCTCGTCGATGCGCCGGGCAATGGTGTCCGCCGGCAGTTCGAACAGCCTTGCATGCAAGTCGAGATTTTGCGTGACCGTCAGCTCCGAATAGAGCGAGAAGCCCTGCGACATGTAGCCGATGCGCCGCCGCACCGACATGTCGCCGGCATCGATCGCCTTGCCGAACAGCCGCGCGGTGCCTTCGCTCACCGGCAGCAGGCCGGTGAGCATCTTCATGGTCGTGGTCTTGCCGCAACCGTTCGAGCCGAGGAAACCGAAGATCTCGCCCTTCCTGATACGGAAGCTGACATCGTTCACGGCGACGAAGTCGTTGAACCGCCGGGTCAGGTGGTCCGCCTCGATCGCGATCTCCTCGTGCTCGGTGTTGCGCGGGGGGATGACGACACCGGCCTGTCCGCCGCGATCTGCCTCCGGCAGCAGGCGGATGAAGGCATCGTCGAGTGTGGCGGCACCGGTCTGCCGCAGCAGCGCGGCCGGCGTTCCCGTCGCCAGTACGCGGCCCGCGTTCATTGCGATCAGGAAGTCGAACTGCGCCGCTTCCTCCATATAGGCGGTCGAGACGATCACGCTCATGCCGGGCCGGCCGTTGCGGATCGAGGCGATCAACTCCCAGAACTGGCGCCGCGACAGCGGGTCGACGCCGGTGGTCGGCTCGTCCAGGATCAAGAGCTCGGGATCGTGGATCAGGGCGCAGCACAGGCCGACCTTCTGCTTCATGCCGCCGGAGAGTTTTGCCGCCGGCCGGTCGGCAAAGGGCGTGAGCCCCGTGTCGCGCAGCAGGCCGGCGATCCGCCGGCTCCGTTCCGCCTTGTCGTGTCCAAACAGGCGGCCGAAGAAGTCGATGTTCTCGAACACCGACAGCGTCGGATACAGATTCTTGCCAAGCCCCTGCGGCATATAGGCGATGTCGGGGCACACGTTGCGGCGATGGCGCGAGCTCGCCATGTCGCCGCCGAGCACATGGATGCTTCCCTGCTGGATCGCACGTGCGCCGGCGATCAGCGAGAGCAGGCTCGACTTGCCGACACCGTCGGGGCCGATCAGGCCGACCATGCAGCCGGACGGCAGATCGAGCGTGACGGCATCGAGCGCGCGGGTCTTGCCGTAGCTCAGGCCCACGCCTTCCAGATGCACCACGCTGCCGGCGGCAGCCGGTGCATCGGCTGTGGCAGTTCTACTCATCGGGTCAGCTTGATCTTGAGATTGTCGGGCCATTGCGCGGCCGGGTCGAGCTGCACATAGGCCATGCCGGGCAGGCCGGTCTTCACGTGCTCAATGTGCTGGCGCAGCAGCTCGGGCGCGATATGCGCCTTGATCCGGAACATCAGCTTCTGGCGCTCCTCCTCGGTCTCGACGGTCTTGGGCGTGAATTGCGCGACATCGGCGACGAAGGTGGCCTTGGCGGGGATCACGTATTGCGGGATGGCGTCGAGGACGAGGCGGATTTCGGAGCCGATCGCGACGCGGCCGGCGTCGGCCGTCGGCAGGAAGAACGTCATGTAGACGTCGCCGAGGTCGACCATGTTGAGGACGCGGCCGCCGGCGGCGAGCACCTCGCCGGGCTGCGACACGCGGTACTGCACGCGGCCGTCGCGCGGTGCCTTCAGCACGCTGTCATTGAGGTCGGCGTTGATGCTCTCGATCGCGGCTTTTGCTGCGTCGACTGCGGCGCCGGCATCGATCACCAGGGCGCGGGAAGAGCTGATCGCCGCCTCGGACGCCGCGACCTGGGCCTTGGAAGCGGCAAGCGCCGCCTTCGCCGTGGCGTTGGCGGAGCGGTCGTCGTCCAGGACCTGCTGCGACACCGCACTCGTCCTGATCAATTGCTGGGAACGATCGAGCTTGCGGCTCGCGGTGTCGAGCTGGGCGATGCGCTGGTCGACCACGGCTTCTGCGGCCTCACGTTCGGCTTCGCGCTGGTTGACGAGGCTCTTGGCGGTCTCGACGTTGATCGATGCGCGCTGAAGCTGCGCCTCGGCCTGCCGGCGCTGGGCCTGCAATTGCTCGGTGTCCATGCGCGCCAGCACTTGGCCCGCGCTGACGAAATCGCCTTCGTTGACGAGGATCTCGCGGATCCGTCCCGGCGTCTTGGTGGCGATGTCGATCTCCACCGCCTCGATGCGGCCGTTGCCGCGGGCGAAACCTGCAGGAAGCGCGTTGGAATCGCGGTGCTGCCAATAGTAATAGCCGCCGCCAGCAACGAGGACGGCGATCGCGGCGATGACGCGACCCGGAGTGAAGTTCATTTGATCAAAACGCCGTGAGGCGGCGCCCACTGTTGAGACACGAACGCTCCGCCCGCTGATTGCGCGGAAGGGCAGCCTCAACATTGCAGCTAATTTTTGCACCGCAACTTGATGCAGATCAGACGCCGGCGCGAAGCGTTCTTGCCTCTATACTGGCTAGCGTCGCCATTGCCGCTCGTCCGCCCTGACGGGCGGACGAGCGAGGCTTGCTGAACGGAATTGCTATCGGCGCAGCCTCACTTCAGCAGCGGGCAGCCGCCATCCTTCAGCGGCCTAAACGCCTGCTCGGCGGGCACCTCGGCGAGCAACTTGTAGTAATCCCACGGCCCCTTCGATTCCTCCGGCTTCTTCACCTGAAACAGGTACATGCTGTGCACCATGCGACCATCCTCGCGGAGGGTGCCGTTGTCGGTGAAGGCATCGCGCACCGGAAGCTCGCGCATCTTCGCCATCACGGTCTTGGTGTCCTTCGTGCCGGCGGCCTGCACTGCCTTCAAATAATGCAGTGTCGCGCTGTAGGTCGCGGCCTGGTTCATCGTCGGCATGCGCTTCATCCGCTCCAGGAAGCGCTTGCCGAAGGCGCGGGTCTTGTCGTTGAGGTCCCAGTAATAGGCCTCGGTGATGATCAGCCCCTGCGCGAGCTTCAGGCCCAGGCTGTGCACGTCGGAGATGAACATCACGATCGCCGCCAGGTTCTGGCCGCCGGCGACGATGCCGAACTCGCCGGCCTGCTTGATCGCGTTGATGGTGTCGCCGCCGCCGTTGGCGAGCCCGATGATCTTGGCCTTGGAGGCCTGGGCCTGCAGCAGGAAGGAGGAGAAGTCTGCCGTGTTGAGCGGATGCTTGACGCTGCCCAGCACCTTGCCGCCGGCAGCCTTCACGACATCACCGGTATCGCGCTCGACCGAATGGCCGAACACGTAGTCTGCGGTGAGGAAGAACCAGGTGTCGCCGCCGTTCTTGACGATGGCGCTGCCGACCGTGTGCGCGTTGGCGTAGGTGTCGTAGGTCCAGTGCGCGGTGTAGGGCGAGCAGGATTTTCCGGTGATGTCGGAGCTTGCCGCATCCGTCACGATCATCACCTTCTCGTACTGCTTCGACAGCTCCATCACGGCGAGCGCGGTCGCCGAGGTCGGCAGGTCGATGATCATGTCGACGCCCTCGGTCTCCCACCATTTGCGCGCGATGGTGGAGGCGACGTCGGGCTTGTTGAGCACGTCGGCCGAGGCCATGTCGATCGGCTTGCCGAACATCTGCCCGCCGAAATCCTCGATGGCCATCTTCGTGGCCTCGACATTCCCCATGCCGCCGATGTCGGAATAGACCGAGGAGAAGTCGGAGAGCACGCCGATCTTGAGCGGCGCCTGCTGGGCGGATGTGGGGGCGATCAGGGCAGCCGACAGCAAGCCGGCCGCAGACACGAGTGCTGCGATAGGTCTCATGGATACGTTTCCTCTTACCCGGGGCTATTCTGCCCCTTTGTCCGACAAAGTTAGAACTGAGTTCCCGAGGAGTCAATTTGGTGCCGATGCGGCAAAAAAGATGCGGTTTGACGCGCTTTCTCACCGATCCTATAGTTTGTCGGACAAACGACATTGGAGGCCGCCTTGCCTGTCGCTTCGCTCTTTCGTCCGATCGATGTCGCGCCGGCCTATCAGAAGGTCGCCGATGCCATCGAGCGCGAGATCGTCAATGGTCGCATCAAGCCGGGCGATCCCATCGGCACCGAGCACGATCTGGTCCGCCAGTTCGGCGTCAACCGTTCGACCATTCGCGAGGGCATCCGCGTGCTGGAGGAAGGCGGGCTGATCAGCCGCGACTCCTCGCGCCGCCTGCACGCCTGCCTGCCGCGCTACAGCAAGCTGGCAAGCCGCCTCAGCCGCGCGCTGGTGCTGCATGAGGTCACCTTCCGCGAGCTCTACGAGGCCTCGATGACGCTGGAGGTCGCCAGCATCGAAGGCGCGGTGGAACGGGCGACGGAGCAGAGCATCGCCGAGCTCACCGACAATCTCGCGCACAGCGAGGCCGTGGTCGGTGATCCCGCGATGCTGGCCGAATGCGATGCCGAATTCCACGTGCTGGTCGCAAAAGCCTCGCAGAACCGCGTGCTCCAGCTCGCCCGCGAGCCGGCGGCGCAGCTGTTCTATCCGACCACCGAGATGATCGTGACGGGAGTGGCCGAAGGCGGCCCGCGCCTCGTCGCCGCGCACCGCCATCTCGTCGACGCGATCCGCCGCCGAGATCGCGAGGCGGGGGTGCTGTGGACGCGCCGGCACCTGCAGGACTGGCGGCGCGGCTTCGAGAAGATCGCCTCGCTCGATCGGTCCGTCGAGCACATGTACATGGAGCACGCGCAGGCGGCCCGGCGCAGATAGCGCAAACAGACAAGACGCAAGATTTCAAGAACAAAACCCAACAAACGAGACATCACACGGAGGAACACATGACCGGCGACACCGCAGCCACCATCTCGAAAGCGCGCGAGCATTCCATCGGCGATCTCCTGCGCCGTTCGGCGGGCCGCGAGCCGGCCAAGCTTGCGGTGAGCTGCGGCAATGTGAGCTGGTCCTTTGCCGAGATGGACGCGATCTGCAACCGGCTCGGCCGCGGCCTGCTCGGTCTCGGCGTCAAGAAGGGCGACCGTCTTGCCGTGCTCTCGCGCAATTCGCATGCCTTCGCCGCGCTGCGCTTTGCACTGGCACGGATCGGCGCGGTGCTGGTGCCGATCAACTTCATGCTCAATCCGGACGAGATCAATTTCATCCTGAAGAGTTCTGGTGCGAAGCTGCTCGCGGCCGGCCCCGATTTCGTCGAGCCCGCGCGTGCCGCGAGCGCCAAGGACTGCGCGGTGGAGAAGATGATCTGGATCCCCGGCGAGGATCCCGCCACGGCGCCCAAGGGCCTCACCACCTTCGACGACCTTCTGCACGCCGACGGCTCGTTCCTGGAGGCGTCGGTCGATAGCCGCGATCTCGCGCAGATCGTCTACACCAGCGGCACGGAATCGCTGCCCAAAGGCGCGATGCTGACCCATGAGGCCGTGATGTGGCAGTATGTCAGCTGCGTCATCGACGGCGGCATGAGCGTGGAGGACAAATTCCTGCACGCGCTGCCGCTCTATCATTGCGCCCAGCTCGACGTCTTCCTGGGGCCGCAAGTGTATCTCGGCGCCTCCGGCGTGATCACGGGCAAGCCGACCGCCGACAACATCCTGGCGCTGATCCAGGCGCACAAGATCACGTCCTTCTTCGCGCCGCCGACGATCTGGATCGCGATGCTGCGCTCGCCGAATTTCGACAAGACCGATTTGTCGACGCTTCAGAAGGGCTATTACGGCGCCTCGATCATGCCGGTGGAAGTCCTGCTCGAGCTTCAGCGCCGCCTTCCCAACGTAAAATTCTGGAATTTCTACGGCCAGACCGAGATCGCGCCGCTGGCGACCGTGCTGCGGCCGGAGGATCAGCTGCGTAAGGCGGGCTCGGCCGGCAAGCCCGTGCTCAATGTCGAGACGCGCGTGGTCAACACGGCGATGGAAGACGTCAAGGTCGGCGAAGTCGGCGAGATCGTGCACCGCTCGCCGCATCTGCTCTCCGGCTATTACAACGATCCCGTGAAGACCGCGGCGGCGTTTACCGGCGGCTGGTTTCACTCCGGCGATCTCGCCACCGTCGATGACGAGGGCCACATCACCGTGGTCGATCGCGTCAAGGACATGATCAAGACCGGCGGCGAGAATGTCGCCAGCCGCGAGGTCGAGGAGATGGTCTATCGCATTCCCGGAGTTTCCGAGGTCGCCGTGGTCGGCCTGCCCGATCCGCGCTGGATCGAGGCGGTGACCGCGATCGTCGTGGTCAAGAGCGGCGAGACGCTGGACGAGGAAACCGTCATCAAGCACTGCGCCGGCCATATGGCGCATTTCAAGGTGCCCAAGCGCGTGATCTTCGTGGATGCCCTGCCGAAGAACCCGAGCGGTAAGCTGCTCAAGCGCGAGCTGCGCCAGCGCTTCGTTGGCGGGGAGACGCTCGACAAGGCGGTCCAGAAGAGCTTCGGGACATAGCAGGCGCCGTTCCGGCGCCGTCGCGGCGGAGCCCGCCTATTCGGCTTCGCCGGCCAGCTTCCTGATATCGTCGGGCGTCGCTCCGAAACGGCGCCGAAACGCGCGATGGAAGTAGGAAACGTCGTGAAATCCCGCGAGGTGCGCGATCTCGATGATCTTGCGCGAGCGCAGGCCCGGGTTCCGAAGCAGTCGCTCGGCGCGCAGCAGGCGCTGCTCGAGCACGAAGCCGCTATAGGTGATGCCGGCCTTCTCGAACAGCAATTGGATCGTGCGCGGGCTGATGCGGTGCGTTGCCGCAAGGTCGGGCAGCGACAGTGCGGCGCTGTCCAGCTGCGCCAGGATGTCGGCCTTGATGGCTTCGAAACGCGCTGCCGCAAGGCCGCGCATGCGCGCCTCCTCGGCGACATCGCCGCGCGCTCCGATCATCAGCACGGAGAGATCGAACAGGTGCTGCGAGACCGCGTCGAGCTCAGCGGGTGCGAGCTTGTCGGCGTGCGCATGCGCGAGGTCGTAATATCGCAAGAACATCGACGTGATCGGATTGACGCCGGGGATCGACCGCGCAATCAGATCCTCCGCATTCGGGCATGCGCGTAGCAGGGCGTTGCGCGGCAGCAGCGCGGTCTGGAAATTACCATACCCTGTCTGAGTAATGTGGGCGCCCTTGATCGAGGGATCGCCGATCGTGACGTCGCCCGCCGCGATCTCCAGCGGGCGCTTTCCCATGGCCCCGCTCAGCGCCGAATTGGGCGACATCGTAATCACCAATTCGTCGTTCGTCCCCAGCGACACGAAAGACATCGGCGTGCCGAACGAGGCCGAAAGCCTGACGCGGGGAAGAATGGCCGGCGCAATGGTCCGGTGAACCCGCCCGTCGCCGACCGGAACGAAATCGACGTTCGCCACCTGACGGCAAAACTGCTCCCGCCATCTTTCATAGGCCGGACCGTTGGGGTCGCCATCGAATGAGAGCTGAGGCTGAATCATCGATCGGGTCGAAACGTCCATTGGTCATTTATTGCAGGTTGTATCCTCGGGCCGGGACGCCGCAACGGCAAAAGCGCAGGATTGCGTGATAAGCCACTCGCAACGGCGCGTTGAGACCGTGACCAGGTGCCGCAGTCTGCCGGTCGCCCGGATTGACGCGCAAATTGTGCCAGGATTTCCCGCGGCGATTCGTCTCAATACTTTTTCACCGTCGCGCCGAAGGCCAGCCATAGCGCGATCGACGCGAGGCCGAAGCTGCCGAGCAGCAGGAAGGTCGGGCCGTAGCCGATCCATTGCGCGATCCAGCCGCCAAGCGCGGGACTGAGGCTCGCGCCGACGCCCTGCACGGTGATCACCGCGCCCTGGCCGAGATTGATGCGGCCGGTGCCGTTGAGCGAACGCGCGACCATGCCGGGGACGGCGACGGTCTGGAGCCCGGTCCCGATGCCGTCCAGCACCTGCATCGGCACGACGCCCCACCATCCCGTGACGAAGAAGGCGAGCACGCCGCGGACGGGCAGGAACATGAAGGACACCAGGATCACCGGCCAGTAGTTGCGCTTGCCTGCGACCTGCATCGCGATCAGCGAGGTCACGATCATCACGCCTTGCGCGATCACGACAGTGGTCGCGACGAAGCTCGGTCCGTTGGCCTGTCCCTCGGCCACGGCCGCAAGGCCGTACAGCGGCACGATCGCGGCATTGCCGAGATGGAGCAGGGCCAGCGCCAGTGCCAGCACCAGAAGCGGCCTGTGCTTGAGGAGGACGGACATGCCGTCCGGCGGAGCCTTGCTGTCGTCCTCCCTGCTGCCGCGTGCCGCGCGATCATCGATCGCTTTCGCGGAAATCATCATCACGCAGGCGATCGCGACGGCGCCGAACACGGCCGCCAGCACGAACACGGCGACGTAGCCGAACTTGTAGCCGAGATAGCCCGACAATGCCGCGCCAACCATGTTGCCGGCGTGGTTGAACGCCTGGTTGCGGCCGTTGAGCGCATTGAAGCCCTTCTGCTTGGCGATGCCGAGCGTGATGCCTGTGACCGCCGGCACGATCGCGGCGCTCGCCAGCGATTGCGCCACCTGCGAGAACGTCACCGCCCAGAAATTCTGCGAGACCAGGATGATCGCGGACGCCGCGACCACGCAGATGCCGGGAATGACGACCCACATGCGCTTGTTGCGGCTGGAATCGATGAAGCCGCCGATCGGCGTCGTGATCAGCATGCCCGCGACATTGCCGATCGTCATAGCGGTGCCGATCAGCCCGCTGGCCCAGCCGCGCTCCTGCAGGAACACGCCGACGAACGGCCCGATGCCGGACTGCATGTCGGCCATGAAGAAGTTGACTGCAAACAGCGGCCAGAGACGGGACGGGGAGGGGCGCGATGTCATCGAGACGCTGAACTTGAATGCTGCCGATCGAATTGGGCCTTGCGTGAGGCGAAGATTGCGGGTCCGTTGTGTCGGGGACGAACCTGAACCTAACCTGCGCTCATCGCGTTGGTTCCGAGCGCACTTGCGATCCCAGGGTCGCACTTGCGATCCCAGGGTCGCACTTGCGATCCCGGCACCGCGACGTCATGTCATGTCTGCGACGGTCTCACTGGGATCACGGCCATGCCTCTTT
Source organism: Bradyrhizobium sp. 14AA (assembly GCF_054185205.1). Classification (NCBI taxonomy): domain Bacteria; kingdom Pseudomonadati; phylum Pseudomonadota; class Alphaproteobacteria; order Hyphomicrobiales; family Nitrobacteraceae; genus Bradyrhizobium; species Bradyrhizobium sp. 14AA. The sequence continues at coordinate 39,941 of NZ_JAVAYM010000019.1, read as the reverse complement.
GGACTTGCGAAACCTGCGGCGCGCAGTTTCCGGACAGCGGACATCCGCCCGCGTCCTGCCCGATCTGCGAGGACGAACGGCAGTTCGTCGGCTGGAAGGGGCAGACCTTCCTGACGCGCGAAGCGCTTGCGCGCGGGCACCGGCTGGTGGGACGCGACGATCTCGGCCTCACCGGCATCGGCATGGAGCCGAGCTTCGCCATCGGCCAGCGTGCGCTGCTGGTGCCTCAAGGCGACGGCTGCGTGATGTGGGATTGCATTCCGCTCGCAACCGACGAGGCCATTCAATACGTCGCAGCACTCGGCGGGCTGAAGGCCATCGCAATCTCGCATCCGCACTACTATGGCGCCGTCGCCGACTGGAGTGACACATTCGGCGGCATTCCGGTCTATTTGCACGCAGATGATCGCCAATGGGTGACGCGGCCGCATCCCTCGATCGTTCATTGGACCGGCGATAGCCATCGTCTCGCAGATGATCTGGTGCTGCTGCGCACCGGTGGTCATTTCGCCGGCGCCACCATGCTGCATCATGCGCGCGGCGCGGACGGAAAGGGGGCGCTGCTCACCGGAGACATCGCGCAAGTGACGATGGACCGCCGCTTCGTCAGCTTCATGTACTCCTATCCCAATTACATGCCGCTCAATGCCGCCGCGGTGCGGCAGATCGCGGCGGCCGTCGAGCCGCTCGCCTTCGATCGCATCTACGGCGCGTGGTGGGGCCGCAACATCGCCACCGGAGCCAAGGCCGCGTTCGCGGCGTCAGTGGAGCGGTACATCGCGGCCATCGGCTGAGACCTGCGACGAGCGGAGCCCACTTGTCATCATTTAATAACTGTACTATACGTACAGTTATTAAGGGCGACGCAACGAGGCGTTTGCCGGTCCGGCACGATCGATGCATCTTCGCGCAGGCGGCGCGTTCTGCGGCCGCGCGAGCAGGAGTTGGGTCCATGACGGCGCAGCACGACTACGAGATATTCGAGGCCGGCGCCGTCTCGCTTCAGTCAGGGACCGTCTTCCCGTCGATGAAGCTCGCCTATCGGACTTACGGCACGTTGAGCCCGACCAGGGACAACGTCATCCTGTACCCGACCTCGTTCAGCGCGCAGCATTTCGACACCGAGTGGCTGATCGGGCCCGGCGGCGTGCTCGATCCCGCGCGTTACTTCATCATCATCCCGAATCTGTTCGGCAACGGCCTGTCGTCCTCGCCGTCGAACACCGCCGCGCCCTTTCCCGACATGACCTATCACGACGCGGTCGCGGTTCAGCACCGCCTGCTCACCGAGCGCTTCGGCATCACGAAGCTCGCTCTCGTCTATGGCTGGTCGATGGGCGGCATGCAGGCCTATCACTGGGCGGCGCTGCATCCCGACATGGTCGAGCGCGCGGCGGTCGTTTGCGGCAGTGCCCGCTGTGCACCCTATAATTATGTCTTCCTCGAAAGCGTGAAGGCCGCGCTATCGGGCGATCCCGCCTTTCGCGACGGCCGCTTCGCCGAGAGGCCCGTCGCCGGTTATCGCGCCATGGGGCGCGTCTATGCCGGCTGGGCGATGTCGCACGGCTTCTATCGCGACGAGCTCTGGCGCGAGGCCGGCTTCACCTCGCTGGAGGACTATCTCGTCCGTGCATGGGACGCGGCGTTCGCGCGGCGCGATGCCAACGATCTCTTGGCGCAGGTCGGCATCTGGCAGAACGGCGATATCAGTCAATGCTCAGCCTTCGGCGGCAACCTCGATCGCGCGCTCGGTGCGATCAAGGCGCATATGCTGTTGATGCCGGGTGCGACCGACCGCTATTTCGACGTCCGCGACAACGAGGACGAGCTTGGCCGGCTGGTCAACGCAAGGTCGGCCGTGTTGCATCCAATTCCATCCCTGCACGGCCATCGGGCCGGCAACCCCGTCAACAATCCGCGCGACCTCGCCTTCATCAAGGCCGAGATCGCAGAACTTCTCGGCAAGTAGGGCAGGCATCCAAACATGACTGACGCAACCGTTTCTGAGTCCGGCCATCGCCTGAAGCCGTTGAGCCCGGCGATGCTGCGCGAATTGTCGGTTCGCTCCGATCTCAAGGGCGCGGCGCGCAGCCTCTGCCACTACGCCTTGGTCGTGCTGGTCGGGGCGTTGATCTGGAAGGTCAGCTCGAGCTACGGCGTGCTTTGGGCGCTGCCGCTGATGGTGATACAGGGTTATTTCGTCGCCTTCCTGTTCATGGCGGTGCACGAGACCGCGCACAAGACCGCGTTCAGGAGCCGCGGCCTCAACCTCGCGGTCGGTTATCTCTCGGCCTTCATCATCGGGCAACCTTACGAATATTACTGCCTGTTCCACTGGGACCATCATCGCTACACCCAGGATCCCGAGAAGGACCCGGAGCTGATCGTCGGCGTGAAGCCGAAATCCGACACCCAGATCGTGATCGCCTATAGCGGCCTGCTCCAGGTTGCGGGCCGCCTCCGGCTGATGCTCGGCCATGCCGTCACCGGCAAGGTCACCGTGCCCTGGATCCCCGAGAACAAGCGCGCCATTATCGTGACCGAAGCGCGCGTCTATGCCGCCCTCTATGTTCTGCTGCTCGCGCTTTCACTGTGGTTCTCCTCCGCGCTGCTGCTCGAGGTCTGGATCGTTCCGCTGGTCATCGGGCAATTCTTCCTGCGGCCCTATCTCTTGGCCGAGCACACCGGCTGCGAGCGTACGCGCAGCGCGTTCCAGAACACCCGCACCACCTATACCGGCGGGATCGTCAAATGGTTCGCGTGGAACATGCCCTACCATGTCGAGCATCACGCCTACCCGTCGATCCCGTTTCATGCGTTGCCGAAGCTGAACGAGATCGTCGACGACGAGATCGTTCATCGCGGTCGCGGCTATATCAGGACGACGCGCGAGACCTGGGCCTGGTTTCGCCGGCAGCGGCAGGCCGGCTAGCTCAATGCAAAACCCCGATCGCGGTGCGATCGGGGTTTTGTTCGCGAACGTCGGATATCAATAGATCCCGTAGGCGCAGACATTCACGACGCGGACGCGCATGCCGTGGCGGGTCTGGACGACGCGCTCCTGGTAGCAGTTGCTGACGCCGGTGTTGACGTAGAGGCCGCCGTAACCAAAGCCCCAGCCGGGACCCCAGTGATGATGGAAGCCGTGGGCCGAAGCGGCGGTGGGGGCGAGAGCGGCAAAACCGAGCGAGCCGGCGGCGATCAGACCAAGTGCAAGCTTGCGAAACATCTTCATTCTCCAGTGTGGCGCGAGGCCGTTGTTGTGTCCCTGCCTTTCGGTCGGCCCGAGGCGCGAATGCGTTCACGGCGCGAGGGAAGAATCGTGTTTCAGGATTGTTTCGTGGGCCGCGGCACAATGCGCCGATGCCGGGCTTTCGGCGCCGCAGCGCGATAACGCGCGGCCATCGCCCGGGTCAGCTCCGCCATCTTCTCGCGCAGATCGGCGGGCTCCAGCACTTCGGCCTCGGGGCCGAGGCGCAGCAATTCGGCGGCGGCGTGCCACGACGTCTTGCCGGTCGGCACGCGCGCGATGCGCCAGCCCTCCGCATCCGTATCTTCCTCGAGCTGCGTGCGCGCCTTGATGTAAGGCTGGCTCAACGCGTCGAGCAGCTTGACGCCGAACGGCGACAGCCGAACGATCGCGACGTTGGGATGCATCTCCGCTTCGAGACGAAGCGTTGCGGCCTGCCAATAGGCGGCAAGATCGAAACCTGCGGGCCTGTCGCCGCGCTCGTCGAGCATCGTGCAGTCGAGCACCCGCGCGACGCGATAGGTCCGCACGCTGCCGTCGACCAGCCCTGCGAGGTACCAGCTCCCGCCCTTCAGCACGAGGCCGAGCGGCGCGAGGCGGCGCTGTTTCTCCGCGCGCCAGCTCTGGTAACGGATCTTGATCAGCGTCCCGCGCAGCACCGCGCCGGCGATGTTGCGCAGATGCTTTGGCTCTTCCGCCTCGCCGAACCAGCCGGGCGCGTCCAGGTGAAAGCGCTCCTGCATCCGGCCGGCATCCTCGCGCAGGTGGACAGGCAGCGCCGCCATCAGCTTGTTCTGCGCGGCGATCATTGCGGCATCGAGCCCGAGAGCCGCCGCCGGGCCCGGCAATCCCGCCAGAAACAGCGTCTCGGCCTCGCTCTGCGACAGGCCGTTCAGCCGCACGCGATAGCCGTCGAGCAGCCGATAGCCGCCCTCGGCACCGCGATCGGCATAGACCGGGACGCCGGACGCCGCGAGCGCGTCGATGTCGCGGTAGATCGTGCGCACCGACACCTCGCACGCTTCGGCAAGCTCAGGCGCGGTGACCTGCCCCCTGGCCTGGAGGGTGGTGAGGATGGACAGCATCCGGCTCGCGCGCATGATCCCTTAAACCATACCTGACAGAGGATGTCAGGTATGAGCCGCTACAAGGTGCGCCTCGCCAGACGGCACCGAGGAGACCTGCCATGACCGATCCGAACCGCATCACGCTGTATTATTCGCCGCAAAGCCGCGCCACCGGCACGCGGGTGCTGCTGGAGGAACTCGGCGCGCCCTATGATCTCCACGTCCTCAACATGAAGGCCGGCGAGCAGCGCCAGCCGGCCTATCTCGCCGTCAATCCGCTCGGCAAGGTGCCGGCGATCCGCCACGGCGAGGCGCTGGTGACCGAGCAGGTCGCGATCTACATTTATCTCGCCGATCTGTTTCCGCAGGCCGGGCTCACGCCTGCGCTCAGCGATCCGCTGCGCGGCCCCTATCTGCGCTGGATCGCCTATTACGGCGCCTCGTTCGAGCCGGCCCTGATCGACAAGTTCATGCAGCGCGAGCCCGCGCCGGTGTCGCACTCGCCCTATGCCGATTATGACACCATGCTTGGCGCGCTCGAGGCGCAATTGTCGAAGGGGCCGTATCTGCTCGGCGAGCGCATGACGGCCGCGGATATCCTGTGGGGTGTCGCGTTCAGCTGGACCATGATGTTCGGCATCGTGCCGAAGAAAGACGTATTCGTTCGTTATTCGGAGCGGATTACGTCCCGCCCTGCGTTCCAGCGGATCAATGCCGCCGACGATGAGATGGCGGCCCAGCATGCCGCGGCTGTTGGTGGTTGACTAATCCAGGGTTGCAGATGACGAAGCCGATGCACACGACCAACTGCTTCGATACCTTCATCCGGGTCGCTGAAGACTGTCCCGCGGGCACTGGCGAGGAGCCGCCGCTCCGCGGGGGAAAGCCGACGGTGGCGAGCCTGCAATACGGGATGATCGCCAAGGCGCCCTACAAATACACGTCCGATGACGTGATCTTCGCGACGTCTGCGCCGGGACGCGAGCTCGATGCGAAGGCGACGAAAGCGGAGAAGCATGCGGCCCGCGAAGCGTTCTTCTCCCGGGGGCAGGCGTGCATGAGGGCGTCGAGCCTGGGCAAGCGCTTCGGCTGGGGCGTTCATGCCGACAGTGAGGGTCGGATCGCGATCTACGCCATCGACAGCAAGCGCTACCAAGCGCTCGTCCGCGATCCCAAGCTCACGCAGGTGCGCGCGATGCGGTCGAAGCGGGCGTGATCAGAATTTTGGCGGCCGCTTCTCCGCGAACGCCTTGATGCCTTCCTTGATCTCGTCGCCGCGCATGCTGTCGCGGTGGCGCTGGTCGGCGGCCGGCTCGTCGAGCTCGCCGCGGGCGAATTCGTTGATGGCGCGCTTCATGCCGCGCATCGCCTGCGGCGCGTTGCCGGCGAGGACGCCAGCGAGCTTGCCGACTTCCTCGTCGAGCGTCTCCTCCGGCACCATGGCGGTGAGATAGCCGATGCGCAGCATCTCCGGCGCGCTGATCTTCTGCGCGGTCAGGAACAGCCTTTTCGCGTTGTCGACGCCGAGCCGGGTCACGTAACGTTTGATGCCGCTCCGGTAATAATGCAGCCCGAGCCGCGCCGCCGGCATGAACATCTCGGCGGTGTCGACACCGATGCGGAAATCGCAGGCCAGCGCGAGGTCGGTCGAGCCGCCATAGACGCCGCCATTGAGCCGGCAGATCGTCGGCACGCCGAGATCCTCCAGCCGGTTGACCACCACCTCGAACGCCGAGCCCGCGCTCTGCTGCTCATTGGCGCTCACCGCGCGCTCGGCGACCGAGTTGAGGTCATAGCCCGCGGAGAACGCGCGTCCCGTGCCTGTCAGCACCAGCACGCGAATGGCAGGATCGGCCTCGACACGGTCGAACAGTTTGACCAGCTCGCCGAGATCTTCGGCCTGAAGCCGGTTGAGATGCTTGGGGCGGTTGAGGCGAATGGTGGCGCGTGCGCCATTGATTTCGAGCACGGGGCCAGAGCCTGCGTCGGCTGTGTCCGACATTCTTGTCTCCATTTCACTTGTTTTCGAGCGCGCGGCGTTTTGCTTCGGCGTCGATGGTCTCGGCAAGGTCGGGGTGTCGCGCCATCAGCACGCGGAAGTCGACGAGGTCGAGCACGAGAAGCCGCGACACCTTCGTGGTCGAGACATTGGCACCGCGCAGATTATTGCCGAGCAGCGCCATCTCGCCGAAGAAGGCGCCCTCGCCGAGTTGCACCTTCTTGCCGGGCAGGTCGACCTCGACCGCGCCGGCGGCGATGAAATACATGCAGTCGCCCTGCGCGCCCTTGCGGATGATCATGGTGCGCGCCGGCAGCTCCATGGTCCGCAGCATGTGGGTGACGTCGGCAATGGCCGCCGGTCCAAGCGCCGCGAAGAACGGCACCTTGCTGACGGATTCCCAGGTCTTGAGGAAGTTGTCGCGCCGCGTCTCCGCGGCAAACCCCGTCGCCAGGATACCGGTCCAGAGGCCGAACACGCCGAGGCCGGAGATCATCACCAGCGCCGCCACCATGCGTCCCAGCGGCGTGACCGGCACGACGTCGCCATAGCCCGTCGTCGTCAAGGTCACCACCGCCCACCACAGCGCGGCCGGCACGCTGCCGAAGGTCTGGGGCTGCACGTCCCGTTCGAGGAAATACTCGGCGACGGAAGCGAGGAAGACCACCATCAGGAAGATCACGAGCACGCTGACCAGCGGCCCCGATTCCAGCACCAGCACGCGGCGAAGCTGCCGCAGGCCGGGGATGCCCGGCACCACCTTCAGCATCCAGAGCACGCTGAGCAGCCAGGCCGTCTTCGGCTCGGCGCCGAGAATCAGCGCGAGCGGCACGGCCAATGCCCCGATCGCGTCGACGATGCCGGCGGAGGAGGACATGTAGAGCGGAAGACGCCCCTGCCGGGCCATATGGCGCAGCCGGACGACCCATTCGAACACGAAGTAGAGGAGGCAGGTCCACAGCAGGACATCGACCCAGCGGGGCGCCGCCTCGTAGGCCGGGCCGACGGTCAGCAGCACCATGCTGAGCACGCCGACGCCGACCGCCACATAGGCCGCCTTGGTCATGTTGCGGCCGGCCGTGGCGGCCGCGAACTGGGCCAGAGCGGAGATCAACGGCTTGGACATGCGGAAAGGCGGCTCGGTTTTGGCTTTTTGCGGCCCCGGCTGGGAACCTCGGTGTCAAAGTGCCTGCCCGCGCCGGGGCCGTCAACGACGGGCGCGCGGCATCGTCGAATGGCAGGACGAAGACGGGCGGGCAGCGCGGCGGTCGGCCGAACCCTTACCTGAAATGTGGCGGCTCGTCGTAGCCGCGCCGGCTGCTGAAGAACAGCAGCATCATCAGGCCGACGCCGACGATGACGGAAAACCCCGCGCCCAGCGCCAGCGCCACATAGCCTTCCGTCGGGATCGGTTCACCTTCGATCGCCATTGCCGAATAAGCGAAATAGCCGACCGCCGCCAGCATTCCCAGGAGGAGGACAATGAGGAGTGTACGCATGCCGCGCTCTCCGGTTGCAACCGCAAACCAACGGTTGCGGGCAGGGACGGTTCCAGGATCCAGGAGGCCGGCCATAGATCGAACGGGGTGCCCTTCGCCAGCCCCGAGCCTGGCGGCACTTCAGTCTCGTGCCCCGGACGCAGCGCAGCACGTCGTGATGCGCTGCAGAGCCGGGGCCCATGCAGCAGTGCACGGTGCGGCTCCTGGGTCCCGGCTCAGCACTGCAACGCCTTCGGCATTGCAGCTTGTCCGGGACACAAGAGGGGGCGGGTTGCCCCAACCCGGCGGATCAGGCGCTCTGCGCGGTCTTCACCACCACGACGTTGCTGTCGTCGTGCTGCGCAGGGCCGGCATCGCGGGCGGCCTTTTCGGTCTCGCCGGCGTGACGTTTCAGGTAGTCGCGGCGCATGCCGATCTCGTCGCGGACGAATTCGTAGCCGAGCTTGAAGGTGTCGAGCCCGTCGGTACTGATCGTGCCGTCCCTGAGGCCGATGACCGCGCCGCGCAGGATGCCCTCCAGCTCGTCCTGGAGACATTCGAGCTGGTCCAGCGAATGGGCGTGCTCGATCCGCTCGCCGATGTCGAGGATGGCGGTGGAGAGCTCGCTGGCCTTCTCCGGCGCGATCCTCGTGATCTTGGCGTAGATCGCAGCGAAGATCGTGCCGATGACGCTGAGCGCGGCGGCGCCCAGATACATCATGTCGCTGTACTTATCCATGAACGACTTGGTGTCGTCGTTGATGTAGTCGGCCGCCCCCTGATGCGCCATCACGAAGGCGTCCTTCTCGACCGAGGCCGGCTCGATCCGGCTGGCAAAGCCGCTGTCGAGCCCGAGCGCGGATTTGTTCTCGTAGACGGTACGCGCAAGCTCGCCTGCCGTTGCCACCGACATCTTGGATTGCGTGACCAGCAGCCATTCGAGCCCGATCGTGTCGAGGTCGTCGTCTGGGATTTCCGGCGATGCGGACAGCATGCCCGCCGTCAATGTCTCGGCGGAAATGCCGGGGAATTTGCGCGCCAGCGCCTTGGCCTCGTCGATCGCGTTCAGCGTGAAGCCGCCGCGCTTGGCGGTCTGCTCATAGGCCTTGTCCCGCACGGCCTTCGAGGCATGGACGATGGCGATCACCGCGCCGAAGCCGTTTCCAGGGGCAAACAGCTTGTCGAGCGTCGCGCCCTGCGGCGCCATCTGGATCTTCGCGGCGTCCGGACCGTCGGGGACGTCGAGGATGCTGCGGACGAAAGCGAGCGAGGATTCGTTCTCGGCGAGCACGGCGACCTTCTTCTTCTTCAGCTCGGCAAGTGACTTGATCTTCTTGCTGCCGGGACCGAGCAGGAGCACCAGATCGTGCTCGAGGATCGCGAGCGTGCGCGCCCGCAGCGGCACCTTGGCGTCGGTGCGCAGCACGGCGAGGTCGGCCTGCTTGCGGTCGAATTGTGCGAGCGCCTTGGTGTTATCTGCGTTGTTGACGATCTTCAGCCGGAAACGTGAGGCGTTGGTCTTCAGGACCGTGGCGAGCTTGGCCGCGAACAGGGCCTCGTCGCTGTTGGGGGCGCCGACGGCAAAGGTCAGCGTCTCCGAATTATGCAGCATGGCGCGACCACCCCAGACGGTGGCGAGCGACAGGAGCAGGGTCAGCACGACGTAGAGAAAGACCTGCTGCTGATTGGTCTTGATCACCTTGGGGCGCCGCGGCGGCGGTTCGCTCGGTGACGAGGTGGGGCCGTCAGTACTCATGGCAGCACTCTGGCCTTATTTTCCGGTGACGGGCGGCTCGCGGATGTCGATCGCGGCACGCGCCCTGCAATTCGTAAACGCCTGAAAAAAGAACGATATTCTCTATCGGCAATGATAGCGCGCCGGTACCGGAATGCAAATTTCGAGCCGAAGGTAACCTTACCCGCCCGGCCGCGGCGATCAGCCATCCTATCACCAGTTAGCCACAGTTTGCGATTTTCCGGTTCCCCCCGGCTGCATTCCGTCGCGGGAAATGTCATAAATCGCAGGTCCCGGCGATTTGACGGGTCCAAGAAGAAGTTGCGCTGAACGCTCCAATTTTTCTTGTCACGTCAATGAGGGCGTCAGCTTGTCGTTTCCACCCATGTCATCGGCGGTTCCGGTCGAAGCGCTCATTGGCTGGATGCTGCTGCTCACCTTCAAGCACATCATCGCCGATTTCGTCCTCCAGACCGCCTGGATGGCGCATGGCAAGGACCAGAAGCACGGCTGGGCCCTGCCGCTGCTCGTCCACTGCCTGATTCACCTCGCGGTTGCGTTGCCGCTGATCCTGATCGTCGCGCCGAAATTCTGGTTCGTGGCGTTCATCGACTTCTTGATCCACATCACGATCGACCGCGCCAAGGGGTTGGTCTCGGCCAATTTCGGTGTCGACCTTGCGCATCCCTGGTTCTGGACCCTGATCGGCGTCGATCAGGCGCTGCACCATCTCACCGGCTTTGGCCTTTCCATCTTCATGGCGGCGAACTGACGCCGGCGACGCTTGGCTGCGTGCTCGGCCTGCATGGTTCGAGACGCGCCGTAAGGCGGCGCTCCTCACCATGAGGGTTCCGGGATTTCGCCGCGAATCAAAACCTCATCCTGAGGGCCCGCCGAAGGCGGCGTCTCGAAGGATGGCCGCAGGGCTGCCCGCTCGGCGCCTCCGATTCGCGGCCAGGGCGCAAGGAACCCCGGGTGACTACCGGGCAGCGTGGTTAACCTTTCATTAGAGAATTGCGCTGCATCTTCCCCTCACGAGGGAGAACTGCAATGTTTTCAAGCCGCGACGCCTTTGAAAGCGATTTCTGCCCGGTCCGCGACGAACTCCTTGGCGAGATGTATCGCGCCAGCGAGAGTGGCCTGCCGAGGCTGGTTGAGAGTGTTTCCCCTGACGCGCGCGCCAGGCTGGCGCTGTTTTGCTATCGCCGCAGCCATCTGCACTCGCTGGCGGTTGCGATCGCAGCAAGCTGCAGCGAGCGTGACCTGATCGAGAATGGTGGCCGCGTCGGTTCCACGCTCTACGCGCTGTCGCGCGAGCGCACGGCGAAATCCTCGCCGCCGCTATCGGGTGGCCGCAAGCCGATCACGCTGTCGACCAAGCCGCTCTCGGTGCTCGCACCGCTGGACGACGAGATCGACGACGAAATCAGCGAAGCCGTTCCTGCTTAAGTAGCTTCGATCGCCGGCAAACCAAACTTCCGTCGCGCCATCGCGCATTCGGCGTCGCCCGGCATGCAGGTGCGGCACACCTCCGGCCGCACCGCATAGATGCCGCACGCGGTCGCTTTTCCGATGTCCCCCTGTAACGCCGAGCAGCGATCGCCCTCGCAACGCATGCCGGATTGGCGGTCGTTGATCAGCGCTTGCGGAATCGCGGCAAGCTCTTCGTCGCTCTCGATCGAAAAGCGCGGCCAGTTCTGCGAATAGCCGCAGCAGGCGCCGCAACTCTGGCAGAAGGTCGAGAGATCGATTGCTTCCGCCATCATCACGTATCCTTGGGCGGGCCCCAGACCAGGCTCTGCCGCCATCTTGCGCGCAGCACGTCGCGCCGCTCCGGATATCTCTCGTCGAGATAGTTCGCATCGACCACGCGGTCGGTGCGGAAGCTGCGGAAATCGCCGCGCAGCTCGCACCAGGCCGCGAGCAGGCGCACGGCTTCGAGATAGCCGACCGAAATCGGCCAGATCATGCGCTCGCTGGCGCGGCCCTGCTCGTCGCGATAGCGCAGCATGATCTTCTTGCCTTCGTGGATCTGGGTGCGCGTGCGCACCATGTCCAGACGGTCCGGCTCCCTGTTCCAGCTCGGCCGCGCGCGGCTCGCGGGCTCCAGCACGAAGGGCCGCAGGCGCTCGGGCACGGTGTCGGCGATCTTGGCCATCAGATCTTCGGCGGCGCGCGCCAGCGCGGAGTCGGCATGGCCCGCGACCCATTGCGCGCCCAGCACCGCCGCCTCGATCTCGTCGGGGGTCAGCATGAGAGGCGGAAGGTCGAAACCTTTCTCCAGGATGTAGCCCATGCCGGCTTCACCGCGGATCGGCACGCGCTGGCCGATCAGCGTCGCGATGTCGCGATAGATCGTGCGCTTCGAGGTTTCGAGCTCGGCCGCGATGGCGTCCGCCGTCAGCGGCTTACGCGTGCGCCTCAGCACCTGGATGATTTGAAACAGCCGGTCGGCGCGTCTCATGACGGTTCTCTTGTCGCTGGTCTTTTTAGAAGGCGGCGCGCGGCTGCTGACAGGATGTTGGCAGCAGGGGAGTTCTATACCGAGACAACACATCGACTGAAGAGGATTTGTCCATGATCATCCCAACCCATTTCGGCCCGGCCGTTCCGCTGTGGCGCGCCCAGATGTGGCAAGCTTGGGCGTTCAGCCGCCTCGTTTCACTCGATCTCATGGCCGTCGACCTCCGCTTTGCGCTGGCGAGCGTGGTTGCTCGCTCGCTGGTCCAGGCTGCGGACGCGCTGGTCCGTCACGTCATGGGCCGCGCCTGGCGGGGGGCCCGTTTCGCAGAAGATATCACGGCTGCTGCCACCATGGTGGCAGCAGCCGGTCGCTAGGTTCCATCAAGTTTGGCAGGTTCAGGAGAGCTTTCATGATCACGCTTTACGGCTTTGGCACTGGCTTCGGCCTGCCGGAAATCAGCCCCTTCGTCACCAAGACGGAGGTGCAGCTCAAGATGGCGGGATTGCCCTACCGGAAGGAGCGCGCGATGCCGCCCGCTTCGCCGAAGGGACAGCTGCCGTTCATCGACGACGGCGGCGAGGCGGTGGCCGATTCCACCTTCATCCGCGCGCATATCGAGCGCCGCTACGGCTTCGATTTCGACGCCGGCCTGTCGCAGGCCGAGCGCGCGCAGGCCTGGGCGTTCGAGCGGATGATCGAGCATCACGTCTATTGGGCGCTGGTCGGCGCGCGCTGGGTCGATCCGGTCAATTTCGCCAAGGGCCCTTCGCATTTCTTCGACGGCGCACCCGAGCACAACCGCGAGAAGCTGCGCGAGGACGCGCAATTCCGCGTCGCCGAGAACTATCTGCTCTCCGGCCTCGGTCGCCATGGGCCCGATGACGATGTCGACCTGGCCGTGCGTTCGTTGTTTGCGCTGTCGGTGCAACTCGGCGACAAGGCGTATCTGATGGGCAACAAGCCCTGCGGCGTCGATGCCACCGCCTTCGGTGCGCTCGCCGGGATCCTGACGCCGTTCTTCGAATCGGCCTTGCGCCAACGCGCGGAGGGATTTCCGAACCTCACCGCCTATGTCGACCGCATGATGGACAATTACTATCCCGAGTTCGCCTGGACCCCGCTGCGGCAGGCGGCGTGAGTCTCGATGAGTCTCGGCTAGCGCCTCGGCGGCGGTACGTTCCCTCCCCCACAAGGGGGGAGGGAAGGGAGAGAGCGCTGCTGTTGGCTTAACTCGATGCAACTTCACGAGCGCTAGTCTCAAACCAAACAAAAGAGCCGGCCCGATGGGCCGGCTCTCGTCGTCTCGAAACTTTCGCTGTGTCTATTTCACCAGCGTGTACTTGCCGTTCTTCACCGTCAGCAGGATGCGCGAGCGCTCGTCGAGGCCGTAGCGGTCCTTTTCGGTGAAGTTGTAGACGCCCTGGCTCGCCGCCAGTTCCCTCTCCGACAGCAGCGCCTGGCGGATGGCTTCGCGGAATTCCGGCGTGCCGGGCTTGGCCGTCTTTAGTGCCGCCGGAATGATGCGCTTGAGGATCTCGAACGCGTCATAGGAATGACCGGCGAACTGGCTGCGGCTGTTCGGGCCGTACTTGGCTTCATAGGCCGTGTTGAGCGCGAGGCCCGGCTTCTTGGTGGCGGCCTCGTCCGGCTGGTCCTCGGGATCCATCACGGGACCGGAGGCCATCAGCACGCCTTCCGCCGCTTTGCCGGCGATGCGGATGAAGTCCATGCTGGCAGCGCCGTGGGTCTGGTAAATCAGGCCCTGATAGCCACGCTCGCGCAGCTCTGTCTGGGGCAGTGCGGCCGCGGTGCCGGACGCGCCGACCAGGATCGCGTCGGGATTGGCGGCGACGAGCTTGAGCACCTGTCCGGTCACCGACGTATCGGGACGGGCGAAGCGCTCCTCGTCGACGATGGTCATGCCCATCGGCACGGCCTGTGCCTTCAAATCGTTGAACCAGAGGTCGCCATAGGAGTCGGAATAGCCGATATAGCCGAGGGTCTTGATGCCCTTCGACTTCATGTGGTCGTACAGCACCTTGCCCACGATCGGGATCGGTTGCGGCATCGCCACCGACCACTTCATTCGCTCCGGCGTGATCGGGAACGGCGCGAGGCCGAAATGCGGAATGCCGGCTTCATTGGCGACGTTGGAGACCGCGATCGTCGGCGGGGTCAGCGCCGAACCCATGATGATGTCGGCCTTGGATTCGGTCACGAAGCGGCGGGCGTTGGTGGTCGCGGTGGTGGGATCGCCGCCGTCGTCGAGCACGATCACCTTCAGCGGCACGCCGCCGATTTCCTTCGGCACGAATTCCAGCGCATTGCGCTCGGGGATGCCGAGAGCTGCGCCCGGGCCGGTCGTCGTGGTGGTGATGCCAATGGTGATTTCGCTGGTCTGGGCCAATGCGGGCAGCGCCGGCAGGGCAAGTGTCGCGGCAGTGATGGCCGCGGTCAGGTAAAAGCGTTTCATCTATTCCTCCCTTTATGTGTTCTTTGAAAGCAGAAATCGGGGGGTAATTCAGCCCCCTCTTTTGGCGATGCGGCGATTTAGCTTCCCGTGAATTTGGCGACCATTTCCGCCGGGAATGGTGCCGATTTCAGCTTCTCGGGATTGGCGGGATCGCGGCCGACGAGGACGCGGGTCTCGAAACCCTCGATCGCCAGCGCATCGCCCTTGTAGACGTTGTGCTTCACCTCGAAGCTCGAGCGCTTGATGCTCTCGATCTTCGTCTCGATGGTGATCCAGTCGCCATAGGTCGAGGGGATGTAGAACTTGGACCGCGTGTCGACCATGGGGATGCCCACCAGGCCGTATTTGCGGACCAGGTCCTGCTTGGAGAACCCGGCGACCTCGAACAAGGTCGACGTCGAGTCGTCGAACATCGCGAAATAGCGCGGGTAATAGACGATGTTGGCGGGGTCGCAATCGCCCCACTGGATCTGTACGTCGCGCCGGTTCACGAACATGCGTCGCGCGTCCTTACTTGGGCGCCATGCGCAGCGAGCCGTCGAGGCGCACTACTTCGCCGTTCAGGTACGAGTTCTCGACCATGTGCAGCGCGAGCGCGGCGAACTCGTCGGCGTGGCCGAGCCGGCGCGGGAAGGGGATCGCGGCGGCGAGCGAATCCTGGGCTTCCTGCGGCAGGTTCGCGAGCAGCGGCGTGAGGAACAGGCCGGGTGCGATGGTCAGCACGCGGACGCCGAACTGCGCGAGCTCGCGCGCGATCGGCAGCGTCATGCCGACGATGCCGCCCTTGGAGGCCGAATAGGCCGACTGGCCGATCTGGCCGTCATAGGCCGCGACGGACGCCGTGTTGATGATGACGCCGCGCTCGCCGCTCGCCTGCGGCTCGAGCTTGGACATCTCGGTGGCGGCAAGGCGCAGCATGTTGAAGGTGCCGATCAGATTGACCTTGATCACCTTGTCGAAATCGGCGAGCGCCATCGGGCCGTCGCGGCCGACGACGCGCTTGGCCACACCGATGCCGGCGCAGTTGACCAGCACGCGCGCCGGGCCATGGGCCTTGGTCGCCTGCGCGATCGCGGCTTCAGCGGAGGCGGCGTCGGAGACGTCGCAGGTGATCGCCACGCCCTTGATCTCGGCGGCAACGGTTTCGGCGAGCTTGGCGTTGAGGTCGCACACCGCGACCTTGGCGCCCTGCGCCGCCAGTTTTCGCGCGGTGGCAGCGCCCAGCCCTGATGCGCCGCCGGTGACGATGGCTGCCTGATCCTTCAACAACATGGCGTTCTCCTGTAGCGATGATTTCTTACCCGACCGATATCACACGGTCGGACGGATTGGCAGCGTAGAGCTCGTCGATCAATGCGGCGCGATGTTCCAGCACGGCGCGCTGGTTGATCGAGCCCTTGTCGGTGACCTCGCCCTTGTCGATCGAGAGCGGCGTGTCCATCAGGATCGCGCGCGTGATCCGGGTCGACGAGCCGGTGGCTTGGCTGAGGAAGCGGGTCAGGCGCTCGCGAAACGCCTCGCGCACCAGCCGGTCGCGCGTCGCGACGACGAGATCGTCGCTCGGCAGCGTCGGGTTGATCAGGCGGCAGCCGTCGAGGTCGAGCACGACGAGCGCGGAGACTTCGTCGCGGTTGATGCCGGCGATGACGACGTCGCGCACCAGCGGGGCGCAGGCCGCCGTGAGCCGCGCGCGCAGCGGGCCGACGCTGACCCAGGTGCCGCTCGCGAGCTTGAAGTCTTCACCGACACGGCCGTCGAAATCGAATCCGGCGTTAAGATCGTCAGGATCGGCGGGCTTGAGCGCATCCCCCATCTTGTAAAATCCCTCCTCGTCGAAGGATTTCGCGCTGATGTCGGGTTGGCGCCAGTAGCCGGGCATCACGTTCGGCCCCTTGGCGCGCACTTCCAGCTTGCCGTTGTTCGGAACCAGCTTGGCATCGTTGCCTGATACGGGCAGGCCGACATGGCCGGAGCGGCTGGTACGCGGATTGACCGACATGAAGAACGGCGCGGTCTCGGTCGCCCCGAGGCCGGTCAGCATCGGCACGCGGTAGCCTTTTTCCTTCACCGCGAGCTCGTCGAGGCTGTCCCAGATGAAGGGCGACAGCGCCGCACCCGAGAAGAACATCGCGTGCAGCCGGTCGAAGAACCTTGCGCGCAGGCCCTGGTCGTCGCGCAAATAGGGCAGCAGCGATTCATAGCCCTTGGGCACGTTGAAATAGACCGTCGGCGAAATCTCCTGGAGATTGCGCACGGTCTCCTCGATGCCGCCGGGCATCGGCTTGCCGGCGTCCAGATACATCGAGCCGCCGTTGTAGAGCGTCAGCCCGATATTGTGATTGCCGCCAAAAGTGTGATTCCAGGGCAGCCAGTCGATGATGACGGGTGGCTCGTCCTTGAGGAAGGCGAGCGTCTCGCGCAGCATCACCTGGTTGGCGCAGATCATGCGCTGGGTGTTGATGACCGCCTTGGGATTGCCGGTCGAGCCCGAGGTCAGCAGGAATTTTGCGATGGTATCGGGACCGATCCTGTTGTGCACCTCGTCGAGATCGGCGTGGATCGGCGTCGCCATGAGGTCGGCGAGCAGCGTGACGTCGCGGCCCGGGACGCTGCCGTAGGACGCGGCGATCTCGGTGCCGAGCGACACGTTGGCGGCGAGCGCGTCCGAGAATTTGTCGGCATCCTCGGCGAAGACGAGGCCAGGCGTCAGCAGCTTCATCAGGTAAGAGAGCTTGCCGTAATCCTTCGACACCAGCGAATAGGCCGGCGACACCGGGCAGAACGGAATGCCGGCATAATATGCGCCGAACGCCAGCAATGCGTGGTCGATCGAGTTGCCGGAGAGGATCACGACTGGCCGCTCCGCCGATAGGCCGCGTGCAATCAGGCCTGACGCGATGTGCCGGCTGGCGGTGAGCAGCTCGGCGTAAGTGATCTTGCGCCAGCCGCGGCCGCCTTCGCGTTCCGCCATGAAGACGCGGTCAGGCGTCGTCGCCGCCCAGTGATGCAGGCGGTCGGTGATGCGGACGGGATAATCGCCGAGCGGCTGTTGGGGCCGCAGGTAGATCGTGCCGTCGTCGCGACGCTCGATGTTGACGACGGGATCGCCGAACGAAATGGGCCGCAGCGGGAAAGTGCTCGCGCCGCGCTCCGTGCTGGAAGAGGACGGCTGCGCGCTCATGATTTCGGCTTCACCTTTGCGGTCTTGTGTTCGAGGAATTCGCGGATCCTGCGCTTGGCCTCTTTATCGCTCTGCGCGACGGTCGCCATCAGCGATTCCATCAGGAGGCCGGTCTGCGGATTGGCTTCCGCGATCATCGGAAGCGCCTGGAGCACGGCGAAATTCGTCAGTGGCGCGTTGGAGGCGATCTTGGTCGCAAGCTCCAGCGCCTTGCCGAGCCCGTTGCCGGTCTCCGTCAGATATTGCGCAAAGCCGTAGGAGGCGCCTTCAGTCGCGCTGTAGACGCGGCCCGTCAGCATCATGTCCATCATCCTGGCGACGCCGATCAGCCGCGGCAGCCGCACCGAGCCGCCGCCGCCGACGAAGATGCCGCGCTGCCCCTCCGGCAGCGCGAAATAGGTCGAGGGTTCGGCGACGCGGATATGCGCCGAGCAGGCAAGCTCCAGCCCGCCGCCGATCACGGCGCCCCTGAGGGCTGCGATCACGGGCACGCGGCTGTACTGGATGCGGTCGAACACCCGGTGCCACATCTGGGAATGGAGCAGGCCGCCGGTCGCGTCATGCTCGGTCAGCTCGGAGAGGTCGAGGCCGCTGGAGAAATGGTCGCCGATGCCGTGGATGACGACCGCGCCGATATCCTCGGGCAGGGAGGCAAAGCACTCGCCGATTTCCAGGATGATGCCGTCGTTAAGCGCATTGCGTTTCGCCGGCCGGTTCAGGCCCACGGTCAGGACCCGGTCCGCCCGTTCGATCCTCAAAAGCCCGGAGGCGCCCGCGTCAGCGGTCTCGGCGTTTCCCTGTGTCATTTGCGTCCTTATCAGAATAGTTATATTCTATAACGAATTTCGGGGGAGTCAAGGTGGGGAGCAGAGCCCCGGCCAGTTTAGGCGCTCCAAATTGGGCGCCGGGACGACAAGCGTGGAGCGTTGAAAAGCAGCCCGACCGTTCACATTACCTGATGCACGTCGATCACCACGCGATCCGCATGCCGCGCGGCTGAGCCGACAAAGATGTGCTGCATCAGCCAGCGGTAGTTCTCGTGCCCGGTCTCGAACTTCGGCACGGTGCGGAAATAGATCAGCTTGGGGTCGACCGGCTCGCCGCGTTTGAGTTTCTGCAACAGTTCGACCGGGCCGAAGCGTAGGCCCTTGTTCTCGACATAGACAGTGGCGCCGTCGTCGGTCTCGAAGGCGTATTTCGCCTCGAGATCGATCAGCTCGTTGGGACGGATGGTCTGGAAGTCGGCGCCGAACGGCAGCACACGGCCGGTGACCGCGCCCGTCACCTCGCCGCCGATGATCGGGATGATGCGGCGAACGCCGATGCCGGTCTCACCGGCGGTGACGACGTCGCCGATTTTAGCGGTGATGGTGAAGACGTATCTGGTCTCTAGCGTCGGCGTGGTCATCGCTCCACCTCGTCAATGCGCCATCATCCGCGTCGGCAGCCACGTCGCCAGCAGCGGGAAGGCGATCAGGATCACGAGGCGCACGAGGTCGGTCGCCACGAACGGGATCACGCCCTTGAAGATGGTGGAGAAGGAGACATCCTTCACCACGCTCTTGATGACGAAGACGTTCATCCCCACAGGAGGGTGAATCAGGCCGAGCTCGACCGTCATGACGATGATGACGCCGAACCAGATTGGGTCGAAGCCGAGATGCGTGATCACGGGGAAGATGATCGGCACGGTCAGGATGATCATCGCCATCGCGTCCATCAGGCAGCCGAGCACGAGATACATCACCATGATCAGCGCCAGCACGCCGTAGGAGCCGAGGCCGAGGCCGGTGAGGAACTCGGTTACCTTCTGCGGCGTCTGCGTCACCGTGAGGAAATAGCCGAAGATCAGCGCGCCGATCAGCACGGTGAAGACGGCGGCCGCGGTGCGCGTCGCCTGGAGCAGCGAGGCCAGGATCTTCTCGCGGTCGAGCCGTCCCGTTAGCACGCCGATGATGAAGGCGCCCGCGGCGCCGACGCCGCCGGCTTCCGTCGGCGTGAAGCGCGGCAGATAGGGCAGGCCGTAGAGGCCGCCGATCACGAACACGAACAGCAGCACCGGCGCCCAGATATCCTTCAGTCCGGCAAAGCGCTCGCGCCACGGCAGCACCTTGCCCTTGGGCAGGAAGTCGGGCCGGAAATAGCCGATCAGGAAGATCGTGATCATGTACATGGTCATCGCCAGCAGGCCCGGGATGATGCCGGCGATGAATAGTTTGCCGATGTCCTGCTCGGTGATGATGCCGTAGACCGCGAGCACGGTGGAGGGCGGCAGCATCGCGCCCAGCGTGCCGCCGGCGGCGATCACGCCGGTCGCAAAGGATTGCGGGTAGCCGAAGCGGCGCATCTCGGGATAGGCGACCGCAGAGAAGGTCGCGGCGGTCGCCACCGACGAGCCGCAGATCGCGGCAAAACCGCCACAGGCGCCGACGGTCGCAATGCCGAGCCCGCCGCGCAAGTGTCCGACAAAGCCGTTGGCGGCGCGGAACAGCTCGCGGCTCATGCCGGAATTGGAGACGAAGGACCCCATCAGCAGGAACATCGGGATGACGCCGAACGTGTAGTCGGTGACCGTGCGCATCGAGGTCTGGCCGACCAGCTTCAGCGCCGGCGTCGCGCCGACGAGATAGGAGAAACCGGAGACGCCGACGAGGCCCATGGCCATGCCGACGGGCACGCGCAGCAGCATCAGCGCGAACAGTGAAACGAAGCCGAGAACGGCGACGGCATCGGTGCTCATGATTACTCCGTCGCCTTCAGCTTGGGGTCGTGCATCTCTTCGGGATGGAAGATCAGCCGGTAGGTGCGGATCGCGATCAGCAGCACGGCCGAGACGTCGCCGATCCAGGCGATCGCGAAGAACGGCCAGGTCGGCATATGCATGTCGAAGGTCTGGACGTTGTCGTTGTAGGTGCCGCGCACCTTGTCGAACAGCGTCCAGGTTTGCACGGTCACCACGAACAGCAACACGAGCGTCGCGAACACGTCGATCCAGCGCTGATAGCGCGGCCCGACATTGCCCCAGACGAGATCGACCGTGATGTGCGTGCCGCGATAGGAGGTCGCGGCGATGCCCCAGAAGA
The DNA here is from genome assembly GCF_054185205.1 of Bradyrhizobium sp. 14AA. Lineage (NCBI taxonomy): Bacteria > Pseudomonadati > Pseudomonadota > Alphaproteobacteria > Hyphomicrobiales > Nitrobacteraceae > Bradyrhizobium > Bradyrhizobium sp. 14AA. Next base: position 19,211 of record NZ_JAVAYM010000019.1, on the reverse strand, counting down.
TCAGGATGCCGAGCAGCATGCGGCCGATGTCGAAGCTATCGGGGATCGAATAGTTCAGCGTGTTGCGCAGCAGCACCGACAGGAAGATGTCGAGCGCGACGATGCCGACGAAGCCGGCCGCGATCCATTCGATCGTATCGATCACGCGATCCATCCAGGCGCGCTTCATGGGGGGATCCTATTCAAGATAAGTACGGGTTGCATCCGCGACGGTGCTGCGCTCCCTCTCCCGCAAGCGGGAGAGGTGCAGCGAGTGCGCGGCCGCAGCTTGGCCTCACTCCGCCAGCGCGTTGTACTTCTTCAGCGAGGCCTTGAGCTCCGCGAGCGCGACGTCCGGATCGGCGCCGGCCTTCTTGGCGCCGTCGGACCAGGTCTTGACCAGCGGCTCGGCGGCTTTCTTCCAGGCCGCGGTCTGTTCGGGCGTCAGCTTGTAGACCTCGTGGCCTTCTTCCGCCTTCACCTTGTCGATGCCGGCGTCCTCGAACTTGCCCCAGTGCTCGCCGACCACGCCCGCCATCTCGACCGTGCAGTTCTTGTCGATCGCGGCCTTCTGCTTGTCGGACATCGCATTGTACTTGTCCTTGTTGATCACGAACACGAAGGTCGTGGTGTAGAGCGGCGCCTCCATGTCGTACTTGGTCACCTTGTCGATGCCGAACAGCACCAGGGAGCCCCAGGGGAAGGTGACGCCGTCGGCGACGCCGCGTTCGATGATGTCGCGGACTTCGGGTGCGGACGACTGCACATTGGTGCCGCCAAGCGAGGTGACGAAGTTGGCCATGGTGGCGTGGGCGGGACGAATCTTCAGGCCCTTCACGTCCTCGGGCGCCACGATCTTCTTGGTCTTGGAATGGAAGGAGGAGGGCGAGTGGACGAAGGCGAGGCAGTATTTGACGTCCTTCATCTCCTTCTCGGCATATTTGCGATACCAGGCGTCCAGCCCCATCGAGCCGCCCTTGGCGTCGGAGATCAGGAACGGCAATTCGCCGGCGCCGACGATCGGGAAGCGGCCGGGCTGGTAGCCGGGATTGACGTAGGTCACGTCGGCGATGCCGTCGCGCGCCATGTCGTAATGGTCGAACGCCTTGCCCATCTGCTGGGCCGGAAACACCTTGCCCGTGATGGTGCCGCCGGAATCCTTGTTCACCGCGGCCGCCCAGTCTTCCAGCGATTTTTGCAGCGGATGCGAGGCGGGCACCCAGTGCGAGATCTTCAGGTCGAAGGTCTTGTCCTGCGCGAACGCAGGGCTCACGCTTGCTGCCAGTAGCAAAGCCAGACAGGCTTTTCTCATCACGCGTCTCTCCTTGTTGTCGACGGCGGGCTTCGATGGCCCGGTCTCATTAATTAACATGTTATATAATTGGCCGGCGTGTTCAAGCCGGAACTGGCGCCTCGTCTACGTCAGCCATGTTGCATGGATTTGTCGCGCTGCGGCGGCGACGCGCTCTCCCCTTTTTGCCCAACCGTTATATGATATAATTATCGACTGCGGATCGACGCGACAAGCGCGTCCGCGCCGCACCCTACAAAATCGGGAGGAGCAAGTATTGCGGACAAAAGTCGCAATCATCGGGGCCGGGCCGGCCGGATTGTTGCTAGGGCAACTGCTGCACGCCTACGGCATCGACAATGTCATTCTGGAGCGGCAGAGCCCGGACTACGTGCTCGGCCGCATCCGCGCCGGCCTGCTCGAGGAGGGGACCGTCGCGCTGCTCGACCAGATCGGCGCGAGCGCGCGGGCGCATGCCGAAGGCCTGCTGCATGAAGGCATCGAGCTCGCCTTTTCCGGCCGCCGTCACCGTATCGACATGAAGGCTGCGACCGGCAAGACGGTCATGATCTACGGCCAGACCGAGGTCACGCTCGACCTGATGAATGCGCGCAAGGCGGCGGGCCTCACGTCCGTCTACGAGGCCAAGGACGTGCAGCCGCATGATTTCGACGGCAGTCACCCGCGCGTAACCTGGGTCAAGGACGGCGTCACCCACACGCTCGATTGCGATTTCATCGCCGGCTGCGACGGTTTCCACGGCGTCAGCCGCGCCAGCGTCCCGGCCACGGCCATCGAGGAGTTCGAGCGGGTCTATCCGTTCGGCTGGCTCGGCATTTTGTCGGACACCCCGCCGGTCAGCCATGAGCTGATCTACTCCAATCACGCCCGCGGCTTTGCGCTCTGCACCATGCGCTCGACCAAACGCAGCCGCTACTATGTGCAGTGTCCGCTCGACGACCATGTCGACCAGTGGCCCGATGAGCGCTTCTGGGACGAATTGAAGAGCCGGCTCGATCAGGAGGCGGCGGACAGCCTCGTGACGGGTCCCTCGATCGAGAAGAGCATCGCACCCTTGCGCAGCTTCGTTGCCGAGCCGATGCGTTTCGGCCGGATGTTCCTGTGCGGCGACGCCGCCCACATCGTGCCGCCGACCGGCGCCAAGGGCCTGAACCTTGCCGCCAGCGACGCGCATTACCTGTCGAGCGCGCTGCGCGAATTCTACGACGAGAAATCCAGCGCCGGCATCGACGCCTATTCCACCACGGCGCTGGCCCGCGTCTGGAAGGCCGTGCGCTTCTCCTGGTGGATGACCTCGATGCTGCACAAATTCCCCGACACCGGCACCATCGGCGCGCGCATCCAGCTCGCCGAGCTCGACTACGTCACGCAGTCGCAGGCCGCAATGACGTCGCTGTCGGAGAATTACGTGGGGCTGCCGTTTTAAGACGGTACCGTAGAGACGGTGCCGTAGGGTGGGTTAGCCGCGCGGCGGCGCGAAGCGCAGTCGCGCGGCGTAACCCACCTCTTCTGCTTCCGCGGATATAGACAGTGGTGGGTTACGCCTTCGGCTAACCCACCCTACGGCCCTGTCATCGCGGCGCCATCCATTTCAAACACCCGCGCAAATCCCGTTTAAAACTTTGTAGGCGGTGAAACCGTCATCCATATCGCGTTCAATGCTGGCGACACGGCAACGCGAGATATTCATGACCTCCCCCGACATTCCCGACGGCTTCGAGCCGCTGTTTCGCAAGAGCCCTCTCACCGAGCCCTGGGAGCCGCTTTACTCAAGGAAGACCGACAAGGCCGTCATCATCGGCCTCCGGCTGGCGAAGCCGCATACCAACGGCCGCGGGCTGATCCATGGCGGCCTCATCACGGCGCTCGCCGACAACGCCATGGGCTATAGCTGCGCTCAGGCGACGGGTTGGACCACGTCGTTCGTGACGGTCTCGCTCTCGGTCGATTTCGTCGGCTCCGCCGAGATCGGCCAGTGGTGTTCGATCGAGAGCGACGTGATCAAGACCGGCAAGACGATCTGCTTCGCGCAGTGCCTGATCAAGGCCGACGATGTCGTGATCGCGCGCGCAAGCGGGACGTTCCGCGTGGTACCGAAGAAGGGGTGATCCCCGCCTTCTCCGTGTCCCGGACGCGGTGCGGCGCGAAGTGCCGCTCCGCAGAGCCGAGACCCATGTCTCGACATGATGCCGTGCCGCCTTCTGGGTCCCGGCTCTGCGCAGCAGCGTTGCACGCTGCAGCGCGTCCGGGACACGTACCTACCCAAACCTCCATTCCGTCGTCTCCACCACGAGATCGACGAACGCGCGCACCTTGGCCGAGAGCAGGCGCGAGGTCGGGTAGACGATATGGATCGGCAGCGCCGGCTGCTGGTACTTCGCCAGCACGATCTTCAGGCGCCCGCGCTTCAGACCCTCGGCGGCCTGATAGGCCAGCACCCGCGTCACGCCGCCGCCGGCCTCGGCATATTGCAGCGCTGCGTCGGCGCTGTTGCTGATGAAGCGGGGCGACGGCGTCACCTCGATGTCGCGGCCGTCATGCGGGAAGCGCCATTCGGTCGTGGGGCCGAACTGGATGGTCTGGTGCTCGCGCAGCGCTTCGGGCGTCTTCGGCTCGCCATGGCGCTTGAGATAGCCGGGCGCGGCCACCACGATCCGCCGCATCTCGCCGACCTGGCGCGCCACCAGCGAGGAATCGGCGAGATGGCCGATCCGCACCGCGACGTCGACGGCGTCCTCGACGAGATTGACGAGGTTGTCCGAGAGCCTGAGTTCGCCGGCGACCTCGGGATAGCGCTTGAGATAGGCCGTCATGACCGGTCCGACATGCAGCCGGCCGAAGCCGACCGGGGCCGAGACCACCAGGCGGCCGCTCGGCCGGTTACGCTCCTCTTGTGCGGAGCCCTCGGCCTCCTCGACATCGGCGAGGATCCGCCGCGCGCGCTCGAGATAGCGCGTGCCGACGTCGGTCAGCGTCACCTGCCGCGTGGTCCGCTGCAGCAGCCGCGCGCCGAGATGCTCCTCCAGCGCGGCAATCAGCCGCGTCACCGCCGAAGGCGACAGCCGCAGTTTTCGCGCTGCCGGCGCAAAGCCGCGCAGATCGGCGACGGTGACGAAGACGTGCATGGCGTCCAGGCGGTCCATGGCATTATTGCATATATTGCAATGATGAACTGTCAAGGGGTCAGATTGTTTTGATCGCCGGAAGGTCCATTTTAACGAGCGAAAGACGCAGAGATGCGCCGGAATCTCAAGGAGTCGTTCCGATGTCGGACGTACACACCTATCCCAGCGACGTTGCCTTCTCGCCCGCGGTGAAGGCCATCCAGGCGCGCAAGGGTTCACGCGAGGCCTATGCGAGGGCCGAGCAGCGCGGCTGGCGCACCGAGGTCGACGAAAACCTCGAAGCCTTCCTCGCCGATGCCAACAGTTTTTACTTCGCCACCGCTTCGGCGGATGGTCAGCCCTATATCCAGCACCGCGGCGGTCCCAAGGGCTTTCTCAAGGTGTTGGACAAGCAGACGCTCGCCTTCACCGACTTTGCCGGCAACCAGCAATATCTCACCCAGGGCAATCTGTCGGAGAATCCCAAGGCCTACATCTTCGTCATGGACTACGCCCATCGTCGCCGCGTGAAGATCTGGGGCGAGGCGCGCGTGGTCGAGGACGACGAGGCGCTGACGGAGTCATTGATGCCGAAAGGCTACCGCGCCCGGCCGGAGCAGGTGATCCTGTTCAAGATCACCGCCTGGGACACCAACTGCCCGCAGCACATCCCGCAGAAATTCGATGCGCCGGATGTGGCGGCCGCACTGGCTGCGAGGGACGCGAGAATTGCGGAGCTGGAGGCGGAGGTCGCGGCGTTGAAGGGGGAGAAGGCGGCTCGAGCCTGATCTGAAGCAAGCGCCACGAGTTCGATGCACCCTCTCCCCTTGTGGGAGAGGGTGGCTTCGACGCGAAGCATCGAAGCCGGGTGAGGGGTTCTATCCTCGCGCGCAGTCTCGCGAGTGGAGAGAACCCCTCATCCGGCGCCATAGCCGATGCATAGCATCGGCGTTCTTGAGAACGGCGGCCCGAGGCCGCCTACGCCACCTTCTCCCAGAAGGGGAGAAGGGAAGAGGAACCATTCGCGAAATCAGATCACACTCGCGCCTTCGTGCTGGAAGCCGAGATAGCTCGCCGCCACCCGTTCGTTCGCAGCGATGTCGCTGGCCTTGCCACTGAGCACGAACTCGCCGAGCTCCATCACGTAGGCCTGGTCCGCGATCTTCAATGCGGCCTGTGCGTTCTGCTCGACCAGCAGCACGGACACGCCGCTGGCGCGCAGCTCGGTGACGATGCGGAAGATATCCGCGACGATGATCGGGGCGAGGCCGAGGCTCGGCTCGTCCAGCATCAGGAGTTTCGGCTCGCCCATCAGCGCGCGGCCCATCGCGAGCATCTGCTGCTCGCCGCCGGAGAGCGTGCCGGCGAACTGCTTGCGCCGCTCCTTCAGCCGCGGAAACAGCGTGTAGACCCGCTCCATCGAGGCCTTCGCCTTGCTTCGCTCGATGCGGAAGGCGCCGAGCTCGAGATTGTCCTCGACATTCATGGTCACGAACAATTCGCGGTGCTCGGGGACGAGGCCGAGGCCCATCGCGACGCGGTCCTCGATGTCGAGCCGCGCCAGATCCTGGCCGGCAAAGGTGACGCGGCCTTTCAGCGGCAGGATGCCCATGATGGCCGACAGCAGCGTGGTCTTGCCGGCGCCGTTGGCACCGACGATGGTGACGATCTGGTTCTGGCCGACCTCGAGCGAGACCGAGCGCACGGCCTCGACCTTGCCGTAGGCGACATGGGCGTCGGTGACGGACAACAGCGCGCTCATGCGGCCACTCCGAGATAGGCCTTGATCACTTCGGGATTGGTCTTGATCGTGGCGGGCGTGCCCTCCGCGATCTTGGTGCCGAAATCGAGCACCACGATGCGGTCGGCGAGGTTCATCACGAAGCCCATGTCGTGCTCGACCAGAAGGACGGACATTCCGCCGTCGCGCAGCTCCCGCAGCAGCGCGGCGAGCCGCTGCTTCTCCATGTGGCGGAGGCCCGCGGCCGGCTCGTCGAGCAGCAGCAGCATCGGGTCGACGCAGAGCGCGCGGGCGATCTCGACGATCCTCTGCTGGCCGAGCGAGAGCGAGCCTGCGAGCTGATGCATCTGCTCGCCAAGTCCGACGCGCTCGATCTGGCGGGCCGCTTCGGCGAGCAGCTTGGCCTCATCAGCGCGGTCGAGCCGCAGCATCGAGGAGATCGGTCCCGAATGGCCGCGCAGATGGGCGCCGATCGCGACGTTCTCCAGCACGGTCATGTCAGGCACCAGCTTGACATGCTGGAAGGTCCTGCTGATGCCGAGCTTGACGATCTCCTGCGGCGGCGCCTTGTCGACCTTGTTGCCGAGCACGGAAATCGAGCCTGATGTGGCCGACAGCACGCCGGTGATCAGGTTGAAGGTGGTGCTCTTGCCGGCGCCGTTCGGGCCGATCAGCGCAACGATTTCGCGGGCCTGGACGTCGAAGGAGACGTTGTTGACCGCGACCACGCCGCCGAATTGTTTTCGCGCTTTTTCCACCTGGAGCAGAATGCCGGACTGGCCTGCAGCGCGAACGCGCCCTTCGAGCTTCAACGACGTGTCGGGCTTTTTGCCACTGGTACGCTCGGGCAGGAACGAGATCAGCCAGGGCCAGAGGCCGCCGGGCGCGAGCTGGAGCAGCGCCACCAGCATGATGCCGAACACGATGGTCTCGACCTGGCCGGAGCCCGGCAGGATCAGCGGCAGATAGCTTTGCAGCACTTCCTTCAGGACCACGACGATCGCCGCGCCCAGCACGCCGCCCCAGACATAGCCGGCGCCGCCGACCACGGCGATGAAGAGATACTCGATGCCGGCCTGTGCGCCGAACGGCGTCGGGTTCACCGCGCGCTGAAGATGGGCGTAGAGCCAGCCGGAGAGGCCGGCGAGCACGGCGGCATGGATGAACACCAGCATCTTGGCCCGCGGCGTGTGTACGCCGAACGCCTCGGCTGCGACATGACCGCGGCGCAGCGCGCGGATGGCGCGGCCGGTGCGGGAGTCCAGCAGGTTCATCGTGAGCAGGGCCGAAAGGATCACGGCGACCCAGATCGCGTAATAGATCGAGCCGGGCGAGAGCATCTTGAACGCGCCGATCGACAGCGGCGGGATCGCCGAGATGCCGTCGTTTCTCCCCAGGAATTCCAGCTTGCTGAAGAGGTAGAACAGGCCCAGCCCCCAGGCCAGCGTGCCGAGCGGCAGATAGTGGCCGGAGAGGCGGACGGTGACAAGGCCGAGCAGCACCGCCAGCAATCCGCTGACCAAGAGCGACAGCGGCAGCGTCAGCCAGGGCGACAGGCCGTAGCCCGTCGACAGCACGGCCGTGGTGTAGGCGCCGAAGCCGACGAAAGCGGCTTGTCCGAACGAGGTCAGGCCGCCGACGCCGGTCAGCAGCACGAGGCCCATCGCGACGAGGGCCGCGAGGCCGATATTGTCGAGCAGCACGATCCAGAACGGGGGCATGCCCGGGACGAACGGGATCGCTGCCATGACCAGCGCGAATATGAGGATGGGAAGCCGGCTCTGCATCTTGGCCTCAGTCCTTCTCTTCCTCGACCGCGGGCGCGGCGAGCGAGCGCAGCAGCAGCACGGGGATCAGCAGCATGAAAACGATCACCTCCTTGTAGTTGGAGGCATAGAAGGACGAGAACGCCTCGACGATGCCGACCACCAGCGCCGCGACGGCGGTGAGGGGATAGCTGACGAGGCCGCCGATGATCGCGGCGACAAAGCCCTTCAGGCCGATCAGGAAGCCGCTGTCATAATAGAGCGTCGTGATCGGCACGATCATGATGCCCGACAGCGCGCCGATGACGGAGGCCAGCAGGAAGGCGATCTGCCCCGACAGCGTGGTGCGGATGCCGACGAGCCGCGCGCCGAGCCGGTTCACGGCGGTCGCGCGCAGCGCCTTGCCATAGAGCGTCAGGCCGAAGAACAGCCAGAGCCCGACGATGAAGGCGATGGTGATGCCGTAGACGGTGAGGCTCTGGCCGGTGAAGCGCAGCGAGCCTGCGGTGAACGCGCCGGACAGCACGGCAGGTCCGCGCTGGCCTTCGGCGCCGAAGAACAGCAGGCCCAGTCCCTGCAGCGCGAGGTGGACGCCGACGGAGGCGATCAGCAGCACCAGCACGGAGGTGTGCGCCAGCGGCTGGAACGCGACGCGGTAGAGATAAACGCCGATCATCGCCACGATCACCAGCGACAGCGCGATGCTGATCGCCACCGGCGGCTTCTGGGCGGCGAAGTAGATGGTCAACGCCAGCACGATGGCCGGCAGCACGACATTGGTGACGAGGCTGCGCAGGATCAGGCGGCCGTGCAGCGCCTTGCGCGCGACGAACAGGTCGAAGGCGAAGGCGCCGATGCCCAGCGCGAGCGCGAGCTTTGCGGTGCCCGGCATCTGTCCCGCGGCCAGCGAGGCATAGGTCAGCGCGCCGTAGGTGACGAATTCGCCCTGGGGAATCAGGATTACGCGGGTGACGGCGAACACCAGCACCAGCGCCAGCCCGAGCAGCGCATAGATTGCGCCATTGGTGATGCCGTCCTGCAGCAGGAACAGCATGATGGTGGTATTCAAGACCGGACGCTCCCCCTTAAAGATTAAGGACCGGTCCCCCGATTGTGGTGGACGGTCCGCTCACAGCCATTGAAAAACGCTGACGATATTTGATATGGTCCATAACAATTATCAAATATAACATCAAGGGCGGGGAACGACCCGCCCCGAATTTAGCGGGATTACGAGCACGAGGCGATGACCGTTTCCAAAACCGCTGAAAAGTCTTCTGAAAAACCGGCCGACTCGGCCAAGGTCCGCAAGGACGCCTCCGAGCCGCAGGCCGAAGCCCTCCAGCTCGGCGAGCTCTCCGAGCAGCTCGGCTATGTCCTGAAGCGGGCACAGCTCAAGGTGTTCGAGAACTTTTTGCGCTGCATGGCCTCGCTCCAGCTCACGCCGGCGCAGTTCTCGGTGCTGCTGCTGGTCGAGAAGAACCCGGGCCGTAACCAGACCGAGATCGCCTCCACGCTCGGCATCCTCAGGCCGAATTTCGTGGCCATGCTCGACAATCTCGAAAGCCGCGACCTTTGCGCGCGGATCCGCTCCACCAACGACCGCCGCTCGCACATCCTGGTGCTGACCGACAAGGGCAAGGCGGTGCTGACCCGCGCCAAGAAGCTGGTCGCCACCAAGCACGAGGCGCGGCTGAACGAGCTGCTCGGGCAGGCCAACCGCGAGGCCCTGATCGAGATGCTCTCGAAGATCGCCAACGAATTCTAGGGACTTAAGTTGGCGCCGGTTACGCCGCGGCGAACCGGTCGGGCAGGGCCGGCGCGTCCGCGCCCAGGAAGCGGCGCTCGATCTCTGCTGCGGGCAGGGGGCGGCTGAACAGATAGCCCTGCATTTCCGTGCAGCCCTCCGCCGCGATCCGCTCCCGCTGTTCGTCGGTTTCGACGCCCTCGGCCGTGGTCGTCATGCCCATCCCGCGCGCCAGCGCCGCCACCGCCCGTACGATGCTGAGAGACCCCGCGTCGTTTTCGACCCCGCTGACGAAAGACCGGTCGATCTTGATCTTGTCGAAGGGGAAGCACTGCAGATAGGCCAGTGACGAATAGCCGGTGCCGAAATCGTCCATGGCGATCCTGATGCCGAGCGCGCGAAGCTGGTGCAGCGTCGCCAGCGTCGTAGTCCGGTCCTGCAGCAGGACGCTTTCCGTGATCTCGATCTCCAGCCGCCGCGGATCGAGGCCTGAGGCCGCCAGCGCCCCCACGATCACCTCCGTCAGGCCCGCCTGGCGGAACTGCACCGCCGAGATGTTGACGGCGACGTGCAGATGGCTCGGCCAGCGGCTTGCGGTGGCGCAGGCCTGCCGGATCACCCATTCGCCGATCGGCACGATCAGGCCGATCTCTTCCGCAAGCGGGATGAAGCTGCTCGGCGCGACCAGCCCGCGCCGCGGGTGGCGCCAGCGGATCAGGGCTTCGAAGCCGGTGATCTCGCGGCCGTCGGTCTTCACGATCGGCTGGTAGTGCAACTCGAACTCGCCCGCCGCAAGGCCGTTGCGCAGATCCTGCTCCAGCGCACGATGGCTTTGCGCCTCCTCGTCCATGGCCGGCTCGAAGAAGCGATGCATGCCGCGGCCGTCGCTCTTGGCGCGATACAGCGCAAGGTCGGCATTGTGCAGGAGCTGCTCGGACGTCGCGCCGTCGTCCGGCGCAATGGCGATGCCGATGCTCGCGCTCGTAATGGCCTGGTGTCCGTCGAGCCCGAACGGCTCGCTCAGTCTGCCGACGACGTCACGCGCCAGCACGTCCGCCTCGCTCCGGTCGGAAATCGGCGTCTGCAGGATCACGAATTCATCGCCGCCCATGCGCGCGATGGTATCGCTGTCGCGCGCCAGCTGCCTGAGGCGGCGGGCGACATCCTGCAGCAGGATGTCGCCGGCCCGGTGGCCCAGCGTGTCGTTGACGGCCTTGAACTTGTCGAGGTCGATGTGATGGACCGCGAACATCCCGCCCTGTTCCAGCGCCCGCTCGAGGCGCTGGCCGAGCAGCACGCGGTTGGCAAGGTCCGTCAGCGCATCGTGATGCGCCATGTGCGCGATCCGCAGCTCCGCCTTGCGCTGCTCGGTGATGTCCTCGTGGGTCGCGACCCAGCCGAGGTCCGGCATCGGCCGGTGCCTGATCTTGAAGGTGCGCCCGTTCCGCATCTCGACGATGCTGTCGGTCGCCTCCGCCGAGGTGGCGACGCCGGTCCGCCATGTGGCGTATTCCGCTCGCGTCATCGCCGGCACGCTGCCGGCCTCGAAGCGCAGGTCCAGGATCTCCTGGAGCGGCGTGCCCGGACGAACGCGGTCGGGCGGCAAGCCGTACATGTCGACGTAATGCGTATTGCAGACCAGCAGCCGGTGGTCCGCGTCGAAGAAGCACAGCCCGTGCGACATGTTGTTGATCGCGATGTCGAACTGGAGATTGCGTTCCTGCAGCCGCGCGCTGAGCTCTTCGCGCTCGGTGATGTCCTCGTGGGTCGCCATGCCGCCACCGCCGGGCAGGGGATGGATGGTGTAGGCGATGATCCTTCCGTCGGCGAATTGCTGGACGGTCTGCTCGCGGGCGACCGCACCTTCCGTGCGGGCGCGGACATAGGCGCCGGCTTCGCCACGAATGTTGAGGCCCAGGCTGAGCCGATGCTCGATCAGATTCCTGACGGGCGTGCCCGCGCGCACCTGCTCGGGCGCGAGCGCGTACATCTCCCTGTAGCGCGGATTGCAGAAAATGACCTTGCGGTCGCTGCCGAAGAGGATGATCCCGAGCCACAGATTGTTGGCGGCACAGGCCAGCAACTCGCCAAGCGCGAGCGGGTCGATGCGTGCGACCTCCTGATCACCATCCGCCATGTGAGTTGTCCCCGGACCAGCACGGATTAGAGCAGGCGGTGGTGAATGAGCCCAACGATTTGCCCGGTTCCAGGGCATGTTCCCGAAACTGCGGCGAACGCGAGGTTAAGGACGATGCCGGCAGCCACCGGAATCGCGGGCGCCGGGCTCAGACATCGTTAACTATGGCCGCGCGGGATCCCCCGCGCGGGCAGGCAGCATCAGTCGACGAGGATCACCCTGATGTCGTTGACATTGGTCAGCGTCGGGCCCGGCTGCAGCAGATCCCCCGTTGCCTCGAAGAACGTCGTCGCGTCGTTGTTGTCGAGATAGGCCTGCGGCTGAAGCGCGAGCGCCTTCATCTTCGCGAAGGTCGACGCGTCGATCAGCGCGCCGGCGGGGTCGGTGGGATGGCCGGCGCCGCCATCGGCGCCGTCGGTGTCACCGGCGAGCGCCGAGATGTCAGGCGTGTCTTTGAGCAGGGCGGCGAGCGCCAGCGCGTATTCCTGGTTCGGCCCGCCGCGCCCATTGCCGCGCACGGTCACCGTGAGCTCGCCGCCGGAGAGGATCGCAACGCGCTTGCCTTGCGCACGGGCCTGAAGCGCCAGCTTCGCGTGCGCGGCCGCGACCTCGCGCGCCTCGCCCTCGAGATCGGCGCCGAGATCGATCGTCTCGTAGCCGGCCTCCTTCGCAAGCTTCACTGCGGCATCGAGCGACTGTTTGGGCCGTGCGATCAGCTCGAACGAGGCGCGCGCGAACGCGGCCTCGCCCGGCTTGCAGCTCTCGTTGTTGGCATCGTCGAGCGCGCGGCGTACCGCATCTTCGATGTCGAGCTTGTATTTTGCGACGATCGCGCGCGCGTCCGCCAGCGTGGTCGGATCGGGCACGGTGGGGCCGGAGGCGATCGCGGAGGGATCGTCATGCGGCACGTCGGAGATCGCGAGCGTCACGATCTCGGCGGCGTTCCTGCCGGCGCGCGCGAGCCGCCCGCCTTTGATCCGCGACAGATGCTTGCGCACGACGTTCATCTCGCCGATCGGTGCGCCCGAGCGCAGCAGCGCCTTGTTGACCGCCTGCTTCTGCGCAAAGCTGATGCCGTCCACCGGCGCAATCCAGTTCGCCGAGCCGCCGCCGGTGAGCAGCACCAGCAGCAGATCGTCAGGGCCAGCCTCGCCCGCGAGCGCGAGCGTGTCGGCGGCGCCCTTCAGGCCAGCCTCGTCAGGCACGGGATGGCCGGCCTCGAGCACGCGGATGCGGCGCGTCGGAACGCCGTAGCCGTGACGCGTGGTGGCGATGCCGACGAGGCGCTCCGGCGCCAGCTTGAGCGAGTCGAGATAGTGCCGCTCGGCCGCGGCGGCCATGGCGCCGGCGCCCTTGCCGGCGGCAAGGCAGATCACGCGTCCCTTGGGCGCGGGGCGCAAGTGCGGCGCCAGAATTGTATTCGGATGGGCGGCGGCGACGGCGGCATCATACAGCGCACGGAGCAGGGGACGTCGGTCGGTCATGGCGAGGGCCTTCGGCGGACTAAAGCAGCGGCGGCGAAATCGCCGTCCTCCTGCCTAGCGCATCATGCGCCAAAGCGTAAGCAGGCTTTACCATCATTCGATTGTGCAATCGCGTGATCATAATCGGCGCGCAGCAAAAAGCCCCCTGCGATCATCTCGCAGGGGGCTTGTGACCGTCAAATATCTAGGCGGCTAGCCGCCGGCGTCGGCGCTGATCACGTCGCCGAACAGTTCCCAGCGCTCGCCCTTGAACCTCTCGAGGCGGAGCTGGCTGATCGGCGCGAAGTCGTTCGGCCCGGTGTTGATCTGGATGCCCGGCAGCAGCGCCTCGGTGCGGAAGTTCTTCAGGCTGGCGGCCTGCTTCATGATGTTCTCGCGCGTGAGATCATCGCCGCACTGCTTCAGCACCTGGACCAGCGTCTGGGCCACGGCGTAGCCGACGATGGTGCCCTTGTCGAGCTTGTCGCCGTCGGGGAAGTATTTGGCCATGAACGCGAGAAAATCCTTCATGCCGGGATCGTTGGCCCATTCGGTATCCGACACGTCCTTGAGATAGTCGGCCGAGATGATGTCCTGGCCGTTCTCGAAGCCGGCCGGCTTCATCACGCTGCCGACGGAGGCCGAGACGTTGTTGAGGAAGTGCAGCGGCTTCCAGCCGATCTCGGAATTCTTCTTGATCGCTTGCGCCGCGAATTTCGGCGTGGTGATGTTCATGAAGACGTCGGCGCCGGTCGACTTCAGCTTGACGATGTGGTTGTCGATGGTGGGCTCGGAGGTCTCGTAGCTCTCCTCGATGACGATCATCGAAGCGGCTTTCGAGCCGAGGCCGTCCTTGAGGCCCTTCAGATAGTCCTTGCCGTAATCGTCGTTCTGGTAGAGCACGGCGATCTTGGCGTCCGGCTTGTTCTTGAGCAGCCACTTCGCATAGATCTGCGTCTCGCTCTGGTAGTTGGGCTGCCAGCCCATCGTCCACGGGAAGTTCTGCGGGTCGTTCCACTTGGTGGCGCCGGTGGCGACGAACAGCTGCGGCACCTTCTTCGAATTCATGTATTTCTGGATCGCCGAGTTCGGCGGCGTGCCGAGCGAATTGAAGATGAACAGCACCTCGTCGCTCTCGACCAGCTTGCGCGCCTGCTCCACCGTCTTCGGCGGCGAATAGGCGTCGTCATAGCTGATGTAGTTGATCTTGCGGCCGTTGATGCCGCCCTCTTCGTTGATCTTCTTGAAATAGGCGGCCTCGGTCCGGCCGATGATGCCGTAGGCGGAGGCCGGTCCGCTGTACGGCATGATGTTGCCGATCTTGATCTCGGTATCGGTCGCGCCGGTATCGTATTTCTTCTGGGCCGATGCAGTGGAGGCCGAGGCCGCAATGAGCGCAAGCGCCAGTGACGCGGCCGCAAGTTTGCCGGTGACAGCGGGCATTCCTATCTCCCTATTTTCTTGGTGTGTGTGCGCCCGTTTTCTTGTCTTGATTGTTTTTGGCGACGCCACGGCGATTGAATACGATTTGCGTTGCAGCATCAAGGAAAAGCCCCTGCGACGAGGTCGCAGGGGCTGCTTCTTTAGTAGTCATGGTGGGCCAGGCCGAGCCTTTAGCCGCCCACGTCGCTGCTGAGGACGTCGCCGAACAGCTCCCAGCTTTCGCCCTTGAAGCGCATGAGCTGCACCTGGGACAGGGGAGCAAAGTCGGTGGGGCTGGTGTTAGCCTTGATGCCCGGCAGCAGGCCGGCGGGTTCGAAGTCGTTGATGTTGGCTGCCTGCTTCATGACGTTGGCGCGCGTCAGATCGTCGCCGCATGCCTTCAAGACGTGCACGAGACCTTGGGCTGCGATGTACCCGTACATCACCGCCGAATCCGTGCGGTTGGCTTCGGGATAGTACTTTTCGAGGAACTCGTTCCAGGCCTTCATCGCCGCATCGTTCTTCCATTGCTGATCGGTCGGATCCTTGTAGTAGTTCGAGGAGATGATGCCTTCCGAGGCCTCGAAGCCAGCCGGCTTCATGACGCTGCCGATGGAGACCGAGACGTTGTTGAGGAAGTGCATTGGCTTCCAGCCGATCTCGTGCATCTTCTTGATCGCCTGAGCCGCAAATTTCGGCGTGGTGACGTTGAAGAACACGTCGGCATCCATCGACTTCAGCTTGACAATGCTGGAGTCGATGGTCGGCTGCGCCACCTCGTAGCTTTCCTCGACCACGATCATCGACGCCGCCTTGGTGCCCAGGCCGTCCTTCAGGCCCTTGACGTAATCTTTGCCGTAGTCGTCATTCTGATAGAGGATGGCTATCCTGGCGTTCGGCCTTTCCTTCAGAATGTACTTTGCATAAATGCGGGCTTCGGTTTGGTAGTTCGGCTGCCAGCCCATTGTCCAAGGGAAATCCTTGGGATCATCCCATTTGGTGGCGCCGGTGGCGACGAACAATTGCGGCACCTTCTTCGCGTTCATGTATTTCTGGATCGCCGTGTTCGGCGGCGTACCGAGCGATTGGAAGATCAGCAGCACCTCGTCGCTCTCGACGAGCTTGCGTGCCTGCTCAACCGTCTTCGGCGGCGAGTAGGCGTCGTCATAGCTGATGAAATTGATCTTGCGGCCGTTGATGCCGCCCTCCGCGTTGATCTTGCGGAAGTAGGCCTCCTCAGTCTTGCCGATCACGCCGTAGGCCGACGCCGGCCCGCTATAGGGCATGATGTTGCCGATCTTGATTTCGGTGTCGGTAGCGCCGGTGTCGTATTTCTTCTGCGCCATGGCCGCCGTGGAAAGCGTAGCAGCCAGCGCGAGGGCGGCCGAGAAGGCCCCCAATCGCATATGCACTGCAGGCATCTTGATCTCCCTGGATACGGTTGAATGTGTCGTTTGTTGTTGATTGGGAGCGCCCGTTTCCCGTAGCTCCGGCGGACATTGAATACCCTTCCCGGTTCACCAGCAAGAAAAACGCCCCCTGCAGGGGGCGCGATTTGATCGAAGCGAGGGGCAGATGAGGTTCTGCGCGACGTCAATAGATTGAGTTTGAGTTGCGTTTACGATTCACGCTTCCGTTTGGTTGCGCGACTTGCGAGGCCTTCTAATGACCGAGATCACTCGAGATGATGTCGCCGAACAGCTCCCATTTCCGGCCCTTGAAGCGCATCATCTGGAGCTGCTCGATCGGGGCGAAATTGTCGGCCGCGGTATTGATCCTGATACCGGGCAGCAGCGTATCGGGCTCGAAATCCTTCAAGGAAGCGGCCTGCTTCATGACGTTCTCTCGGGTGAGGTCGTCGCCGCACATCTGCAGCACCTTCACCATGGTCTGTGCGGCGGCATAGCCGAACACCACGCCGGCATCGAGCTTGTTGGCCTTGGGATCGTACTGGGCGATGAAGTCATAGAACTTCTTCATGCCGTCATCGGCGTTCCATTGCGGGTCGGAGCCGTCCTTGGTGTAGCTCGCCGACAGGACGCCCTGCGAGATCTCGAGACCGGCCGGTTCGAGCACGCCGCCGACCGAAGCCGAGACGTTCGAAATAATGTGGATCGGACGCCAGCTGATCTCGGCCGCCTTCTTGATGGCCTGGGCTGCGAATTTCGGCGTGGAGATGTTGATGAAGACGTCGGCGCCCGAGGCCTTCAACTTCACGACGTGCTCGTCGATCGCGGGCTCGGAGGTGTCGTAGCCGTCTTCCAGCACGATCATCGAGGCCTTGGGCCCGAGGCCTTCCTTCAGCCCCTTCAGGTAGTCCTTGCCGAAATCGTCGTTCTGATAGAGCACGCCGATCTTTCCGTCCGGCTTCTCCTTCATGATGTACTTGGCGTAGATGCGCGCCTCACTCGCGTAGCTCGGCTGCCAGCCCATCGTCCAGGGATACTGCCTGGGATCGTTCCACTTCGAGGCGCCGCTCGCCACGAACAATTGCGGCACCTTCTTCTCGTTCATGTATTTGCGGATGGCGCCGTTGGTGGAGGTGCCGAGCGAGCCGAAGATCAGCAGCACCCCGTCGCTCTCGACCAGCTTGCGCGCCTGCTCCACCGTCTTCGGCGGCGAATAGCCGTCGTCGTAGGAGATGAACTTGATCTTGCGGCCGTTGACGCCGCCCTCGGCATTGACCTTGTTGAAATAGGCTTCCTCGGCCTTGCCGATCGCGGCATAGGCGGAAGCCGGGCCGCTATAGGGCATGATGTTGCCGATCTTGATCTCGGTATCGGAAGCGCCGCTGTCGTATTTCTTCTGCGCCAGTGCCGGGCTGCTCACCGCAGTGCACAACGCGAATGCGGCCAGCAGGGCCGCAACCTGAAATCGAACGGCAGTCATAACTCTCCTACCCCGGCTGGATCGGCGCCGCATTGAACAAGATTGACGCCGGACGTCAACAAAAAGCCCCCGCGAGCGATCGCGGGGGCTTCCCTGGGGTTGGACTATTGCGTCAGCGTGTCACTCGGAGGCGACGTCGCCGCTGATGATCTCGCCGAAGAGTTCCCACCTCTCGCCCTTGAAGCGCTGCATCTGGAGCTGCGCGATCGGGGCGAAGTCGGTGGCGCCGGTGTTGAGCTTGATGCCGGGCAGCATGGTGTCCGGTGCAAAGTCCTTCAGGCTGGCGGCCTGCTTCATGAGGTTGGCGCGGGTGAGATCGTCACCGCACATCTCCAGGACCTTGGCCAGCGTCGAGGCCGCGCCGTAGCCATAGACCATGCTGGTGTCGGACTTGTCGGCACCCGGCATGTACTTGTCGACAAACTCGTTCCACTTCTTCATGCCGGGGTCGTTGGCCCACTGCGGGTCCGTCGAGTCCTTGGCATAGGCCGCCGACAGCACGCCCTGCGCGTTCTCGAAGCCGGCCGGCTTCATCACGCTGCCGACCGAGATCGAGACGTTGGTGAGGATCTGGAGCGGCTTCCAGCTGAGCTCGGCCGTCTTCTTGATGGTTTGGGCGGCGAACTTGGGCGTCGCGTAGATCAGCAGCACGTCGGGATTGGCGGCCTTGATCTTGACGATGTGGCCGTCGATCGACGGCTCGGACACCTCATAGCTCTCTTCCATGATGATCATGGACGCACCCTTGGCGCCGAGGCCGTCCTTGGTGCCCTTGAGGTAGTCTTTGCCGAAATCGTCGTTCTGGTAGAGGATCGCGACCTTGGCGTCGGGCTTCTCCTTCATCAGCCATTTCGCGTAGATCTGCGCTTCGCTCTGGTAGGAGGGCTGCCAGCCGATGGTCCAGGGGAAGTTCTTCGGATCGTTCCACTTGGTGGCGCCGGTGGCGACGAAGAGCTGCGGGATCTTCTTGGCGTTGAGGTACTTCTGGATCGCGGTGTTCGAGGGCGTGCCGAGCGGGTTGAACACCGTCAGCACCTCGTCGCTCTCGACCAGCTTGCGGACCTGCTCGACCGCCTTCGGCGGCGAATAGCCGTCGTCATAGGTGACGAAGTTGATCTTGCGGCCGTTGATGCCGCCCTTCTCGTTGATCATCTTGAAATAGGCTTCTTCGGTCTTGCCGATGATGCCATAGGCCGACGCCGGACCGCTGTACGGCATGATGTTGCCGATCTTGATCTCGGTATCGGAAGCGCCGGTGTCGTATTTCTTCTGGGCGAGGGCAGCGCTGGAGGCGAGGGTCGCGACCGCCGTCGCGAGCGCGGCGGTTCGCAGTGTTCTTCCGAATAGCAATTGGGTCTCCTTGAGTTGAACAGCAGTCTTGAAGAGGGTTTTCAGTTCTTTCTGAGCTTGCCGGCGAGTTGCTGGCCCAGGATCGCGACCTGCCTTGCGCCGTGCGGCACGAGGTAGATGACGAGGAACAGCAGCACGCCGAACACGGCGCCGGAGAGGCCCTTGGAGACGCCCTCCGCGATGTTCGGCACGAAGATGATGAAGGCCGCGCCGACGATCGAGCCGGGCAGCCAGCCGACGCCGCCGACCACCATGCCCAGGAACAGCGAGATCGCGAGCGTGATGGTGTAGCTGTCGGGCG
>NZ_JAVAYM010000102.1:0-511 GCF_054185205.1 Bradyrhizobium sp. 14AA | reverse complement strand
AGATAGGGAAATTACCTGATTCATCTACTAAAGGAAACCAAGTAGGTGTTTCAACGGAAATAATATGAACATTTTTCTTATTTGCCATCTATTCTTCACTCCCTTCGATTAATTGAGGAAAAGCAACATTAAAATTAACATGTTGAATTCCGTCTGTTTTAAATGTCTGATAATCTTCTGGAAATAGTTCGTTTCCATCTAGATTTAAGACATTAAAAAAAGCCCCACATTCTTCTGTTAGGCTTGTTACTACTTGTTTATTTTTCTTGCTATCAACTAACGCAATATCAACGTTATATGCTTTATTCTGAACGTTTTGACCAACGTTATCAGTCATACTTTCCTCTATGCTCAAAACAAAATAAAACGGTTCTGACGACTGCATAACGTCATTTAAATAGATAGGTGCAGTAGAGAACTGTTTTATTGTGCTAGTAAGCATTTTTAAAATTTTGTCGTACATACACCTATCCTTTCTTAGCAATAACAATTGCCATTTGTTTAAATCGTT
>NZ_JAVAYM010000101.1:0-515 GCF_054185205.1 Bradyrhizobium sp. 14AA | reverse complement strand
AGCCGGATACTGCGTAAGCAGGGCCTGCAAAGCAGCGGAAGGGCCTTCTACCACGCGGTTGAGGTATACCCAGGTGGCATAAGGGGTGGAGAGATCTAATTCGCTCATGCCGCGAGCCTTCCCACGTTGATGGAGCCACGCAGGTCGAGTGCGCGTCCCACCTCATCCAAGTCCGGCTGCATCTTCCCTGCTAAACCAGCTAGTGTCCACGAAAGCCTGAGCACACGGTCCACCCCGCGCTGGGAAATTTCGCATTCCGCCAGGTAGGCGGACCACATGACCATTGCAGCATCCGCAGCCGGCCGCTTTCGGCGCAAGTAGGACGAAGGAACCTCGCCATTGGTCCGCGCGGAAATGCCATCCTCCCACCACCGCGCAGCGGCACGCTCGCGGGCAGCGGCAACTCGCTCGGCAATGACTGCGGAGTCTTCTTCGCCCTCCGCGTTAATCGTCGCCGCCTGCCCACTTAAGGTGACCACCATATCTAGACGGTCCCGGAGCGGACCGGAGAGGTT
>NZ_JAVAYM010000100.1:0-515 GCF_054185205.1 Bradyrhizobium sp. 14AA | reverse complement strand
GTTGAGGTCCACAGACGACGACCCGCTGTCGTCATAGTTCGACAGAGAGAGCGTCCCCGCCGTCGGCGCCGACGTGTCGACCACCACCGTGACGACATTGCTGGTCGAGGAGTTGCCGGCAGGATCGGTGACGGTCGCGCGGAACTGGTAGCTGCCGTCGGCCAGATCGCTCTGCGCGGCCGTGGTCGCGGTCCAGGTGCTACCGCCGTCGGTCGAGACCTCATAGGCCACACTGGTGCCGTTGGCATCGGCGTTGCCGCTCAGCGACAGATCGAAGGTCTTGTCGGTCGAGTTGAAGTCCGCAGACGACGACCCGCTGTCGTCATAGCTCGACAGCGAGAGCGTCCCCGCCGTCGGCGCGGTGGTGTCGACCACCACCGTGACGATGTTGCTGGTCGAGGAGTTGCCGGCAGGATCGGTGACGGTCGCGCGGAACTGGTAGCTGCCGTCGGCCAGATCGCTCTGCGCGGCTGTGGCCGCGGTCCAGGTGCTGCCGCCATCGGTCGAGACCTCAT
>NZ_JAVAYM010000018.1:80000-197387 GCF_054185205.1 Bradyrhizobium sp. 14AA | reverse complement strand
AGACTGGTCCGCGCCAACCTCATGCAGCGCCGCCGTATCGACAGCTTGCTCCAACCACCCACGATCAGCCAAGATCAGCCCCAGATGTGCCTAAGTCTGGCTCAAACCTAAACCGGACACCCGTGGGTTCAGCCCGGGCATGACATATTCAGGGCCGCGGGGAATATTGATGTTGCAGGCAGAGGGCTCTGAAGCCCCCATCAAGGTCGAGTTCGACAATTTCGAGCACGGTTTTCCGGAAGGCTTTGGCCCAGGCTGGTGGGGTCAGCTCGCCTACTGGATCGGCATCGCCTTCGCCACGTTCCAGCTCTATGTCGCCGCCTTCAACTATCTGCCGAGCCAGGTGGTGCGCGGCGTCCATGTCGGCTTCCTGGTGCTGCTCACCTTCGGCCTGATCGCCAATTTCACGGCGAAGAGCAATTTCGGCCGCGCGCTCGGCTGGGTGGTCGGCGGCGCGGGCTTCCTCTGCGGGCTCTATCAATGGATATTCTATGCCGATCTGATCGCGCGGGACGGCGATCCGACGAAGCTCGATCTTGCCGTCGGCACGC
This sequence comes from Bradyrhizobium sp. 14AA, assembly GCF_054185205.1. Lineage (NCBI taxonomy): Bacteria > Pseudomonadati > Pseudomonadota > Alphaproteobacteria > Hyphomicrobiales > Nitrobacteraceae > Bradyrhizobium > Bradyrhizobium sp. 14AA. The sequence goes on along the minus strand of NZ_JAVAYM010000018.1, from coordinate 196,836 downwards.
TGCTCGCCGTGCTGATCTTCGAGGGCACACGGCGACTGATGGGTGCGGCGCTACCGCTGATGTGCGGCGCGTGCCTGCTCTACTGGTTCTTCGGCCAGTACCTGCCGTCGCCGCTCAACCATCGCGGCTATGATTTCGACCAGATCATTACGCACCTGTCGTTCGGCACCGAAGGCTTCTACGGCGTGCCGATCTACGTCTCGGCGACCTACATCTTCCTGTTCATCCTGTTCGGCTCGTTCCTGGAGCGCGCCGGCATGATCCAGCTGTTCACCGACGTCTCGCTCGGCCTGTTCGGCCGCACCCGCGGCGGTCCCGCGAAGGTCGCGGTGTTCGCCTCGGGCATGATGGGCACGATCTCCGGCTCGGGCGTTGCCAACGTCGTCACCGTTGGCCAGTTCACGATTCCGCTGATGATCAGGTTCGGTTACCGCCGTGCGTTCGCTGCCGGCGTCGAAGCCACGGCCTCGATGGGCGGGCAGATCATGCCGCCGGTGATGGGCGCGGTCGCCTTCATCATGGCGGAGACGCTCGGCGTTCAATACTCGGAGATCGTCAAGGCCGCCGCGATCCCTGCGATCCTTTATTTCGCCTCGGCGTTCTGGATGGTGCATCTGGAAGCCGGCAAGCACGGGCTCGTCGGCATGAAGCGTTCGGAGATTCCGAGCGCGTGGAAGGCGCTGGTGACGCGTTGGTACCTCGTGCTGCCGCTCGCGGCGCTGGTCTACATGCTGTTCGAAGGCTTTACGCCGCTCTATGCCGGCAGCATGGGCCTCGCGCTGACGGTGGCGTTGATCCTGGGCGCCAGCATCACGGCCGGAGCCTCCTCCATGGTGATCCGCACCATCTTCTGGGTCGGGCTCGCGCTGGTTGTTGCCGCGCTGTCGCGCGACGGTCTGCAGATCGTGCCGGTCGCAAGCGTCGTGGTTGGGTTGATCGTGATCACGGCTTTCATTCGTGGCGGGTTCAAGGCCTTGCGTGAGTGCCGCGATGCGCTGGCGGAAAGCGCCAAATCTGCCATCACCGTCGGCATGGCCTGCGCCATCGTCGGCGTCATCATCGGCATGATGTCGCAGACCGGCGTCGGTACCATCTTCGGTGGCTGGGTGATCGGCCTCGGCGAGAAGAGCCTGTTCCTGGCATTGATCATGACCATGCTGCTGTCGATCCTGCTCGGCACCGGCATTCCCACCATCCCGACCTACATCATTACCGCCGCGCTGGCCGCGCCCGCGCTGGCAAAGTTAGGCGTGCCGCTGATTGCGAGCCACATGTTCGCCTTCTACTACGGCATCATGGCCGACCTCTCGCCGCCGGTGGCGCTGGCTGCGCTCGCGGCGGCGCCGATCGCAAAGGAGAATCCGGACAAGATCGGTTGGGAGGCGATGCGCATCGCACTCGCCGGTTACGTCATCCCCTTCATCTTCGTCTATTCGCCGGCCTTGATGCTGCAAGCCGGCGATCCCATGGCGGCGAAGCTCGGCTTCTACGGGGCGGTGGCGCTGGCGGCCCTCAAGGCGCTGGTGGCGATCGCCCTGTTCGGCATGGTCGCGATCGGATTCCTGTTCACGCGGCTGACGCTGCTCGAACGCGCGGTCGCGCTCGGCGCCGCGCTCTGCCTGCTCGGCGACTTCCCGTTCAGCGACACAGCGGGCTTCGTGCTCTCCGCGGCGCTCGTGCTGTGGCAATGGCGGCAGCGTCCGCCGGCAACGGTCGAGGCGGTGTGAGCCTCTGCTTAGCCACCGTCGTCGGCGTGAAGGCGCTGGCGCTGTCCGCGTTCACGCTGGTATGGACGCATTCGATCGCGAAGGTCGACTGGCAGGAGGACTGGCGCGTGACCCCTGTCGGCCTCGAACTGGTGCAGGCGCGCGTCAAGGGCACCGGCCCCGGCATGGAGCCGCCGTCCGAAGCTCGGCTAGTCGACGGCTGGTTTCAATGGCAGCCGCAGCGGCCGCCGATGCCGGAGGTCGTGCTCGGCAATTCCGGCGCGGCCGGGGAGTGGCGGTTGTGCCATGATGGAAAGTGCCGGACGCTGTCGGAGATTGTCGGGCATCCCATTGGTGCTAACGTCACGACGATGAGTGCTTGCAACAATCCGTAGCCCGCATGAGCGGAGCGATATGCGGGACCACTGCCCCCGGATATCGCTCCGCTCATCCGGGCTACAAGAACAACAACACGGGAGACACACGATGGATCGGCTCAAGGGCAAGGTGGCGATGGTGGTGGGGGCCGGCTCGATCGGACCGGGCTGGGGCAACGGCAAGGCCACCGCGGTGACCTTCGCGCGCGAGGGCGCGCAGGTGTTTTGCGTCGATCGCAACGGCGCTGCCGCCGAGGAGACCGCGAAGATCATCACCGGCGAAGGCGGCAAGGCGACGGCGTTCACCGCCGACGTCTCGCGTCCCGCCGAGATCGAGGCGATGGTGGCGGCGTGCCTGAAGGCCTATGGCCGCATCGACGTGCTCGACAACAATGTCGGCATCGCCGAGATGGGCAGCGTGGTCGAGGTGACCGAGGAGAGCTGGGACCGCGTCTTCAGCGTCAACCTCAAGAGCGCCTATTTCGCCATGAAACACGTCATCCCGGTCATGGTGAAGCAAGGCGGCGGCTCGATCATCAACATCTCCTCGATCGCCTCGATCCGCCACATGGGCATCTCCTATGTCACCTACGGCACGTCCAAGGCGGCGATGAACCAGATGACGCGCACCACGGCGATCGAGTTCGCGCGACATCATGTGCGGGTGAATGCGATCCTGCCCGGCCTGATGAAGACGCCGATGGTCGAGCATTCCGCAGGCCTCGCCAACAGCTACGCCAAGGGCGACGTGGAGGCGATGTGGCGCGCGCGCGATGCGCAAGTGCCGATGGGCCACATGGGCGACGCCTTCGACGTAGCGAATGCTGCGCTGTTCCTGGCGTCGGACGAGTCGAAATATGTGACGGGGATCGAATTGGTGGTGGACGGCGGGATCACGTGCAAGGCGGGGGCGTAGCTCCTCGTCGCCCTGGCGAAAGCCAAGGCCCATAACCACAGGAGGTGGTTTGACGATGACTCGTGGTTGCCTGTTCGCTCGAGCAACCTGCATTCGGGGTAATGGGTCCTGGCTTTCGCCAGGACGACATCATCACTGCGCCAGCGCCAGAATCCCGCCGGCAAACGTATGCCACGCCGCGCTTTCGCTGACCGGCCAGTTCAGCACCTTCACCGCCAGCAGCGCCAGCGTGCCATAGATGTAGACCGGATGCACGCGGCCTTCGGTGCGCCAGTCGCGCACCATGGCGACGACCAGCAGCAGCGAGGCGACCACGGCCGGCGCGATCGTGACGGGCACCGGCGGCGGGCCGGGCGGTCCGGGAGGCGCCAGGAAGGTCAGGAACCAGCGCGCGATCGCGGCATCGAGGATCGAGACTGCGGCGAGCAGCATCAGGCGCTTGTGAATCTCGGGCCTGCGCGTGTTCATGATCGCGAGCACGAACACCACGGCAAAGAACGCGATCCCGCTCATCGGCACGATCGAGAAGCCGATGCCGGCGTCGGTTTGACCGAGTGCGGCGGAATGCTGCATCACATGGACCGAAGCGAGGAAGCCAAAAATCGTCATCGCGGTCGCGAGCGAGACGCCGACGATGCCGAACGAACGATGATTGACCACGCGGCCCGAGGCCGCGAGCCAGGTCTGGATCACGAAATAAAGAGACCAGGTGAAGAACAGGAGCCCGTGAAAGTGAATCACGGGGCTCGCGGAAAACGCACCGCGCGCGAGGGGAAGCCAATAGGTCGGTGCGAAGCCGAGAAACGCGGTGGCGGCGCAGGCCAGCGCCATGTGGAAATAAAAATATCGTGCAGGCGACGCATCACGCGCGCGTACACGACGGTCGTCGATCAGGGTTGTCATCAGGAATGAGTCTGGAGGGGCGGGGTTTGGTTCAAACCCCGCTGTTCACCCTCCGGTGTCGTCCCGGCCTAGTGCGCAATTTGCGCACGGGGGCCGGGACCCATAGCCACAGGATTGTGTTTGGCGAAGACTCGGAGTTACCAGTCTTGCGTGACAACTGCTGTCTGGGAGTATGGGTCCCGGCTTTCGCCGGGACGACGAGTTGAGAGAGCTAGCCCCCCGCGCTCAATTCTGCGCGATCGAGCTCCTCCTCGATGCGGTGAAACGCATCGTCGCCGATCACCTCGGTGGCGCGGAGGTCGAAGATCGATTTGCGTGCGGCCTCGATGGCGCGGCGGCGCAAGGGATCGGCGGGCAGTTCGCCATTGGCGATGCCGCCGTTGGGATCGGTCTCGGCCTGCATCAGGATCGCGCGATATTCGAGCCGCAGGATTTCCGCCTCCTCCGATGGATCGCTCTCGATCGCATCGAGCGCCGCGCGATAGGCGACCGCGCGGCCGCGAGCGACCTCGATGCCGACGGGATCGTCATCCTTGAGTCCGAACGCCAGGATCATTGGCCGCAGCGTCAGGCCCTGGATGACCAACGAACCCAGCACCACCGCAAAGGCGATGAAGACGATGAAATCGCGGTAGGGGAAGTTTTCAGGCAAGGCAAAGGCGGTGGCGAGCGTGACGAGGCCGCGCATGCCGCACCAGGAGATGATGAGGCCGCCCTTGGGGGAAGCGACCTGCTTCGGATCCTTGGGATGATAGAGCCCGTGCGCGATCAGCGCGCGCAGCGTCGTGCGGTAGAACGTCACCCAGAGCAGCCGGACCAGTACCACGGTCAGCAGGATCCATGCTGCCGCCACGCAATATTCCCAGCGCACGTCGGCGTCCAGCCGCGTCCAGATCGGCCGCATTTGCATGCCGATCAGCATGAAGGCGAGCACGTTGAGCACGAACACCATCGTCTCCCAGACCGCATAGGACGGCACCCGCAGCCGCGCCGGGATGCGCGCCGGCGCAGTACGCGCGATCGTGATGGCGTAGACGACGATGGTGAGGATGCCGGAGAGGCCGAGATGCTCGGCGGCGATCCAGACCATGAAGGTGGTGGCGAATTGCACGATGATCGCGCTCGGCGCCTCCGTCACCCGTTCCATGAACAGCGGAATGATGCGGGCCGCGAGAAGGCCGGCGATGACGCTGCCGACCAGGGCCAGTGCCATCGTCGGCGCGACCTGGCTCCATGTCAGATGCTCGGTGGCGACCGCGCCGACCGCGATGCGATAGATCAGCAGCGAGGTCGCGTCGTTGAGCAGGCTTTCGCCCTCCAAAACCTTCACCATGCGGTGGGGCAGCTTGACCTGGCTCAGGATCGCGACTGCGGCTGCGGCGTCCGGCGGTGCCACGATGGCGCCGAGCGCAATCGCGGCGGCCCAGGGCATGTCAGGCATCAGCCGGTGCGCGACGTAGGCGACGCCCACCGTGGTCAGGCCGACCGCGGCGACCACCAGCGTGGAGACCGGAACCCAGTTTTTGCGCAGGTCCCGCAGCGAGGTGTCGAAGGCGGCATCCAGCAGCACCGGTGCGACAAAAAGTGCCAGCGCCAGGTCGGGCTCCAGCGCCCAGGACGGGCTCGACGGCACGAAGGCGATCAGCGCGCCGCCGATCGCCAGAAAGGTCGGGTAGGGGACCTTGATCCGCCGCGCCAGCGCCGATAAGGCAACGGCGCCGAGCAGAAGCGCGATGATCCATTCGAATGTCGACACGATGATCCCCGAAACGGATTTGAGCGGCGCCACAAGCTAGCACCAATCCGGCCGTATGATGGATAGTGCGGCCCCAAGGCAAGGACTTAAAGGCAAGACTTAAGCGACCCAAGGACGAGACTTTCCGACCGTGACGAGCATGCGTTCCTTCCTCATTCGATTGTCCGGCGCCGGGCTGCTCTGCGCGCTCTCGCTCGCGGCGGCCCATGCTGCGACCGGCGGCGAGCCGGCGGCCGTCGCGCAGGTCGATGTCGCGCCGTGCCTTGCGGCGACCGCGGCCGACGACATGGACAAGGCGGCCACGGCCTGCGCGGCGGTGATCGACAATGAGAAGACGGCGAAGGGCGACCTGATCAAGGCGCTGATCGCGCGCGGCGCGCTTTATGCGCGGCACGACCAGATCGATCGTGCGATCGCCGACGACAGCCGCGTGCTTCAGCTCGATCCCGGGCTCGCCGATATTTTCAACGCGCGCGGCGAGCTCTGGCTGAAGAAGGGCGACAAGCCCAGGGCGGTGCAGGATTTCGGCGCGGCGCTGAAGATCGACCCGAACCATGAGAAGGCCAAGGCCAATCACAAGGCAATGGCGCGCGAGCTCGAGCGCATCGGGGCGCAGATGGCGGTCGCCGGCAAGCCCAGTTTCAATTGCAGAAGCGCGACGCGTGCCGTGGAGAAGGCGATCTGCGGAAATCGCGAGCTCGCCGATCTCGACCGCGAGATTTTTGCGTCGCATGCGCGCGTGATCCGCGAGGCGCGCAATACGGCTGAAGCCAAGGCGCTTCAGCGCGAGCAGGACGAGTTCATCGCACGCCGGAATGCCGGTTACGGGCGGCCGGGGTATGATTTGAAGAAGGCGATGCAGGAGCGGCTGCAGCGGATCAATGGGGTGGACGGGTACTAGAGCGCTTTCGAGCGAAGTGGATACCGGTTCGCCTGAAGAAGACGCGTCAGACGGGGATCAAGAGCATGATCGGACCGATCATGCTCTTGCCGTATCGCCAGTTGCCCGTCCTGGCTGCATCTACTGCAGACCGGTGGGATTGGAGGTCGAGCCGATCGGCGTCGGAGCCGGACCAAGCGCACCGTTACCTTGAACCCGGTTGTTGAAATGCGACTGGGTGACGCCGCTGAACGCGGTGGCATTGAACGAGATATCGTTGTTCGAGAGGCGGACGGTGACTGTTCCGTTGAGGTTGCCCACGCCGAGACCGTTGTTGCTGACCACGCTGTTGCTGAGGTTCATTTCCACCGCCGCGGCGCCGCCCGACGCGCCGACGCCGACCTGGGCGTTGCCCGTCACCACCGCCCGGTTGATCATGGCGCGGCCGTTGTTGCCGATGAGAATGCCGATATTGGCCGAATTTTGAACGCGCACGTTGTCGAGCGCGATGTCGACGCGCTGCCCGGCGGCTCCGGGATTGTACGCGATACCGAAGGTGCCGGTATTTCGGACGGTGGTATTGGAAACGTATAATTCGCCGCCGCCCGTGCGATCATCCAGGATGCCGGACGCCGAACCGGCGAAAACGCCGTCGATGAGGGTGTCTTCAATGATGACCACACCGCCGGTGATGGTGGCGCCGCCGCTGATCCGGATCCCGACAAGGCCGGTGTCGACGCCGTTCAAATTGAGGTTGCGCAGCCGGACGGTCTTTCTCGTATCTGTCGCCGCGAAGCTGTTGAACGGAATGTTGATGCCGTTGGTGCCGCTGAAGACGATCGAGCCGAAAATCTCATGGCAGTCGATGGTGATCGACTTGACGATGGTCACTGCGCCGAAGCCGCCGGGATCGAGGCAGTTGATCTCGCCGTTGATGGCGGTCTTGGAAATCGCGCCGGCGAAGGTCTTGCATGGCGCGGTGCGGCTGCAGGGATTGACGTCGTCGCCGACCCCCGACACCCAGGTCCGCGAAGCCTGGGCATGAGCGCAAGTGGCCGGTAGCGCGAGCAGCAGAAATGTCGCGGCGATGGTGAGCGACAGTGCAATCCTGTTCATGGTGCTCTCCGAAATGAGTGTGGCGATTGCCAATGGCTCTGCCACGCAAGAATATGGAATGATGCAGGCTCGCCCTTGCGAGAGGCCGGCTATTTGAATGAAATCTGCGCGCTCTGGTAACGACTTCCCGCCGACGCGACTTCCGGCGCAAGTTCGAACGAGTACTCCGCGCCGACCAGATTGGTCGGAAACACGAGCGACAGGATGCCGACGCCCTCGTCATCCGTCTTGATGTCGCCGATCGGGCGAACGCATTTGAGCGAGACGTGATAGACCGTGTTGGGCCTCGCCGTTATTGCCACCTTCACGCTGGTGTTGCCGTCGAACAGCCGCGTTGCCCAGATCGTGCCCCTGACCGACGGTGAATCGGTATTGGGGACATCGCGGCCTGAACAATCGGATGTGTCCTGGTGAACGAGCACCACCTGCCGCTGGTTCGGATCGGTCGGGCGATTGGGGACGTATTGCGCTGTTGTGGCAAGAGTGGTTCCGACGAGCAGGGCAGCGCTGAGCCAGATGGAACAGTAACGCAGTCGGAAGATTGGCATCGCATACCGCATCGTTTCCTCCAGATGTAAATATATAAGTGAATTATTTTAGGTGGTATTTGGCAATGTGCCGATACGCGGTTTCAGGACGGTGTCTCAAGACTGGCCAGAAATGCCCGGCGCACAATAACCCTCACTGGTAATGCAAGTCTGTTAACTCGCTCACAGGTAGAAGTCGGAGACTTCGGTATGCTCCGGTACGGCGCGGCGAAGCGCGCGACCTTGAACCTGGAGCTGCATGGCCGCGACAACGGGGAAACCCCTGCCACGGAGTTCAAAGCCATGTGCGGCATGCCTCGCGCGCAACTGTCATCCGTTGCCCGATCGGCGCTGCTCGGCGCCAGTCTGGCGGTCGGCCTTGTCCTCGCGGCCGGCCCTGCCGCCGCCGGCGTCGACTGCATGCTCGACAGCAAGGCGCCCCGATCCGAGCTGATCGCGGCCTGCAATGCGATCATCGATCGGACCGGCAATCCGGACCGGGACCGTTCCGCTGCGCTGGTCGTTCGCGCAGACGCCACTGCGAGGACAGAGAGCGGCCTGACCCAGGCCTTGAAGGACCTCGACCGGGCCATCGCGCTCGACGGCAAGAACGCGCGCGCCTGGCGCGTGCGTGGCGACCTTCTGCGCGAAGAGGGCGGAGATCTCAACCGCGCCGCAGCGGACCTTTCGACCGCGATCAAGCTCGATCCCAATGATGCCGAAGCCTACGAGATGCGCGGCATCGTCTATACCAATCAGCACCGGTTCGACCGCGCGCTCGCCGATTACGACCAGGCGATCAAGCTGAAGCCTGATCATGCGCAGGCCTGGTCTGACCGCGGGACGACCTTCTATCTCGGCGGCGACCACGAAAAGGCCGTCCGCGATTTCAACGAGGCGCTGCGGCTCGATCCGAACCACGCGCGCGCCCACGCCAACCGCGCTGCGGCCTTCAGGAAGCTCGGTCAGCTGGACAAATCCATCGCCGACGAAACCGAGGCGATCCGGCTTGATCCCACCGAACCGGAATTCTTCGACAACCGCGGCCTGTCCTATGCCGACCTCGGCGAGTACGACAAGGCGATCGCCGACTACGACCAGGCGCTGCGGCTCGAGCAGCGGCCGAACTTCTTCACCAACCGCGGCGATTCCCACCAGTTCAAGGGCACGCTCGGCGCCGCGCTCAGCGACTACGACGCTGCACTGCGGCTCAATCCGAATTTCGCGCTCGCTTACAACAACCGCGCCGTGCTTTACACCAAGATGGGCGATCGCAAGAAGGCCCTGGCCGACTTCGAGACGACGCTGCGGCTCGATCCAGGCAACCAGAGTGCGGCCGACGGCCGCCGCAGCATGATCGCCGAGATCGCCAAGTTCGGCGCCACGTCCGCGGGCCCGCTGCATGCGCGTTCGGCCGACGATAGCGGTCCGTCGTTCGATTGTGCCACGGCGAGGCGCGAGGTCGAGAAGGTGATCTGTGCCGATCCGCAACTTGGTGTGCTCGACCGCCAGATCGCCGAGACCTACGAGCGTGCGCTGAAATCTGCGAGCAAGCGCTCGGCGAACGACCTGCGCAAGACCCAACGCGATTTCCTCAGCACCCGCAATGCCAGTTTCGGCCGTCCCGGCTACGATCTGAAGAAGGTCATGCAGGATCGGTTGCAGCGGCTGAATGCGATGGAGAGCTGAAGCGCTCTTCCTTGCCTTCCCCGCCTGCGCGGAGCGGCCGGAATTTGCGTCGGCAAATTCCGGGTGAGGGGGCTCTCCGCGAGTCCAGCTCTTACCGTGTTTGCGGAAACAGCCCCTCACCCCACCCTGTCCCCGTCAGAACGGGGAGAGGGAGAGGATGCACCGTTCTTTTCAGCTTGAACCGCGGCCCGTTCCCGGGAAAATAGCCCGCAAACAAGGCCGGTACTTGATCCTGGTCATGGCGGGACGCTTGTCCTGCCGTCAGGTCAAGACCAGGCGAATAAAGGGAACGGGAGCGCTTTCATGAACGTCCAGGGAACGAGCCGATATCACGAGGTCCACGCGCGCTCGCTGGCCGACCCCGAGGGCTTTTGGGCCGAGGCGGCCAAGGAGATCGACTGGATCGAACCGCCGAAAAAGATCTTCGATGCTTCGCAGGGTGTCTACGGCCGCTGGTTCACGGGCGGCGTCGTCAACACTTGCTACAACGCGCTCGACCGCCATGTCGAACGCGGCCGCGCCGACCAGGTCGCGCTGATCCACGATTCGCCGCTGACCGGCAGCGTCACCAAACTGACCTACGCCGAATTGCTGAGCGAGGTGCAGGCGCTGGCCGCCATCATGCAGGATTTCGGCGTCGCCAAGGGCGACCGCGTCATCCTCTATATGCCGATGGTGCCGGAGGCCGTGGTCGCGATGCTCGCCTGCGCGCGTATCGGCGCGGTACATTCCGTGGTGTTCGGCGGCTTCGCAGCAAAGGAACTGGCCACCCGCATCGACGATGCCCAGCCGAAGCTCATTCTGTCCGCGAGCTGCGGCATCGAGCCCGGCCGCATCGTGCAGTACAAGCCGCTGCTCGACGAGGCGATCAAGCTCGCGAGCGTGAAGCCGAAGGCCTGCATCGTGCTGCAACGTCCGCAGCTCACCTGCGATCTCACGCCGGGCCGCGACTATGATTGGGCAAGCCTGCGCCGCAAGGCGATGAACGACGGCCGGAAGGCGCCTTGCGTGCCGGTTGCGGCGACCGATCCGCTCTACATCCTCTACACCTCAGGCACCACGGGCATTCCCAAGGGCGTCGTGCGCGACAATGGTGGCCACCTGGTTGCGGTGAAGTGGTCGATGTTCAACCTCTATGGCGTCAAGCCGGGCGAGGTCTGGTGGTGCGGCTCGGACATCGGCTGGGTGGTTGGCCACAGCTACATCGTTTACGGCCCGCTGCTGCACGGCGCGACCTCGATCATGTATGAGGGCAAGCCGGTGGGCACGCCCGATGCAGGCGCGTTCTGGCGCGTCATCTCCGAGCACAAGGCGGTGGCGCTGTTCACCGCGCCAACGGCGTTCCGCGCGATCCGCAAGGACGATCCGGAAGGCAAGTTCATCCGGCAATACGACCTGTCGAAATTCCGCACGCTGTTCCTCGCCGGCGAGCGCGCCGATCCGCCGACGGTGGAATGGGCGGAAGTGCAGCTCAAGGTGCCGGTGATCGACCATTGGTGGCAGACCGAGACCGGCTGGTGCATCGCCGGCAATCCGGTCGGCCTCGGCGTGCTGCCGGTGAAGCACGGCTCGCCGACGGTGCCGATGCCGGGCTACCAGGTCGACGTCGTCGACGAGGCGGCCAAGCCGGTCGGACCCAACACCATGGGCTCGATCGTCATCAAGTTGCCGATGCCGCCGGGCTGCCTGCCGACGCTGTGGAATCAGGATTCGCGCTTCGCGGAGGCCTATCTCAGCGAGTTCCCCGGCTACTACAAGACCTCGGACGCCGGCTACAAGGACGAGGACGGCTACGTTTTCGTCATGGGCCGCACCGACGACATCATCAACGTCGCCGGCCACAGGCTTTCCACCGGCGGCATGGAGGAGATCCTGGCCTCCCATCCGGACGTCGCCGAATGCGCCGTGCTCGGCGTCAAGGATGCGATCAAGGGCGAAGTGCCCTGCGGCTTCCTGGTGCTCAAGGCCGGCGTGACGCGGCCACCTGCCGAGATCGAGAAGGAGATCGTCGCGCTGGTGCGCGACAAGCTCGGTCCCGTCGCCGCCTTCAAGCTCGCGATCACCGTGGGCCGCCTGCCCAAGACACGCTCCGGGAAGATCCTGCGCGGCACCATCAAGAAGATCGCCGACGGCGAGTCCTGGACCATGCCGGCGACAATCGAGGACCCCAAGGTGCTGGACGAGATCGGGGATGCGCTGAAGGGGCGGGTGTGAGGCGATGCGTCATCCCGGGGCGGTCCGCAGGACCGAACTATGGTGCGCAATTGCGCACCTGAGGATCTTGAGATTCCCCGGTGCGCAATTGCGCACCTGAGGTCTGGTGCTTACGCACCATCCCGGAATGACCGACTCTATTGGGGGCTTGAATAGGCCGCATTTTTCCGCTCAACCCTCATCCTGAGGAGCGCGCCCGGCGCGCGTCTCGAAGGATGAAAGGCCGGGATCTGCAGCGGGGCCTTTCATGGTTCGAGACGCCCGCTGCGCGGGCTCCTCACCATGAGGACGAAAGAGCTGCCATGTATTCGAAGCCGTTTCTTGCGATTGTGTTTGCGGGCCTCATGCTCTCCGCCTGCTCCGCGCGCTACCAGACGCCGGTGGCGGTGGGCGGTGACGATGACGACGCGGTCTGCCAGAGCCGCGGCTATGCCCAGGGCTCGCCCGAATACGTGGCCTGCCGCAAGGATCGCGACGTCCAGCGCAACGCCGCCACCGCCCGTGCCGACCGCCGCCAGCGCGATCTCGGCGAATACATGCTGAACCATCCCGATCGACCGTGAGATGAGGCGCGGAATTATCCTGCGTCGTGCATTCGCATCGGCCGTGACACTTCTGCAACGCAGCAGCCAAATCGTGGCGCGTTTGTCCTGATTTGATCGGCATCAAATCCTTCACCATCCCCTTTCTGCTCTGACGCTGATGTCGCGCAACGACGCGCGGCTATGGCTGAAGGGGAATGCAATGGACGGAACGACAAGAAACCTGGCGCGGCTTGCGACGCTTGGCGCGATGCTGATGGGGACTTTTGCCTCGGTGCAGGCCGCCGATTTGCCTGTTTACAAGAAGGCACCGCCGCCGGTGGAGAGCTTCAATCCCTGGATGGTGCGTCTGCGCGTGCTCGGCGTGTTGCCGGACGCCGGCGGTTCGACCGTGAATGTCGCGGGTGTCCCCTCGCTGTCGTCGCCGAATTCCGGCCTCTCGATCAGCGACCAGGTCGTGCCTGAGCTCGACATCAGCTATTTCTTCACCAGGAACATCGCGGCCGAGCTGATCCTCGGCGTGACCAGGCATTCGATCAGCGGCACCGGCTCGCTCGCGAACCTGCCGATCGGCAAGACCACGCTGCTGCCTCCGACCCTGACGCTGCAATATCACTTCGACAATTTCGGCGCGTTCAAGCCGTATATCGGCGCCGGCGTGAACTACACAATGTTCTTCAACAATTCCGCCGCCAACGCGCCGGCGGCCATCGTCGGCCCGCCCGCGATCGTCGCCACCACCACCAACCTGCACGTCAGCAACGCGTGGGGCGGCGCCGTGCAGTTTGGCTTCGACTACATGCTCGACCGGCACTGGGGTCTCAACGTCGACGTCAAGAAGCTCTGGCTCCGGCCGGACTACTCGGCGACCGTTTCCGGACTGCCTGTCACCGGCAACGCGCATATCGACCCGTGGCTGGTCGGCGGGGGCGTGACGTATAAGTTTTGAGGTGTAGTGGCGTTAGGGAAGCACACTGCTTCCCCAACGTCGTCCTGGCGAAAGCCAGGACACATACCGCGTGATCCAACGTGGTGGACGGTAGCAATCCCGAACGACGAATCTTCGCCAAACTCTTCCCTGGGGTAATGGGTCCTGGCTTTCGCCAGGACGACGGTGGAGAGACTTCGACAAACAAAAACGCGGCGGGGTTTTCCCGCCGCGTTTTGTTTGCATTCGATAACGAACGAAGAGCGGAGCCTTACTCCTCTTCGTCTTCCTGCTTCTTGCCGCCGAGGGTCTTCAGCTTGGCGAACACGGCGTCGACGTTGAGGTCGTCGCTGGAGCGCTCGGCCGGCTCGAACTCGTCCTTCTTGGTGGTCTCGGAGGCCGGCAGCAGGGTCGCGCCGCCATAGGCTGCGTCGATCGGCTTTTCCTTGGCCGCGCGCGCCACTTCGAAATCGAGCTCGATCTGCGAGCAGAGGCCGAGGGTGACAGGGTCGATCGGGGTCAGCTGGGAGGTGTTCCAGTGGGTGCGGTCGCGCACGCTCGCGATCGTGCTCTTGGTGGTGCCGACGAGGCGCATGATCTGGGCGTCCTTCAGCTCGGCATGGTTGCGCAGCAGCCAGAGGATGGCACTCGGGCGTTCGTGGCGGCGGGAGACCGGGGTGTAACGCGGGCCCTTGCGCTTGGGCTGCGGCGGCAGCACCACCTTGCTCTCCTGGAGGCGGAGCCGGTAATCCGGGTTCTTCTCGCCCTTCTCGATCTCCTCGCGGGTGAGCTGGCCGTTGGAGAGGGGGTCCATGCCCTTGATGCCCTGGGCAGCGTCGCCGTCGGCGATCGCACGCACCTCGAGGGGATGCATCTTGGTGAAATCGGCGACCTGGTCGAAGGTCAGCGCGGTGTTGTCGAGCAGCCAGACGGCGGTCGCCTTGGGCATCAGAGGTGCGTTGCTCATGGCAAATCTCCTTTGTGCTTCGCCCACCCCTCTGGAGGCGAAACCGGTGGTCATCAGCGATGACTGGGAATTCGCGCTATATAAGCCCGGAGGGGCTAGCCACGCAATGGTTCTGCTATAGATAGTGCCTTGACAGCGCCCGAAAGGGGGCCCAATTCCCTGTAAGCCCGTACCTAAGCCCTATTCCATCCATCGACCGCTTCCCGCCCATTTGGCGGGGTGATTCGGTCCCGAGATTGCTCAATGTCAGCCAAACCAGACCTCAAGATCGTGCTTTGTTCTCCCCGCGGCTTCTGCGCCGGGGTGGTCCGGGCGATCGACACCGTGGAACGGGCGCTCGATAAGTACGGTGCCCCCGTCTATGTTCGCCATGAGATTGTGCACAACAAATACGTCGTCGATGGGTTGAAGAAGAAGGGCGCCATCTTCGTCGAGGAACTCGCCGAGATCCCGGAAAATACCACCGCGCCGGTGGTGTTTTCGGCCCATGGCGTGCCGAAATCGGTGCCGGCCGACGCCACGTCCCGCAACCTGTTCTCGCTGGATGCGACCTGCCCGCTGGTGACCAAGGTGCACCGCGAGGCCGCGATCCACTTCAAGCGCGGCCGCGAGATCTTCCTGATCGGCCACTCCCATCACCCCGAGGTGGTCGGCACGCTCGGCCAGCTTCCGGTCGGCGCCGTGACCCTGATCGAGACCGCCGAGGACGCCAAGACCATCGCCCCGAAGGATCCGAATAACCTCGCCTTCGTGACCCAGACCACGCTGTCGATCGACGACACCGCGGAGATCGTGGCGCTGCTGAAGGAGCGCTTCCCGAACATCAACGGGCCGCACAAGGAAGACATCTGCTACGCCACCACCAACCGCCAGCTCGCGGTGAAGAAGGTGGCGCCGGTGGTCGACGCCTTGATCGTGGTCGGCGCGCCGAACTCGTCGAACTCGCAGCGCCTGCGCGAGGTCGCCGAGCGCGAGGGCTGCAAGATCGCGGTGCTGGCGCAGCGCGCCACCGACATCGACTGGGACAAGTTCGGCGACATCGCAAGCCTCGGCATCACCGCGGGCGCCTCGGCGCCGGAAGTGATCGTCGAGGAGATCATGGACGCCTTCGCCGAGCGCTACACGCTGCACGTGGAGACGGTCTCGGCCGCGGAAGAGAACGAGTTCTTCCCGCTGCCGCGTCAGGTGCGCCCCGAAGCCGCCGCCGAGTAGACCTTTATGGCGGTCTACACCGACGTTGCCGCCGACGAGCTTGCGGATTTCCTGAGGCAATACGATCTCGGCGAATTGCTCTCCTACAAGGGCATCGCCGAGGGCGTCGAGAATTCCAACTTCCTGCTGCATACCACCAAGGGTTCGTTCATCCTCACGCTCTACGAGAAGCGCGTGGCGAAGAACGACCTGCCGTTCTTCCTCGCGCTGATGACGCATCTCGCCGAGCACGGCATCAACTGCCCGCTGCCGGTGAAAGGAATGGACGGCGAGCCGCTGCGCGAGCTGTCGGGCCGGCCGGCTGCAATCATCACGTTTCTCGAAGGCGTCTGGCCGCGCAAGCCGAACGCGACCCATTGCGCTGGCGTTGGCGAAGGGCTGGCGAGGATGCATCTGGCCGGCGCCAACTTTGCGATCAAGCGCCCCAATGCGCTTTCGGTTTCGGGCTGGCGGCCGCTGTTCGATGCGGCATCACACCGGGCCGACGAGGTGCAGCCGGGCCTCTGCGCATTTCTCGCAGCGGAACTTGACTATCTCTCGAACGGGGTCTGGCCGAAGCACTTGCCCGAGGGCGTGATCCACGCCGACCTCTTCAACGACAACGTCTTCTTCCTCGGCGACAAGCTTTCCGGGATCATCGACTTCACCTTCGCCTGCAACGACATGCTGGCCTATGACGTTGCGATCTGCCTCAACGCCTGGTGCTTCGAGCCGGATCATTCCTTCAACGTCACCAAGGCGCGCGCCTTCCTCAATGCTTACGGCCGCGTGCGAAAACTTTCCGAGGCGGAAGAGGCCGCGCTGCCGCTGCTGGCGCGGGGCGCTGCGATCCGCTTCCTGCTGACGCGGCTGGTCGACTGGCTCAACGTGCCCGAGGGCGCGCTGGTCAAGCCGAAGGATCCGCTGGAATATGTCCGCAAGCTGCGCTTCCACCAGAGTGTTTCCAGCGTGCGCGACTATGGGCTGATGCCGTCAGGACTGGTCGCGTGAGCGAGCTCCCCAATGTCACGATCTATACCGATGGCGCGTGCTCGGGAAATCCGGGTCCCGGCGGCTGGGGCGCGATCCTGAAGTTCGGCGACAAGGAAAAAGAGCTGAACGGCGGCGAGCGCCACACCACCAACAACCAGATGGAATTGATGGCGGCGATCTCCGCGCTGGAAGCGCTGAAGAAGCCGTGCACCGTCGACCTCTACACCGACAGCCAATATGTCCGGCAGGGCATCACCGGCTGGATCCATGGCTGGAAGCGCAATGGCTGGCGCACCGCCGACAAGAAGCCGGTCAAGAATGTCGAGCTATGGCAGCGCCTCGATGCGGCGCTGAAGGCGCATGACGTGCGTTGGCACTGGGTCAAGGGCCACGCCGGACATCCCGAGAACGAGCGCGCCGATCAGCTCGCGCGCGACGGCATCGTGAAGGCAAGGCTGCAGCAGAGGGTGGCGGAGTAGGGCGCGTAGTCCGCGCTCCACTCTCAGGTTTCGTAGGGTGGGCAAAGCGAAGCGTGCCCACCGTCTTCTAATAAGGGAAAGATGGTGGGCACGGCGCTAACGCGCCTTTGCCCACCCTACGGTACTTCCGCCGCGGCTAAAGCTTACAGCTGCCCCAGCAGCGTATCACCGCCCGACACCTCGACCTTGCCGGGCATCGCTTCGAGGTTCAGCTTCTTCACCACGCCGTCCTCGACCAGCATCGAATAGCGCTTGGAGCGGATGCCGAGGCCGTTGCCGGAGGCATCCAGCTCCATGCCAATCGCCTTGGCGAAGTCGGCATTGCCGTCGGCGAGGAAGATCGCCTCGTCGCGCTGGTCGGTGTCGCGCTTCCAGGCGTTCATGACGAAGGCGTCGTTGACCGAGACGATGGCGATGGTGTCGACGCCCTTGTCCTTCATGGCGTAGGCGTTGAGGAAGATGCTCGGCAGGTGCATCTTGTGGCAGGTGCCGGTGTAGGCGCCGGGCACCGCGAACAGCGCCACCTTCTTGCCCTTGAAGATATCGTCGGTGGTCTTCACCTGCGGGCCTTCCGCCGTCATCACGCGGAATTTCGCCTCGGGCAGCTTGTCGCCAGTCTGGATCGCCATCGTCGTTTCTCCTGAAAAAGGGCCGGCGCAGTTCTAGAGCATTTTACCGCCGGAGGGAAACGGCTTCAAACGGGCGAGACGAGGACCGCTGCCAATTTCTCGTCATTGCGAGGAGCCCTTGCGACGAAGCAATCCAGAAGCCCTCCGCGGAGAGACACTGGATTGCTTCGCTGCGCTCGCAATGACGAAGGGGCGCAAAGCGCCCCTTCGGACTGACCGGAAAATGCCTTACGCCGCCTCGGCCTTCTTCTCGTCGCGCAATTGCCGACGCAGGATCTTGCCGACATTGGTCTTCGGCAGGTCGGTGCGGAATTCGATGTGCTTGGGCACCTTGTAGCCGGTCAGCTGCTCGTGACAGAACTTGATCACGGCTTCGGCGGTCAGGCTCTGGTCCTTCTTGACCACGAAGGCCTTCACGGCTTCTCCGGACTTGGAATCGGGGATGCCGATCACGGCACATTCGAGCACGCCCGGATGGCTCGCGATCACTTCCTCGATCTCGTTCGGATAGACGTTGAAGCCGGAGACCAGGATCATGTCCTTCTTGCGGTCGACGATCTTGGTGTAGCCCTTCTCGTCCATCACGCCGATGTCGCCGGTGCGGAAATAGCCGTCCGCCGTCATCACCTTGGCGGTCTCTTCCGGCCTGTTCCAGTAGCCCGACATCACCTGCGGGCCCTTGGCGCAGATCTCGCCTGCCTGGCCGAGCGGCAGCTCATTGCCGTCGTCGTCGCGGATCGAGATCCAGGTCGACGGCACGGGGATGCCGATCGATCCCGAAAATTCGGTCGTGGTCGCGGGGTTGCAGGTCAGCGTCGGCGAGGTCTCCGACAGGCCATAGCCTTCGGCGATGAAGCAGCCGGTCACCGCCTTCCACTGCTCGGCCACCGGGCGTTGCACCGCCATGCCGCCGCCGTTGGAGATCTTCAGCTTCGAGAAGTCGAGCTTCTTGAAGTCGGGATGGTGCATTAGGCCGTTATAGAGCGTGTTCACCGCCGGGAAGCTGTTGACCTGATACTTCGCCAATTCCTTGATGAAGCCGGCAATGTCGCGCGGGTTGGGGATCAGGAGATTGCAGCCGCCGGCGCGCACCGCGAGCAGGTAGCAGGCCGTCAGCGCGAAGATGTGATAGAGCGGCAGCGCGCAGACGATCATGAGCTGATCGACATGCGGCGGCGACGCGAGCGCCGGTTGCAGCCAGGCGTCGTTCTGCAAGACGTTGGCGACGATGTTGCGGTGGAGCAGCATGGCGCCCTTGGAGACGCCGGTGGTGCCGCCGGTGTATTGCAGGAAAGCGACGTCGCCCGGCGACAGCTTCGGCTTGTTGAAGGTCGTGCCGCGGCCGGCCGACAGTGCGTCGTTGAAGGACACTGCGCCCGGCAGCGACCATGCCGGCACCATCTTCTTGACGCGGCGGACGACGAGGTTGACGATCACGCCCTTGAAGCCGAGCAGATCGCCCATGCTGGCGACGATGACGTGCTTGACCTGCGTCTTCGTGATCACCTGTTCGACGGTGTGGGCGAAATTCTCCAGCACGATGATGGCTTCGGCGCCGGAATCCTTCAGCTGATGCTCGAGCTCGCGCGGGGTGTAGAGCGGATTGACGTTGACCACCGCGAAGCCGGCGCGCAGCACGGCGGCGGTGGCGACCGGATATTGCAGCACGTTCGGCATCATGATCGCGACGCGGGCGCCGCGCTGGAGGCCGCGTCCCTGCAAATAGGAAGCGAGCGCCAGCGACATCTGGTCGAGGTCGCGGTAGCTGATCGACTTGTCCATGCAGATGAACGCCTTGCGGTCGGCGAACTTGGTGAAGCTCTCCTCCAGCAGGTCGACCAGCGATGCGTATTGCGTCGGCTCGATATCGGCAGGCACGCCGGGCGGATATTGCTTGAGCCAGATGCGCTCCATGGAAACTCCCCTCATTGACCTGAGCCCGTTGTGTCTCGGGCTTGCCTCATTACCGCCAGTATCGAGCCTGCCGGAACGGGTGGCAAGCGGTCGTGGCTTAGGGCAAACGTCGGAGAGTGGCTACTGGAATCGTCGCAAAACCACGCTACCGCAGGTGCGAAGTGCTGCGCGGTCTCGGCTCGGCGCGCCGTTAACTGTTGTTGGCCGGCTTGGCGGCGGCGGGCTTGGTCGCGGCCTTGGGCTTGGCGGGTTTCGTCGCCTGATCGCCGCTCGCTGCGGGCTTCTCCGCAGGTTTTGCCGCCGCGTCATGCTTGGCCGCGGCATGCTTGGCGCCGGCCGGCTTGGCTGCCGTCTTGGCATCGCTCTTGACGTCAGGCTTGTCCGGCTTCGCCGCCGCGGTCTTGGCATCCTTCGGCTTGTCGGCCGCGTCAGGCTTCTTGGCGACTCGCGACTTCTTGCCACGCGGTTTTGGCGTCGCCTGCTGGTCGGCATCGGCCGCGACCGCCGCGATCAGGGCCGGGCCGGTGCGGGTCGGGCCGGTATAGACCAGCACGGGTTCGGTCGCAGCCGGAGCCGAGGCCATCAGCTCGGAAGCCCTCATCACCGGCGGCTGGAGGCCGGCTGTGAAGAAGGTGACCTGGGCTTCGCCGCCGGTCGCGGAGGCCGATCCGGACGTGCCGCCATTGGTCGCGATCAGTGCATCGTCGTCGTCACTGGCCGGCCGCTTGCGGTGGCCGCCGCACATGTCCTCGCGCAGGTTCGGCGGCGAGGCGTCGACCGGCACCAGCTTGTCGACGGTGCCGAGAGAGGGGCGGAGCCAGGTGAGATTGTCCTGACTGAAGCCACGCTCGAGCAGTTGCGCCGCTTTCACCGCGCGCGCAGTGCCGGAGTTGGCGCCGAGCACGACGGCGATCAGCCGGCGGCCGTTGCGCGTGGCGGAGGCCACGAGATTGTATCCGGAGGCGCAGATGAAGCCGGTCTTGAAACCGTCGGCGCCGGGATAGCGGCCGATCAGCTTGTTGAAATTGCCGGTGGTGCGCTTGCCGAAGCGGATCGCCGGGATGTGCACGAAGTATTCGTATTCCGGCAGGTCGCGCAGGAACGAGCGTGCGAGAATGCCGAGGTCGCGCGCGGACGTGATCTGGCCGTCGGCGGGCAAGCCGTTCGGATTGACGTAGCTCGTCTGCGTCATGCCGAGCTTCTGCGCGGTGTCGTTCATCATCGCGGAGAAGCCGTCGATCGAGCCGCCGACGCCTTCGGCGAGCACCACGGCCATGTCGTTCGCCGACTTGACCATCATCATCTTCAGCGCGTTGTCGACGGTGAGCTGTGTTCCCGGACGGAATCCCATCTTTGACGGCGATTGCGAGGCCGCCGTCGGCGACACCGTGAGCAGCGTGTCGAGCGTGAGCCTGCCGTCCTTGACCGCCTTCAAGGTCACATAGGCTGTCATGATCTTGGTGACGGACGCCGGATACCAGGGGATGGTCGCGTTCTCCGCCTGCAACACCTTGCCGCTGTCGGCTTCGATCAGCAGCAGCGCTTCGGCGCTCGCCGCGCGCGGCGCAAGCAACGCGGCACATGCGAGTGTCGCGGCGAACAGATTGAACAGGGACTTGCGAAGCAGCGGGCGTAGAGCGTGCACTATCCGATTCCGGTCCTTGGAGACCCGCCTGATACGGTCGGCTCTCGTGATCTGATGTTCGGTTCTGAAATCCAGCGCCGCCGCTTGCGGCGTCGCAAACCTATACCGGCTGGTGCGTCGAGAACAGGGGTTTCGGGCGGGTATTCCGCAATGAAATAGGCCGAATTTCGACGGTCCTATGGGGACTTGCTATGGGGATTTGACCGCAGTCGCGGCAGCCTCGGCGGCCGTCACGCTGGCCCGTGCATGCTCCTGAACCATGAACTGGGCCTTGGCCATCTCGGCAAAATGGCCGCCTTTGGCCACGAGTTCATCGAAAGTTCCGGTTTCGATCACGCGGCCATTCTCGAACACCAGGATCCGCGTGGCGTTGCGGATGGTGGAGAGGCGATGGGCGATCACGAAGGTGGTGCGGCCCTTCATCACTTCGTCGAGAGCGGCGTTCACCTTGACCTCGGTGACTGCGTCGAGCGCGCTGGTGGCCTCGTCCAGGATCAGGATCGGCGGATCCTTCAGCAGCGCGCGGGCGATAGACAGCCGCTGCCGTTCGCCGCCGGAGAGCATGCGGCCGCGCTCGCCGGCATTGGTCTCGAAGCCGCCGCTGCGCTCGATGAATTCGAGCGCCTGCGCGCGCTCGGCCGCCTTGCGCATCTCGGCGTCGGTCGCGTCCGGCTTGCCGACGCGCAAATTCTCCGCGATCGAGCGATTGAACAGCAGCGCTTCCTGGAACACGACGCCGATGTTTCGCCGCAGCGACGTCAGCGTGACGCCGCGCACGTCCATGCCGTCGATCTTGATGAAACCGGATTGCGGATCGAAGGCCCGGTGCAGCAGCGCGATCGCCGTCGACTTGCCGGCGCCGGTCGGTCCGACCAGTGCGATGCTCTGGCCGGGTAGCGCGGTGAACGAGAGGTCCTCGATCGCCGGCCGCTTGCCGTCATAGGAGAAGGTGACGTCGTTGAACTCGACGAGGCCGGAGAGCCTGCCGGCATCGATCGCGTCGGGCCGGTCGTGCACCGCAGGCACGGCATCGAGCACGTTGAAGAACTCGCGCAGGCGCGGCGCTTCCATGAACACGTTGTTGATGAAGCTGACGACCTGCTCGAGCTTCTGGATCAGCATCGTCGCGAAGCTCACGAACATCACGATTTCGCCGACGGAGGTCAGCCCCTGGTCGTGAAGCGCGATGCCGAGGGTGAAGATTGCCAGCACCGTGATGGTGGTGGACGCGCGCGTGATGACGGTGACCAGCGCCCACCATGACAGCACCGGCATTTGCGCGGCGAGCAGCTCGTCGGCGACGGAGCGCAGTCCTTTCACCTCGGATTCGACACGGACGAAACTCTGCACCAGCGCGACGTTGCCGAGCGCATCCGAAGCGCGGGCGGAGAGCTCGCTGTAATGTTCCTCGACCTCCATCTGCATGCCGAACGTCTTGCGCACGACGAAGGTGGTCAGCGCGGTGAAGACGACGCAGAGCACGAACAGCAGGATCGCGAGCCGCCAGTTCAGATAGAGCGACAGCGGCAGCAGCACCAAGACCGAGAGGATCGCGGCAAAATGTTCGCGGAAGAAACCGAGCCATAGCCGCCACAGCGCGTCCGTGCCGTTGAGCATCACCTTCATCAGCCGGCCGGAATGGGTGCCGGAGTGGAAGGTCAGCGGCAGTTGCAGGATGTGCTCGAAATAATCCGTCAGCACCGCCTGGCGCTGGCGATGGGAGAGCCGGTCGGCCTGCAGGGCCACGAGCGCGCTGCAGGCGATGGTGAACAGCCCGAACGTCACCCAGGCGGCCAGGAACGGCCATGCCGAATTCGACCCGGCCACTGCCTTGCCCGAAAGCACGTCGACGATCCGGCCGAACAGCACGGGTTCAGCAAACTGCGAGGCCGCGAGCAGGAGGTTGGCGACCGCAAGCAGCCAGCCCAGTCGCGCCTCTTTGCCGAGCAGTTCGAGAACGCGTGTGTAGAGGCGGAGGATGGACATGCGGGCGACGAACTCGAGCGGATAACGGAGGCTGTATTCTAAGCAGGGATCGCGCGCGAGATATAGCGAAAGCTGTCGGTTTTGCTCAGTTGATCAGCCGCCCCGCGACCGGCGGCAGGAACCGGTCGTCGAAGATGTCGGCGGCCGCGGGTCGTTTGCGGAATTTGAAGTCCTGCGCGATCTGGTCGATCGAGCGCTCCAGGCGTGCGGGGTCTATACCGCCGAGGCCGTTGCGCTTGACCTCGTTGGTCAGGATGTTGTCGACGAGCACGGTGCGCAGGCGTCCCAGCTCCAGGTCGCGGTCGCCATCGTCGATCCGGCTTGCGGCCTCGTCCGCCGCACGCGCGGGTTCTTTGACTGTCGCATTGACGCCGGCGATCAAGGCGCGGACGAAGCCTTTCACCGCGTCCGGCTTCGCTGTGGCGAAAGCGGGATTGGCGACGACGGCAAAGCCGTAGGCCTCACAGCCATAGTCGGCATAGCGGAGCACCACGAGATCGCCTCCGGGCACGCCGCGGTCACGCAGGTTCACCGCCGAGAGATAGCTGAAGCCGGCGACCGCATCGACCTGCCCCGCGGAGAGGATCGGCTCGCGTACCGCGGCGCTGATCTTGTGGAATTTCACATGTGTTGTGTTGATGCCGTTCTGCTGCGCCAGCGCCGGCCACAGCCGCATCGACAGATCGCTGTCGGCGACGCCGACGGTCTTGCCGTCGAGATCGGGCAGCAGATGGATGCCGCGGCTCCTGCGCGCAACGATCGCGTAAGGCGCGCGGTTGAACAGCACGAACACCGCCTTGAGCGGTGCCGCATCGTCCCTGTCGCGATAACGGATCAGCTCGTTGATGTCGACGAGCGCGAGCTCGCTGTCGCCCTTGGCGACGCGCGCGAGCGCTTCCGGCGATCCGGCCGCACTGTTGAACGACACGTTGAGACGCTCGGCGCCGAACCCGCCGTCCCTCGCGGCAAGGAAGAATGGCGCCATGCTCGCGTCGATCGGGCGGTCGAAGGTGAAGTGGATCGCGCTGGAAGGCACGGCGGTCTCGGCCGCCGTGACATCGCGTGCAAACAGTGTCGCCAGCGAGATCGAGAGAGCCAGCAGGCAACGAAGGGCGGTCGTCTTGAATTCCGACATCAGTTGCGCCGGTCCCGCATTGTTGTGGTTTCGTGACGCTTGCAGCGCCGGCTGGCGGTCAGTCTCTCCGCGCCAAGATGAACGGGGGATGAGTGGCGCTTGCGTCATGATTACGCAACCCCGTTCAGCTTGGGTTGGGGTTGGGGAACCCAACATGGGATGCGGGTGTTTGAAAGACATGAGCCTGTCTACAGGCACCATTCGAGGTCCCAAGGAGGGTCCAGGACATGTTTGACAGCTTTTCGAAGTTTTCCGGCCGCAAGGCCGTTCTTGCCACCGCCGCGGTGCTGGCGCTGACCTCGGTTGCGCCGACCGCTTCGTACGCAGGCGGCCGCCACTGGCACGGTGGTGGCGGCGGTGCGGCGGCTGCCGCAGCTTTCGCAGCCATTGGCACCGGTCTCGCCATCGCTGCGACCCGCGACGCATACGCCTATGACTACGGTCCGGGCTACGGCTATTACGGCGGTCCCGCCTATTACAGTGCCCCGGCCTACGGCCCCTATTACGGCCCGGGCCCGAATTATCAGTACCAGCGCTACGGCGGCACGGCTCCGTCCGAGCTCTGCGGCCAAGGCTATTACACGAACTGCTACTAGCCCTGGTTAGGAAACCCTGGCTACCAAAGGTTGACCAAAACAGGCCGCCACGCTTGCCGCGGCGGCCTGTTTCTTGGTTTTATTGTGGCGCGTTAACGTGCTTTCCATTGGTTTGGAGTAGTTTCGAGTACCATGAGTGATTCGCTTGAGCGGCTATATCTGGCTGTGCTCGCGGCCAGAGATCTTGATCCGGCAACATCGCGCACGGCCCGGCTGTTTCAGCGTGGGCCTTCCAAAATGGCGAAGAAGCTGGCCGAAGAGGCCATCGAAGTCGTGATCGATGCGGTCAACGGCGATAGCGAAGCCGTGATCCGGGAAAGTGCCGATCTGCTCTACAATCTCACGGTGCTCTGGGCCTCGGCCGGCGTACGCCCCGAGGATGTCTGGCGCGAGATGTCGCGGCGGGAAGACATGCTCGGCATCGCCGAGAAGCTGCCGAAGTCGCCGGTGAAGCTGCCCAAAGTTGCGTCACCGCGCGTGGCCGCCAGGCGGCCAATTGTCGCGCTGGAAGGTCGTACTGCGCGCAAGCGCCACTAGAACGTCACAAACTCGCGATGGACAAATCCGTCCCATGGTGCTTCATCGCGGCGCCATGCTGAAACGTATCTACGACTGGTGCATCGACGCCGCCCACAAGCCCTACGCGCTCTGGATCATGGGAGCCGTGGCTTTCGCAGAAAGCTCCTTCTTTCCGGTCCCGCCGGATGTGATGCTGATCCCGATGTCGCTGGCGCGCCCGCAGCGTGCCTGGGTCTATGCTATGGTCTGTACCGTCACCTCGGTGCTCGGCGGCCTGCTGGGCTACGCGATCGGCGCGCTGCTGTTCGACTCGGTCGGTCACTGGCTGATCCAGGTCTATGGTCTCGGCGACAAGGTCGATGCCTTCCGCGCCTCCTATGCGGAATGGGGCGCGGTGATCATCCTGCTCAAGGGGCTGACGCCGATCCCCTACAAGCTCGTCACCATCACCTCGGGCTTTGCCGGCTACAATCTCATCCTGTTCATTCTGTGCTCGATCGTCGCGCGCGGCGGACGCTTCTTCATCGTCGCCATCCTTCTCAACCGCTATGGCGACTGGATCCGGGTCAAGATCGAGAAGCATCTCGGTCTCGTGGTGGCGATCGGCGCCGCCGTGCTGGTGCTCGGCTTCGTGGTGGCGATCAAGCTGATCTAGAACCACAGCGCTTTGCCGCAGGGCCGGCTTCGGCTACGGTTGTCGTTATGATGGTTCGATCCGGCAATCCGGCTGTGCGGCTCGGGACGCTGATGTCAGCAACGCTGCTGCTCCTGCTCGGTGCCGGCGGGACCGGATGGCCGCAATCCGCGCCGCCGACGCTCGGCCTCCAGGAGCAGGGGGCGCCGCCCTCGACCCCCGCGCCTGGGCACGAGGAAAATCCCGGGCTGATCAACGAAATGGGCAAGCTGTTCGACAAGCTGCCCTCGATCCTGCCGCCGATCAAAAGCCCTGGCGAGACCATGAACGACCTGTCGCGGCTTGCGAAGCCGTCGACGATGGTTTCGGGCCGCGTGGTCTGTCCGGCCTCGTCCAACGGCGCGCCCGATTGCAAGCAGGCCGCCGACCAGCTCTGCCAGAGCAAGGGTTACAAGGACGGCAAGAGCCTGAACGCCGACTCCGCCGAAAAATGCTCGGCCAAAGTCCTGATTCCGGGCAGGGCTCGCAAGCCGGACGACTGCCGCACCGATACTTTCGTGACCAGCGCGCTGTGTCAGAACTGACATGATTGATGCCGCGCGCAGCAACAAGGAGCGCCCATGAGCCGTACGGAGCAGGACTTCCTCGGACAGCGTGAGATCGCCGACGACATCTATTACGGCGTCCAGACCATCCGCGGGAAGGAGAACTTCCACATCACCGGCATTCCCATGAACCAGGAGCCTTACTTCGTGAAGGCGCTTGGTTACGTGAAGAAGGCCGCCGCCATGGCCAACCGCGATCTCGGTGCGATCGAGGCCAAGGTCGCGGATGCGATCATCCTCGGTTGCGACCGCGTCATCGCCGGCGACATGATGGACCAGTTCGTCACCGACTTCATCCAGGGCGGCGCCGGCACCTCCACCAACATGAACGCCAACGAGGTGATCGCCAACCTCGCGCTGGAATCGCTCGGCTTCGGCAAGGGCGACTATCAGCACGTCAGCCCCAACGATCACGTCAATTACGGCCAGTCGACCAACGACACCTATCCGACCGCCTTTCGCCTGGCGCTGATCCTGCGGCTCGAGAGCTATATGACGGCGCTACGCCAGCTCCAGGAAGCCTTCTTCACCAAGGGCCGCGAGTTCGATCGCGTGCTGAAGATGGGCCGCACGCATCTCCAGGACGCGGTGCCGATGTCTCTGGGCGCCGAATTCCGGGGATGGGGCACCACGATCGGCGAGGAGGTCGACCGCATCTCGGAGGCGAGGGCGCTGCTGCGCGAGATCAATCTCGGTGCGACCGCGATCGGCACCTCCGTCACGGCCGCCGTGGGCTATCCCAAGCTCGCGGTCCGGCACCTCAGCGCGCTCACCGGCGTCGACTTCATCCTCGCCGGCGATCTCGTCGAGGCGACCTCGGACACCGGCGCCTATGTGCAGCTCTCCGGCGTGCTGAAGCGCACCGCGAGCAAGCTGACGAAGATCTGCAACGACATCCGCCTGCTCGCTTCCGGGCCGCGCGCCGGCTTCAACGAGATCAACCTGCCGCAGCTGCAGCCGGGCTCTTCGATCATGCCGGGCAAGGTCAATCCGGTCATCCCCGAGGTCGTCAACCAGACCAGCTTCCTCGTCATCGGCCTCGACACCACGGTGACGCTGGCGGCCTCCGCCGGCCAGCTCCAGCTCAACGTGATGGAGCCGGTGATATCGTTCGCGCTGTTCTTCTCGATCCGCACGATGGAGCGCGCGGTCAACAGCCTGCGCGAGAACTGTGTGCTCGGCATCACCGCGAACGAGGAGCACACCCGCAACATGGTGCTGAACTCGCTCGGCATCGTCACCGTGCTGAAGCCGCTGCTCGGCTACAAGCAGTGCGCCGAGATCGCGCGCGAGGGCTACAAGAGCGGCAAGTCGCTGCACCAGATCGTCGTGGTCGAGCGCAAGCTGCTGACGCAGGAGAAGTGGGACGAGATGTTCTCGTTCGAGCGGCTGATCAATCCGGATCTGATTGGGTAGGCGTGCGCTGTCGTTCCGGGGCGCGCGAAGCGCGAACCCGGAATCCATTTCGCCATTTGCGCTGACGCCCGATGGATTCCGGGCTCGACGCTGTGCGCCGCCCCGGAATGACAGGAAGGCGAATTCCGCAGGTTGGAATTGCGGCAATGGCGTCCCGACGGCGTCACAACGCAATACTTGACAGTGGAAAGATTGCCTTGTTGGTATGGCGCCCAACCTTCCATTGACCTGCCAACAGAGGATCGTCTCGCGATGTCCATGCCTGCCTTGTTTAGGGGGCGCCTGTCGATCCCGGTGATCGGCTCGCCGCTCTTCATCATCTCGGTGCCCGATCTCGTGATCGCGCAGTGCAAGGCGGGGGTGGTCGGCTCGTTCCCGTCGCTGAACGCGCGGCCGCCGGAACTGCTCGACGAGTGGCTGGCGCGCATCACCGAAGAGCTCGCGGCCTATGATCGCGCCCATCCCGACAAGCCGTCGGCGCCGTTTGCGGTCAACCAGATCGTGCACAAGTCGAATAACCGGCTCGATCACGACATGCAGCTCTGCGCCAAGTACAAGGTGCCGATGATCATCTCGTCGCTCGGCGCGCGCGAGGAGCTCAATCAGGCCGTGCACGGCTGGGGCGGCATCGTCTTTCACGACGTGATCAACCAGAAATTCGCGCACAAGGCGATCGAGAAAGGCGCCGACGGCCTGATCCTGGTCGCGGCCGGCGCCGGCGGCCATGCCGGTACCATCTCGCCGCTCGCCTTCGTCGCGGAAACGCGCAAGTGGTTCGACGGCCCGATCGCACTGTCGGGTGCGATCGGCAACGGCAAGGCGATCCGCGCCGCGCGTATCCTCGGCGCCGACTTCGCCTATATCGGGTCGGCCTTCATTGCGACCAAGGAAGCCAACGCGGTCGAGAAGTACAAGGAGATGATCGCGGGCTCGACGGCCGACGACATCGTCTATTCCAACCTCTTCACCGGCGTGCACGGCAATTACCTGAAGCCCTCGATCCTCGCGGCCGGCATGGATCCCGAGAACCTGCCGACCTCCGATCCCTCCAAGATGAACTTCGGCACCGACGCCTCCGGCGAGCGCGCCAAGCCGAAGGCCTGGAAGGAGATCTGGGGAAGTGGCCAGGGCATCGGCAGCGTCGAGGGCATCTTGCCCGCCGCCGAGTTGATCGCGCGTTTCAAGAAGGAATACGACGAGGCGATCGATCCGCCGTTGTGAGCGGCGGCGATTGCAGCGCGCGTATCTTTCCTCCGTCGTCCTGGACAAGCGCAGCTCCTGGCAACGCGTAGCGTTGTCTGGAGCGGAGCGCAGATCCAGGACCCATAACCACAGGGAGTAGTTTGGCGAAGACTCGTGGTTGCCAGTTTTGTGCCCCACCTCCCCCTGGGGTAATGGGTCCCGGCCTTCGCCGGGACGACACCGCGGTTTAAAACTACGCCCGTTCGCAAACCGAGATCTGCACCATGCCCCCCATCTTCAGCGTCGACGGCAACAGCGTCGTCACCAGCCCGGACGCCGCCGGTCCCTGGGACAGGCGCATGCAGCATGGCTCGGCGCCGGCCTCGCTGGTGACGTGGGCGGCTGAACGCATTCCGACGCCGGTTGCGATGGACATCGCGCGCGTCACCATCGATCTGATGCGCCCGGTGCCGGTGGCGCCGCTCACGATCGAGACCGAGATTTTGCGCGAGGGCCGCAAGATCCAGCTTTGCGAAATCAAGCTGCTCGCGGATGGCGTGCAGGTGGTCGGTGCCACCGTGCTGAAGATCCGGCGCCAGGCACAGGCGCTGCCCGACGGCGTCAAGGAGCTGCCGGTCACGCTGCCCTCGCCCGAGGACTCGCTGGTCGAGGACGGTCACGCCGCCACCAGCCCGTTCGTGCGTTCGGTCTCGATGCGCGCCGCGCGCGGCCGCTTCGGCCAGGCCGGCGCCGGCGCAATCTGGTTTCGCGTCGACCACCCCTTGATCGAAGGCGAAGCGCTGTCGCAGGCGATGCGCGCCGTGGTCGCGGCCGACTTCTCCAACGGCACCGCCTCGACGCTCGACTTCCGGGCCTGGACCTACATCAACGCCGACCTCACCGTGAGCTTTGCGCGCCAGCCGGTCGGCGAGTGGATCCTGCTCGACGGCGACTCCTGGATCGGCCCCGACGGCGCCGGCCTTGCGATGTCGCGGCTCGCCGACCGGCAAGGCTATTTCGGCCGCGCGGTACAGAGTTTGGTGATCGAGAAGCGGTGAGCGGGACGGCCTTTGCAGCGGTCGCTCAGTGAGCCGATCGAACGGCAGGCTTCCGCCGCCGCGGAAGGGATGCTTGGTCGTGTGCGACGAGGCATCCTGCCAGTTCACATTCCGTAGAAGATCTTGATCTCCCACAGCACCACGACGATAGCCGTGATCAAGGTGACCGCGGCGACTGCACTTTCCAGGGAAGCGACTCTCATTGCTTACTCCGCTTCCCAGCCCCATCAGCGGTCTAGTTGATTCCCTGATTCGCGTGCAATCGGGCGGTCATCGCGAATGCGCACTCCGTCGCGCGTTGTGGTGCCGGGGCCACAATGACACCGTAAAACCCCGGGGATTTACCCCACCATCCGGTCTCGCCCGCTCCAAAACCCGGCACGCAATACCTTCTTGTCGACCTTGCCGACGCCGGTCATCGGCAATTGCTTGACGAACTGGATCTGCTTCGGGGCGTGCGCAGAACCCTTTCGCGTCTTCACCAGGTCGATCAGCTCGTTCGGATCAGGCCTTGCGCCCTCGCGCGGCACGACGACGGCGGTGACGGCTTCGCCCCATTTCTCGTCTGGAATGCCGACGACCGCGACCATCGCCACGTCCGCATGCTGTGACAGCACGTCCTCGACCTCGCGCGGGAAGATGTTGAAGCCGCCGGAGACGATCATGTCCTTCTTGCGGTCGAGGATGAACATGTAGCCGCGTTCGTCCTTGCGCGCGATGTCGCCGGTGTGCACCCAGCCGTTCTTCAGCGTCTCGGCGGTGATGTCCGGCCGCTTCCAGTACTCCGCCATGACATGCGGAGCGCGCACGCAGATCTCGCCGGCGTCGCCCGTCTTCACCTCCTGGTCGTCGTCGTCGAGGATCTTGACCTCGCAGGCCGCGATCGGGAAGCCGCAGGACAGGAACAGCTCCGGCGTCTTCGGATCGTGATCTTTTTTGCGCAGCACCGAAACGGGGTAGCATTCGGTCTGGCCGTAGAGCTGCGAGAACACCGGTCCGATGCGCTCGATGCCTTCGACCAACCTGCTCGGCGACATCGCCGACGCCCCGTAGAGCACGAGCTCGAGCGAGGAGAGGTCGGTCTTGCCGAGCGCGGGCTGATCGAGCAACACGTAGATCATGGTCGGCACGAACAGCGTGAAATTGATCCGCTCGCGCGCAATCGTCGCCAGCACGGCCTCGGGATCGAAGCCTTTCAGCATGTGCACCGTGCCGCCGCGCATCAGCGTCGGCAGCACCTTCGTGCCCGCGACATGGCTGATCGGGGCGACCGTGAGATAGCGCGCGTCTTCCGGGATTTCGAAGTCGGCGAGGATCGCGGCGGCCGCTCCGCTGTTTTCGCGGTGGTAACGCAGCGCGCCCTTGGATTTGCCGGTGGTGCCGCCGGTGTAGTTCAGTGTCGAGAGATCGTCGGCGCCGGCAAGGCACAACGGGCTGGCGTGGCCTTCGATCTCGATCGCCTGCAGCAGGTCGACACCATAGTCGGCCGGTCCCATGGTGAAGACCGCCTTGAGCGTCCTCGCCTTCGCCGCGAGCTCGCCGCCGCGATCGCGGAAGGCAGCCGCATCGACCACCAGCATCTCGGCTTCGGAATCCTCGAGCTGGAAGAGCTGGTCTTCCTGCGATCCCAGCGGGTGCAGCCAGGTGACGCAGAGCCGCGACAATTGTGCCGCGACGCCGGCGCACCAGGTATCGGCGCGGTTTGCGGTGAGGAGAGCGACGCGCGCGCCCGGCTGCAACCCAAGCCGCATGAATACGCCCTGGATGCGCCCGATCAGGTCGATGGTGCCCTGATAACTCAGCGATCCGCCGGGCCAGGCGAACGCGGTGCGGCCGGGATAGCGCGACAGCGCCCGTAGCGTCTGCGCGCAAGTCGGGGACGATGCGTGGAGCGGATCGGGCATATGCTTCCTCGTTGCTTTGTCACCGGCTTCTGGCGTGCCAATGTTGCCGACGACGCTAGCACAGGGAACGCGGGAGGAAACGACAAAGCCCGCGCAGGAGGCCGGCGTGACAGGGAGATTTGGGTGACGTCCGATCGACTGCAACGCTTTCGCGATCGTCTCGCTTTGCCTTTGATCGCCGCGCCGATGTTTCTGGTGTCGGGCGTCGAGCTCATGGTTGCGGTCTGCCGCAACGGCGTGGTCGGCAGCTTCCCCACCGTGAATTGCCGCAGCACGGACCAGCTCGACGCGTGGCTCACCGAGATCGCGACGCGGTTGCGTCAGCATGAAGATCAAACCGGCCGCAAGGCCGCGCCGCACTGTCCCAACCTGATCGTGCACCGCTCCAATGCGCGGCTGGAGCAGGATCTTGCCGTGCTGCTGCGGCACAAGGTGGAGATCGTCATCACCTCGGTCGGCTCGCCCGCGCCGGTGTTGAAGCCGCTCCACGATGCCGGCGCGCTGGTGCTGGCGGATGTTGCTTCCATCCGCCATGCCGAACGCGCGGCGGAAGCAGGTGCCGACGGGCTGGTGCTGCTCACCGCAGGCGCCGGCGGCCAGACCGGCTGGCTCAATCCATTCGCCTTCGTCCGCGCGGTGCGCGCGTTCTACGACGGCGTCATCGTGCTCGCGGGCGGCATCAGCGACGGCCTTGCGCTTTATGCGGCCGAAGTGCTCGGCTGCGATCTCGCCTATATGGGCACGAAGTTCATCGCGACGCGGGAGAGCATGGCGGACGACCGCCACAAGCGAATGCTGGTCGAGAGCTGTGCCGACGACATCCTGCTCACCACAGCGTTCACGGGCCTGCAGACCAGCATGCTCAGGCCCTCGATTGTTGCCGCCGGCCTCGATCCCGACGATCTGCCGGCGCGCGGCGCGATCGACATCGGCAAGGACATCGATGTGACCGCGCGCGAGAACCGTCCCAAGCGCTGGCGCGATATCTGGAGCGGCGGGCACTCGACGTCCGGGGTGACCGACGTGCCTGGGGCCGACGATCTCGTTGCGCGGACGCTCGCCGAATATCGCGGTGCGGCTGGGGAGCACGGTTAATCCCGCATGGCTCCGCGCCCCCTCACTTAACGGCAGATTAACCAACGCCCGCCAAGAATCCCCCTCACGGCCGCCAATCAGGACCGAGAGGGACAGGCGATGGACTACGATTTTCTCAATGCCAAGACGGCGGCTTCGCTGGACGAAATCCGCGTTCGCGTCGCCCACGCGCTGGCGCGCCACCCGCTGTGCCGCAACGTGCGCTTCGACATCGTCAGTGTCCCCCGCACCCGCCGGGGCGGCAACTGGACGGTGACGCTGCAATCGGTCGAGCCGCGCGGAGTCTGGGAGGCCTCGGAGATCGTGGCCGACATCCAGGACGCCTACGATCTGGCCGCAGCTGCCTGATTTTCTTGAGTTTTCCGGGCGCTGTCGCCGCAGTCCGCGCGATTGTCGCCGCATTGGCACGGTTAAGCCTTAATTACCGCCCAGTTTCCGGGCAGTGATCACGTGGACTTGAAGTTGTGCGCGGAGAGACGTTTGTCCAAAGCCATCACCATTGTCGTGCTGACCTGTTTCCTCGTCCTGGGAGCCGCCACCACCGCCATTCTCGGCCGTGACAGCGTGCCCAGCGTCAGCGCCGAGATGATCGCGCAGACGCCTCCACCCAAGCCGCTCGCGACCAACCGCGCCACCAAGACCGACCGTCTGGTTCCGACGCTGGCGCTGGCTTCGGCCGCGATCGAGCCGGTCCAGGTGCCCGCCGACAGGCTCGCGCAGGCGCCGGTGCTGACTGAGCCGCTGCGCCAGGCCTTTGCCGCCGCAACGCCTTCCGATTTCCCGATGCCCAGGGCGGGTTCATCGGCGAACGTGAATGAAGCGCCCGCCGCCGCTGACATTCCCGCCGTCGAAGTCCCGGCCAAGCCGAAGGTCGTTGCCAAGCCGCAGCCGCAGAAATCCTATTCGCTGCTCTCCGACGTGCAGATCTCGGGCATCAGGGATCGCCTGAAGCTGTCGTCGTCGCAGGAATATTACTGGCCTTCGGTCGAGACCGCGCTGCGTAACGTCGCCCGCAAGATCCAGGCGAACAAGCTGTCGAATCCGAACGCGCCGCCCGGCTCGCAGATCGATCCGAATTGCGACGAGGTCCAGCAGTTGAAATCGGCCGCAATGCCGCTGCTGTTCCAGTTGCGCGACGACCAGAAGGAAGAAGTGCGCAAGCTCGCCCGCCTCATCGGGCTGGAGAAGGTCGCGCAGCAGATCTGACGCGCGGGTTCCCCGCGCTGTCAGGAACATCCGGCAATCTTCAGGCGTTGCCCGCTCCAAAGAGGGAGTGGACGAATGCGCGCCTCGACAGCCTATTTCGTCGGTGCCGGAACCATCATCGCGGCCATCGCCATCGGTCTCGGCGGCGGCATTGTCGCCGGCAACATCATGAACCCGGTCGCGCCCAAGCAGGGGCCCGACACCGGCAAGATGGCACAGCGCGCTGAAGCCGTCGCCACGGCGGCGGCGAAGGCGCCGTCCGAGCGCGTGCAATACCTCACCGGCTCGCAGGCCTTCGGCACCATAGTCGCCGCGCCAGCGCAAGCCGAGGCAAAGCCTGAAGCCGCAAAGCCCGACGCGCAGACCACTCAGGCGAATGCCGAACCGCTGGCGCCGCAGCCCTCGCAAGCGGCCGCCGTCGAGCCGCCCAAGCCGGCGCCCGCATTGCCTCCGCAAGGCGCACGATCTGCGGAGCAACAGGCTGCGACGGGGCCGTCCTCACCCGACAACGCCTATGCCAAGGCCAGGGATTCCGAGGTGAAGCGTGCCGCGTCCGAACGGCGCCGGATGGAGCGCCGCGAGCGCTGGGCCGAACGTCGCCATTACGATCCCCGCGAGGAGCGTGGCATGCGCGACCGTAACGACTGGGACGATATCGCGCGCAACGTCCGCGAGGATTCCGATGCGCGCGATGTTGCGAGCCGCCCGCGCGGCGGCTTCCCGCAGATCAGGCTGTTTGGATCTGACGACGACTAGCGCCTGAGGCCGCGGCGCGGTTCATGCCGCCGGTTGCGCGCGCCGGACGCAAGGCCCGGACTCCATCGCCTCGGAATGACGACCGGCTCAACCGCCGTGCGATTCCACCACCTTGCGGCAGCCGTCGGAGAGCTTCGTCTTGTTCTCGCGCAGGCAGGCATTCATCTGCGGCGGCTTGCCGATATGTTCGGCGCAGAACTTGCTGGCGTCGCTGCGGCAGGCCATCTGCTCCTGAGGAGTCGGACCGGATTGCGCGGTGGCGGGCAGGGCGGCGGCTGCGAGCAGCAGCGCGGCAAGAACCGAAGTCTTCATAAAACACCTCTTTGGGAATGTCGTTCTTGGGAATCTCGTGGGTCCGGCTTGGGATCGAGCAGGCCGGACCATCTCGCGGAGGCCTGCTGCCGGTCCATGCCATGTTCATGGCATCGGCTCGCCCTCCCGGCCGCGGCACCCCCATCTTCATGGCATGTATCCGTGCGCCGTCTTTTGCCATTCAGGCTGCACGTCGGCTGCGAAACCCGGTGATTGCATCGGGCCGCCGAACGGGAAGCAGGAGAGCAAGATGTCGAAAAGAGCGGGAGCGCTGAGCGCCGGGCTGACGATCGTGACGCTGGCGGTCGCTGGGCACGAGCCCGGCGCAGGCGGTGGTCTATTGCAAGACGGTCGGCGTGCCCAAGGGCTGCGTGGTGCGGCCGACGGCGGCGGTGGTGGTCGCGCCGGGAGCCCCGGTCGCTGCCGCTGCGGTCGCGACACCCGGTGTCGGTGCGCCTGGTGTCGGCGTGCGCGCGGGCACACCGATGAACCGCGGCGGTCCGGTCAATCGCGTCGGCGTCCGCTGACGATCTCGTTGCATTAAGTCGATTGCATCGTTTCGGGCAAAGGAGCCTTGCGGACGAACCCCCCCGTCCTCCGCAGGCAAACAATCCGGCCCGTTCCCTCTCTCCGAGCGTCCCACACCTCGGGGAGGGGGCTTTTCAACCCGCGGCGGCGTCGCTGTCGGGGAAACGCTGCGGCAATTGCAGCCGCACGCGCGTCCCGGAGGCATCCGAACTCAGATCGAGCAGCGCGCCGCAGCGCACGGCGCGGCTTCTCATGTTGCGCAGGCCACGCGCGGTCTGACCCGCGCTCGCGGCCTCGCAATTGCCGGCCAACGCAAAACCGCGGCCATCGTCCGTAACGCTGATCACGCCATATGGCCCCCGGGCCTCCTCGAATGTCTCGATGGTGACCGCGATGTGGCGGGCCTGTGCGTGCTTGACCGCATTGGTCACGGCCTCGTCGAGGATACGTACGATCTGGATGACGTGCCATGGCCGCAGCTCGGGATGCAGCGGCAGGCCTTGCGGCGTCGTCACCCGCCAGTCGAGCACGATATCGTGGGGCCGCAATTGCGCCGCCGCGCGTTCGCGCCAGGAGCCGAGTGCAAGCATGAGGTCGCCGCCGATGTCGTCCATGGAATCGATGACGAGGCGCAGATCCTTCAGCGCGGCACGGGCCGCGTCGGTGATGGTCGCGCCCTCATGGCCGCGCTCGGACAGAGCGACGATGCTGATGAGCTGGCCGCCGAGGCCGTCATGCAGGTCGCGCATCAGGCGCGTGCGCTCGTTGGCGAGCGCGGCGGCGCGCGCGCGCTCCTCCTCGCGGGCAAAGCTCGCCTTCAGCCGCTCCTCGGCCTCGCGCACGCGCATCACGAGCTGGCCGGCAAAGCTGTCGACCTGGTTCAGCGCACGGGCGAAGCGCCAGGTCAGTCCGGCGCCGATCGCGACAAGCATCGCCGAATAGGACAGGCGCGAGACGAAGATGCGTTCGTTGGTCACGATCTCGAACACCGACAGCATGTCGTGGACCCAGCAGGTCAGCACGATGGTCACCGCGCAACCGATCGTGAAGCTCGCCGCGTCCTGCCGCCGCACCACCACGGTCGCGGTCACGCAGGCCATCAGGAACAGGCAGATTCCGACGGTGGGAATGCCGAGCATGAGAAACAGAATGCGCGGCAGCGGCGGGCCGGCGATCAGCCCGACCACGAACACGATGAGGCCCGGAGCGAACAGCAGCGTGCCGTAACGCGGCCAGCGCCAGCCGAAGAACAGCACGCCGAACATGACGATCAGCGCGCTCTCGGTCGGCGCCGACGCCAGCAGGACCGCGGCAAGCCGAGAGGTGGTGGCCGGCGGCACCGGCGGTGGGACGAAGGCCTGCACGACGCCGAGCACCATCGCCACCGCGAGCACGCCGTAAACCGGCTCGCGCCGCCGCATCAGCCACATGATCGCGAGGATGACGGCGAGGATCGACTGCCATGCGGAGAACACCACCTGCAGCGTCACGAACAGCAGCGTGCGCGTTTCAAAGGCCGGCCGCAGGGTTGTGTCGGGTCCGACATAGACGGTGTCGAGAAAGCCCTTCAACGGGCCCCATACGAACAGCCGCACCGTGATCTCATTGCTGCCGTCGCGCAGCAAGGAAGCCGGGATGAGCGCGATCTGCGGTGTGTTGCGGTCGGGCCGGTTGGCGTTGGCATCGCGGCGGGAGTCGAGCACGACGACGCCGTTGACGGCGACCTCCACGGCGTTGCTGAAGCGTGGCAGGAACACCGACCATCCCGGCGCCGCTTCGTCGCGCCGGAACGTGAAGGCACCGGTATAGAGCGGAGGATCGGCCAGCGAATAGCGCGAAGACGTGAAATGCGGCAAGGTGACCGGGCGCGTCACACCGTCCTCGCGCAGGGAAAATCCGCTGACCGCGAAATCGTCGGGGTCGCTGGGCTGGAGCAGCCGCAGCCCGAGGATGGTGGCGATCACGATCAACGCCTGGAGCAGCAGATAGGGCACGAGGCGCGACACGATCAGGCGGCGCCGCGGGCGTGTCGGTGCCTTCGCCGCGATCTCGCTCACAGCTTGATCAGGCCCTGCTGCACCGCCTCGAACACCGCTTCGCTGCGCGTGTGGACCTCGAGCTTGCGATAGATGTTCTTGATGTGGCCGGGCACGGTCTGCCTGGACAGGCCGAGATGGCCGGCGATCTCGGCATAGCTGAAGCCTTTTGCGATGCCCCAGAGGATGTCGATCTCGCGCGGTGTCAGCCTGGCCGTATTGAGCACGGGCCCGGGCGGCGGCTCCGCCGCATTCTGCGCGGCGCCTTGTGTCCTGCGCACGATGAAGCGGGCGATCGAGGCCGAGATCGGCGAATGCCCGGCGACCAGGTCGCGCACGGTGGTGGCGATGTCGGTGGGGAAGGCGTCCTTGAGGAGATAGCCGGTGGCGCCGACCGTGATCGCGGAGATCACGCTTTCCTCGTCCCCGAGCGCCGAGATCACCATGATCTCGGTGTCGGGGAAGCGTTGCCGGGTCTCGCGGATCAGTTCGATGCCGTGGCCGTCGGGCAGCCGCAGGTCGGTCAGCAGCACGCGCGGCGCGCCGCCGGCGAGGGCGGAACGGGCTTCGCCGAGCGTGCCGGCGGTGCGCACCTCGTAGCCGGCCTTGACCAGCGCATCCTGGAGCCGCCAGCAGGTCGGCGCGTCGTCCTCGACGAGGAGGATGGTGATGGCCTCACCCGTCTCGCCCTGTTCGCTCATGATCGTCGTCCCGCAACCGCGTGTCCCCCGCGGCGCGAGGTCAGCTTAGCCGCAGCGGACAGGCTACGACACCCATAATCATGGGGGCGCATTGCCACTCTTCCGCTCCGTCGTGGACGGCGCCTACTGCTTTGCAGCGGCCGATGGCGTCGGCGGCGCGGGTAGACGTTGTACCTTGATCCGCGCCGTGCCGCTGTTGTTCTTGTAGTATTGTTCGTCCGGCCCGAAATAGTCGGCGTATTTCGCCGGGACCAGCCATCTCAGGAAGCCCGGGACGATCTGCACGGCGTCGTTGACGTAGAAGAACAACTCGCCGGAATCAGGTGCGATGAATTCGGCCACCATCCGGTCTGCAAGTTTCTGCGTGTCCCATACCTTGCGCGCCGTCTCGTCCGGCGGAAGCGCATCGAATGTGCCCATCCTAGCGATATCCGCCTTGAGTATCGTCAGCTTCGTTGCATCGTCCGTGCTCGATTCCTCAGTGTTTTCGATGCGGACGGGATATCTGTTCTTCAGCTCATCCTGAGCATTTTCCTCGGGACGGGTCGGGTCAATGCGGCGCGGCAGCTCATCTGCCGACATCACGTTCACGGCCTGCAGCGGCTGATCGTTCAGGCCCTTTTCGCCAACGCGTACGACCGGCTGGAACCAGTCCGCGCCGAGCATTCGCCGGGTCGGAAGAGCGAGGTAGTGGTGGTTTTCGTAGGTCTGGAATCCGTTGACGCCGGTCATGATCGTGCGGTCGAACCAGCGTTGGTCGATATCGATCCAGACCCGGTATTTGCGGCCCTTCTCGACAGTGAGCCTGCTTGCCCAGCAGAACTGGTTGACGTTGAACAGCTCGGTCGCGGGAAGCGCATTGTCGCCCACCGGCTTGGCCGGCGGAATGTCCGTCGCGACATTCACTCCCTTTTTCTTCGCCTCTGCGGCTCTTGTTTCCGGGGTCTCGCAAACCTGTCCGGTCGCGACGCGCCAGGTGAAAAAGCTGCTCGAGGCGATCAGCACGGCCGCGGCGTAGATGGCGACGATGGAGACGATGGGAAAGATGATCTTGGTGAACGGAAAGCTCATCCACCGTGCATTTCGCTGCATCAAACCGCCAAACGTGAACAACGGGCTCATCCGGCTGAGGTTTTTTTCGCTCGCCTTGCGCTCCGGCCGGTACCAGGCGAGCCGTGCGCGCTCCTTGATGCCATCACGTAGCGAGGCGTTGATGTTCCAGACCCACCACGTGACGAGCACGACGAGTGAGGTCGCGACGGGATAATAGAGTGCGATATTGAGCCATGGCGCTGCATAGGAGGGCAATACGTTCTTGAGCAGGTTCGCGATGGAGCCGAGCACGGCACTGAAGCCCCAGTCGATGTCGCTGACAGTCTCGCGCAGGCTCTTGCCGGATGCATCTATGATCTTGTGAGCGATCCACGGCCAGGCCGCAATGATGCCCGTCATGATCAGGAGCGAGAAATAGGCCACGCGTCGCCACCACACGGCACCGCGCGCGAGATTCGCCATGTCCGCGTCCGGCGCTTTCATCCCAGTGAAGGCGTCGGATTCCTCCTTGCTTATCGGGCCCTTCGCCTTCTTCACATAGGCGTCGTGCATGGCCTGGTGCGCGCCGCCATTGGTGAGTTCCCTGATGCTTCCGTCGGGCATCAGCACCCGCGCATTCGCCGGCAGCATGATCGGCGCATAATCGTCGCATCCGAACAGCATGCGTTCGACCACGGCGAAGTGAACCACCGGTGTGCCGCCGTTCGCATCGCCTTCGAGGATCGGCCGCGGACCGTAGCGGTAGAGCACGGCGGCGCCGCCGCGTGAATCGTGCATTGGCCCGATCGCCGATTGATACTCGCGGAAGCGCTCGATCGTGCCCTTCTGGAATCGCAATTGGCCATCGAGCTGCTCGGTCATCCACACCAGCGGAACGAAGGAGAGGGTGGATTCCGGATAGCCGCCGCCAATGTCGGAATGGACACCCGCGAACCACACCTCCTTGACGGTCTGGTCAGTCGCTAGACGGCTCTGGTCGATCCGCAGCGGATGAAAGGTGGTGCGTTCGTCGTCGATCGCGAGCGCGTGACAGATGTGCTTCGCCTTGCGCGAGGGCCGGTGATTGCGGAACGAAATCGGCCAGATTGCCCAGTCGATAGCGACGCGCAGTTCCTCAATCGGTACGCCGAAAGCCTCGACCGTGTCGAACAGCCCGAGAAATTCGATCTCGACGTTCTTGCGGCCGGCCATGGCTTTGCGGACCGTGCAATAGGAGCGGTGCCAGCAGACGAAATGGTAAATGACGAGAAGCAAGTCGCGAATCCAGCGCGCAATCCAGATCGTCGGCAGGCTGCGATAGCCCACCGATTCCTTGCGGTATTCCCGCCATGCGGACATGGCGTTGCGCTCCATCTCGGCATGTGAGACCGGCTCGCCCTTGATGTCCGCCGGCACCAGGCCCTGGCTTGCGATCAGCGCTGCCAGCGTGCGCGCGGTGAAGGCGCCGCGGCTGAAGCCGAAGATGTAGATCTCGTCGCCCTCGCGCCAATTCCAGCACAGGAAGCGATAGAGCTTGCGGACGTTGCTGGGCACGCCGAAACCGGTGGCGCCGTCGAGGGCGGCGAGCGGCGCCCAGCCCGCAGTGCCGACGCCTTTGATGTAATGAGAGATCTGGTCCGGCTGGGTGTGGTCGAGTGCCTCATAGAGACGCCAGACGCTGGATTCCTGCGTTGTGAACGCATTGCCCGTGCCGTCGGCGAACAGCACCAGCTTGCGCCTCTGCGCCCGTGCGTCAGGTGCATTCGCCGCGGCCTTTGGATCATCGTGCGTATGGTCCGGCCCTGCAGGACCGCGATGCAGCGCCCCGTCCTGGTGCGTCATGGACTCCTCCGAAAATTCAGGGGGGATGCCTAAGCCCGCCCTCGGGTTGCATCCTTTAAATTCGATCCGTGATTTCATCGTGAAAGTAATGGATGTATTTCACCCAAGATCGCGCCGAGGTAGCAAGGAGGATTGCGCCGTCGTGCCCCGGCCAACTATGAACTCCGCCACAGTCGGCAAAAGAAAAGCCCGGGCACGCCCGGGCTTTGACTCCTATTTGCGAGGCGGCCGCTATTGCGAAGCGGCCGTCTGGGGTCGGCTGTTACTTGCCGTTTCCGCGGCACGCGCCGCCGGGGCCGACATGGTAGCCACGCGGGCAGGCATGCGCGGCGGGGTTGGCGTAATTTCTCAGG
The DNA here is from genome assembly GCF_054185205.1 of Bradyrhizobium sp. 14AA. Classification (NCBI taxonomy): domain Bacteria; kingdom Pseudomonadati; phylum Pseudomonadota; class Alphaproteobacteria; order Hyphomicrobiales; family Nitrobacteraceae; genus Bradyrhizobium; species Bradyrhizobium sp. 14AA. The sequence continues at coordinate 154,568 of NZ_JAVAYM010000018.1, read as the reverse complement.
CATCCGCCGTAGGGGCCGCGATGCCAGCCGGGGCCGCAGCCGCCGGCGATCGTGATGACGTCGCTATTCGCGCTCGCGCCGAGCGGAGCGAGCGGCATGGCCTTGGCAGAGCCGGTGATCGCGCCGAGCACGAGGGCTGCGGCAAACAGGGTGCGCATCATGTCTTGTCCTTCCGAATGAAGTTGCTTCAGTGGCTTGCTTCAGTGACTTGCGGCGAACGCGATGCCGGCGCGCACTTCGGCGATCGCCTGGTCGATTAGCCCGATCGCCTTCTCGCGATGGCCGCCCTTGTTCGGCTCGGCCTTGCCGAGCTCGGCGCGGGCCGATTGCAGGATCGCGACGGCCTGGTCCATGTGCGGCTGCGCGCCCAGCGCGTAACCGATGCAGAGGCTGGTCGCGATGGCGCCGCCGAGCACAAGGCTGCGGGGTAGAGAGGTTCGCATGTCGTTGTCTCCTCCAGCGGGCGTCAGGCTGGGGCCGCCCGGTTTGCCCGGATGCAACCCCCGAATGTGTCGGGATGCTGCACCCGCCGCCTGAATAGGGCTCGCTCAGGCGGGCGGTCTTGGACTGTCCGGCGCCGACGGCGTCGCGGCTTGGACTGACCGGCGCAGCTTGATTCACGTTGGCGTGCTGATAGCCTGTGCTCAGCCGGTCTTCATCACGCGTTCGTTTTCGGCCTGACAGGCTTCACCGGGCTTCGCGCACGACCTTTTCCCAAAAGTCTTTCTTGGAAGTTCTTTCGATGTCCGTCATCAGAAAGGCGCTCTCGACCGACATGCTGCCGCAGGGGCTGTCCGACCGGCAGCGTTTCATTCGCTTCGCCGAACTGTTCGAGCATTTCTCCAACACCGGTGAGCTCGATCCGGCGTCCGACGTGCCGTTCCGGGCCACCATGAACTCGATTCACATCGGCACCACCATGCTTGGACGCTGCGACGGCAGCTTCGTCACGGTCCGGCGGGAGAAGCGCCAGGTGATCGAGACGGGCGACGACCGCTTCTGCCTCGCGCGCAATACCGGAGATCGCCCTTCGGAGGTGATCCATCGCGGGCGCGAATTCACCATGCGGCCGGGATCGATGGTGCTGCTCAAGCTGGACGAGCCGTTCTTCGCCGCCGACGGCGCGAGCCACAAGCGCTTCACCAACGTGCATCTGCCGGTCGAGACGCTGCGGGCGATGGTGCCCGGTGTCGACGATCTCGTCGGCTGCGAGCTCGAACCCGGCGGCGCGCTGTCGCTGGCGATGGACTACAGCGACCTCCTGCTGCGTCACGCCACCGCCGCGGACGAAGCCGGCATGCCAATCGCCGCGCACCTGCTCGATCTCGCCGCGATCGGTCTCGGCGCCCGCAGCGATATCGCCATGGCCGCGCGACGCCGGGGACTGCGCGCCGTCCGGCTCAAGGCCGTGCTGCCGATCCTGGAGGCGCGCTTCCACGAGCCGGATTTCTCCGCGCAGAAACTCGCTGCCGCCGCCGGGCTCTCCGAGCGTTACGTCAACGAGCTGCTGTTCGAAGCCGGCGCCAGCTTCACCACGCGCCTGACCGAATTGCGTCTGCGCAAGGCAGCCGACCTCCTCGCCCATCGCGAGGGCCGCATCAGCGACATCGCCTTTGCCTGCGGCTTCAACGATCTGTCTTATTTCAACCGCTGCTTTCGCCGCCGCTTCGGGCTGACGCCGACCGCGGCACGGGGGGAAGTGAGAGACCGCTATATTTCGCCCCGCGGCGGCGGATAACGCCGCGCCAGCGTCGACAGCGGCAGATGCCGCTCGCCTTCCGGCAGCTCCAGAAAGCCCAGCACCTGCGGCCGCTTCCAGTCGCCGATGCCGAAATCCATCGTCATCCATTTCTGCGGCTCGGGGCCTTCGAGGCCCCGGACCCAGACGAGATAGCGGGGCAGGTCGTCGGCGTCCGCTTCCGTCGCGCGTCTTCTGGCCATCAAAGCTGCTCGCTGCATCGATAAGCGTTGCGGCAGGATATAGGTACTGGCGCGCCGAAGTCGAACGCCTTGCGGTGGGCCGGTTCAGGGATGTTTCGACACGGCGACCCCCGCAACGATTCTGCAAGCCCGAAAGCCTCTGGATATGACCTTCAAGACGGTGACGGAATCGATCCGGATCGCGGCGGAGCCGGGACGTGTATGGGACGCGCTCACCGATCCCGAGGCCGGGGACAGATGGCGCAACGCCCATTTCGAGACGGAATGGCGCGTCGGCGATCCGTTCGAGATCGAGGCCGTGATTGGGACGAAGCGCTACCGCGACAAAGGTCGCGTCGTCGCGGTCGAGCCGCCCGCGTTGCTTCGTTACGCCTATTGGTCGCGCGTCTCCGGCCTGCCGGATCATCCTCAATTCTGGTCGACGATCACCATGACGCTCCGCGCCGTCGGCGCGGAGACGATCCTGACGGTCGACCAGCAGGTGCCGCCCTCGCCTCCGCGCTCCGGACCGGGTTGGGAGATCGGAGAAGACTCGGGCTGGAAGCACGCAGCCTTCTACTGGCGCAGCGCGCTCGCGACGCTGAAGCGGACGGTCGAGGAATAGCGCGGGAGCTGACGCGGCAGCGTCGCCTCACTGCCAGAGCCGGCTCTCCGCCACGCGGTTGATGTCGGCGAGCCTGCGGTCGGCGTCGGCATTCGGATCGATGCTCGCGACCAGCGTCAGCAGACGGCGATACGCGCCATCGGCCACCTCGACCGGCAGCGGGGCCTCGTCATAGGCCTCGACGTAGCTGCCGACGAGGCTGCTCAACAGGCGGCACAGGCCGCGCTGGGCGGGGTCGTCCCGGCCGAGCGTATCGAGCTTCTGCTGAAATGTCCGGAAGGTGCGCAGGCCGTGGTGCTGCTCTGAAAGCCACGCGTGCAGGTCGTTCATATGAGCTCCTTCGAGTTACGGAAGAAGCTACCGGTTTATACAGTGGGGATGGGAAGATGGCCAGGGAGGGGAAGGTTTGGTAGAGACAGTCCGTCTTCGCCAAGAGGCTTCGCCGGACACGCTTCGTCCTTTCGGTCTTGCGTGGCTGTGCCACGCGAAGCCCGAAAGGGCGAAGCGTGGTGCCCCTGGCCGGAATCGAACCAGCACTCCTTGCGGAACTCGATTTTGAGTCGAGCGCGTCTACCAGTTCCGCCACAGGGGCCCTCGGTCGGCCCCTCCGAAGGAGGGCGTCGCGAAGCCGGCGGACTATAGCCATGGAACAGACGGGGTCAACCCGCGCCAAAGTGATGCCGGCCGTTCTCGACAGCCGCTTGGACCGGGGCTAGAGGCTTGGAGCGCGAGACATGCGAAAGAGGCCGCCGTGACGACCCAGAGTGCCGCGATACCTGCGTTCAAGCCGGCGGGCGCGAACCCCGCGCTGACCGCCTCGCTGCTCGTCACGCTGATTGCCGCAGCGACGATCGCGGGCGCCTGGTTCTTCCAGCTCGTGCTCGGGATCGTGCCCTGTCCGCTCTGCCTGGAGCAGCGCTACGCCTATTACCTCGCGATCCCGCTCGGCCTGCTCATCGCTCTCGCCGCAAGGAGCGGCGCGCCGCGACCGCTGCTGCTCGCCGGGCTGGCCATCCTCGCGCTGGCGACGCTCGCCAATGCCGGGCTCGGCACCTATCATTCCGGCGTCGAATGGGGCTTCTGGAAGGGACCTACCGACTGCTCCGGCCCCGTCGTCAATCTCGGCAGCGCCACCGACCTGCTCTCGCGGCTCGATACCGTGAAGGTGGTGCGCTGCGACGAGGTGCAGTGGCGCTTCCTCGGCCTTTCGCTCGCCGGCTACAACGTGCTGATCTCGCTGCTGATGGCCGCGATCGCCGCGTGGGGATTTGCGCGGACGGCGAAGCGTTCGTAGCTGCCGTAGGGCGGCAAAGGCACGCTCTTTGCGCGCCGTGCCCACCATTCATCGACATTCGCACAAGCCACTGGTGGGCACGCTTCGCTTTGCCCACCCTACAAGAGCTGCAACGTACATGCCCGGTAGCCTGTGGGATGGGTTGAGCCCTTGCGAAACCCATCTCTTCTCGCTCTCCGCAATCGCGGTCATCGCTGACTGATCGCCCGCTCAACCGGCTGAATAGCGCGTAGAATGAGTAGAGCCGAAGAGATCCGAGTTATGGTGGCGATGGGTTTCGCGAAGAGCTCAACCCATCCTACGGGCTACGACACGGTAACCGGGCAGATCGGCGGCTACAAGACGGGCGAATTGGGGGTAGGTATAGGGTTAGGTCTTGGAATAACTGGCGGCCGCTCGGAGTCTCTCAGTACTTTCGGCGGTTGGTCTTTTCAGGGTCGAGTTGGTGGGGGGCCGGTTGCCGGTACGATAACCACGCCTAATTCTATAACGGAGCCGGTGAAGGACCCCGCAACCGGAGAACCGACGATGCGAGTCACAGGCGGCTATTTGAGCGCAGGTCGTGGAGCGCCTTTCGACTTTATGTTGGGCTGGAGCTACACTAGCCCTACGTGCTGGTCCTCTTGCGACAGCAAGCCCCAAGAAACGACGCCTCAGCGGACTTCGCCGGAAGAGCAGGCAACCGAACGATCGGCACTCCCTTCCGGGAGCACTACCATTCCCGGCCCAATAGAATCCGATTTAGATGCTAAATGACTCTTCGAACGCGAGCACTGCTTTCAGTAATTGCTGCGTTCTTGACGGCCTTTGGGTTTATGTTTGCAGCGCTTCGGCCTAGTCAACCATACTCACTTGTGTTTGGTGGCCTCGCTTTCATCTTTCTTCTTCCCGTAAACATGTGGTTGAGAAGCATCTTTAAATGTCCTGTATGCGGGACATCCATCTTTGAAAGAGGATACACGAGTACATTTTGGCCTGCGCCGACATGCTCCAAATGTGGTGCCGACTTGAGAAATCGTTAGCCCGTAACGCCTCAATCTGCGCGATCGCTCTAATACAAGGATGGGTTGAGCCCTTGCGAAACCCATCTTGTCCCGGTCACCGCTCTCCGTAATCGCGATCATCATCCGGCTGGTCGCGTGCACCCAATTTGATGGTTAGCCGCCGCTCCGAATCTTTCACGGTCACCGCTCGCGCGTCGCGACCAACCGACAGCGATTTCCGAAAAGGCGAGCATGCCATACTGCCACTGTTTTGCCCGACGCGTCAAACGATTTTCGTAAAAGACGAAATTCTTGCCGACCGTGAATCGCGCCCGGCTAACGGCGTGCCCGGTCGCGAAAACGAGCCCGCGCCGCAGGCGCCGCGATCCTTGCCGGTTTGGTTCTGATTTGCTCGACGCAACAATGGCTTGACCGAGCGGCCCCTGCGCCGGCCGGCAGCCATGGTTCTACTGTGCATGGGGTTGTTTTTCATTTTTTTGCAGAAGGGCTCCCGAGCCGGCCAGACGAGGAGGCCCGGGAGCGCAGGGCGCGGATCGGCTTCGGTCCTGCCGGGTGTCCGGTCCCGCATGTCGCTTCCGCCTTCGCTCTTCGAGCTACGGCGGACAAGCCGCTCATGCGGGCTACAGGCGCTGTGCGCCTTTGCCCACCCTACGGCAGCTGCGCCCCGTCAATCGTCCACATCGTCCTGCGTGCGGCCGAACAGGTGCACGATGCCGGGCGTCGCGATAGTCACGAACACGAAGCGCGAGAGGTGATGGGCGCCGACGAAGATCGGGTCGATGTGCAGCGTCAGCGCCAGCGCCAGCATCGCGTCCATCGCGCCGGGCGCGAAGGCGACGACGACATCGGAGAATTTCACCTGCGTGGTGAGCACGACGATGCCGACGAAGATGGCGGAAACGGCGATCGCGACGGTGAATGAGCCGAGCGCCGCGTTGATGTGGCCGGCGAGGGTCTTGATCCGCATCCGCGCGAAACGGCTGCCGATCAGCGCACCGATGCCGACCAGTGCCACGCCGCGAACCCAGTCCGGCAGGCCGCCCTCGACCCAGCCTGCGCCATGCAGCACGCTGGAGGCGATCATCGCGCCGAACATCCAGCTCGCCGGAAACTTGATCAGCCGCAGGAAGAGCGCCACGGCCAGCGAGGCCGCGGCCAGCTCCACGAGGTCGAGCGGCGAGGCGATCGCCGTCGTCAGCGATGGTGCCGCGGAGGGCGCCATGCCCGCGAACGCCAGCACCATCGGCAAGGCCGCGGTGAGGATGATGACGCGCATGGTCTGCACCACCGCGATGCCCGGCAGGTCGGCGCCGCGCTCGACCGCAAGAATGGTGATCTGCGAGAGCGCGCCGGGGCTGCCGGCGAGGAAGGCCGAGGTGCGGTCCCAGCCGTGGACGCGCTGCAGGTAATAGCTCGAGCCGAACGTCGAGCAGAAGGTCGCGAGCGCCAAGAGTCCGATCGTCAGGGGGTAGGCGCTGACCTGCTGGATCAGGTGCCGCGAGACGACCGAGCCCAGCGAAATGCCGAGCAGCACCAGCACGGTCTGGGTCAGGATCGGCGGCAGCGTCAGCTGGCGGCCGGCGATCGCGGCGATACCGACCGCGATCATCGAGCCCGAGATCAGACCGCCGGGAAGGCCGGCGAGGAGAAACACGAGGCCTCCGGCGGTGCCGATGACAAGCGTCTCCAGCGTGCTCAGGATCTCGGCACGGCTCGGCCATTCGAACGGCAGGGAGGCGGTGATTTGCTTCACGCCACCTTATCGCAAATCGGCGAGAGGCGCACAATTGCAGGCTCGTCATGCCGCAATGCGCGCGCCTCTCGCCGGAGGCTCGCGGAGGATCGTGACGGAGTTACTTCTTGTCGGCGGCGGGAGCCGCAGTGCCGGCCTTCGCGGTCTTGATGCACTCGGAGCGGAATTTCTTGCGCTCCTTGCCGTGCAGGCCCTTGGCATCCGCCTGCTTGGAGCAGTCGAGCGACTCGGCCGAACGCTCCTTCGGGGCCTTCTTGTCGGCGGTGGCGGCAGGTTCGGTCTTGGCGGCCGGCGCCGCGGTCTGCGCGAAGGCAGTGCCGGTGGCGAGCAGGGAGGCGAGGGCGACGGCGGCGAGGCGAGAGGCGAGGATCATGGTGTTGCACTCTTCTTGCGAGAATTGCGAAGGGCTGGCAACGTCGGCTCGTGTTGCTGAACGCGACATGAATAATCTGAACGGCGCGATCACTATATTTTGGCGGCAGGGGCCATCGCTTGCTTGTCGCGCGCTTGCGGCACGCTAGGATAGCAATCCTCGTTTTACTTTCGCCGGGGAAGACCAAGGAGGAGATATGAGGATGACCATTCAATCAAGATTGCTGTGTGCGATTGCGGTGTCGGGATTTGCCGCGCTGGTGGCGAGCGCGCCGGCGCAGGCGCTGACCTCGCAGGAGTGCAGCGCGAAATATCAAGCCGCCAAGAAGGACGGCTCGCTCGGCACCACGAAGTGGAATGACTTCCGCAAGGCCCAGTGTGGCGCCGATGCGACGCCCGCCGCTGCGCCGACCGCGGCAGCTCCGGCTGCACCGGCCGCTCCCGCCGAGCCGAAGCAGGCCAAGAAAGAGGCAGCCCCGGCTGCCGCTCCGGCGCTGCCGGCTGGACCCGCGATCTATCCGAACGCGGTCGATCCGAAATACGCCAAGGAGACCGCCGGCAAGGCGCGCCTGCACACCTGCGTCGACCAGTACAACGCCAACAAGACCACCAACGGCAACGGCGGCATGAAGTGGATCGAGAAGGGCGGCGGCTACTACAGCGAATGCAACAAGAAGCTGAAGGGCGCTGCCTGAGCTTCGAATTGATGCGGTGGCCGGAGCAATGCTCCGGCCATTTCGCTGGTCCAAGAGTTTCTAGTCCAAGAGCTCTAGTCCAAGAGCTTTTCGGCTGACTTCGCCACGAGCTGCGATCGCTTGCGCGGGCCGCGCTCGACGAACAACAGGCTCTGGCCGAAGATGAAGCAGTAGAACAGGAAGGCCTGCGCCTCGGCTTCCTCGGCCTCAAGGCCGGTCGCCCGATAGAGTTCGGTGACGTGCTTCAGCCGCGCCGCATCGACGCTCGCCACCGCCGCCGCGGCGCTCTCGTCCGAGCGCGCCCATTGCCGGATCGCGAGCTCGATCGCCATGCCCTCCGGATTGAGCCGTTCGGAATAAAGCTGGATCACCGCCCGCAGCCGCTCGCGGGGGGCCTCGCCGTCCAGACTCGTCTGCTGTGCGATCGTCGCCGCGCGCCCCTCCCGCCAGCGTTCCAGCATGGCGCCGAGCAGCGCGGCGCGGTCGGCGAAGCGTCGGTAGAAGCCGCCCTTGGTGACGCCGAGGTTCTTTGCGAGCACTTCGACCCTGACACCCTCGACCCCCGAGCGGGCGAGCTCGGTAAACCCTGCCTCGACCCAGACATCGCCCTTGCCGTCGCTCATGAAGGAAGCCTCGCCGATTCTTGATACGGTGCCGTATTGCTAACGCGAGGAGACGCTGATACGCTACCGTATCAACAATCTAAGAACGGAAAAGGGCAGGGGGGATTGCGATGGAGCAGGAGGCGACCTATCGCGGCACGGTCTATCCGTGGCAGTGCGATCATGTCGGCCACATGAACATCATGTGGTATGTCGGCAAATTCGACGAGGCCAACTGGAACCTGTTCGCCCGCCTCGGGCTGACGCCCAGCTATCTGCGGACCTCGGGCCGGGGCATGGCCGCGGTGCAGCAGAACATCACCTACAGGCGCGAGCTGCTTGCCGGCGACGTCGTCGAGGTCCGCAGTCATTTGCTCGAGATCCGCGACAAGTCGATCCGCTTCCGGCACGACATGACGAACGCGGAGAGTGGCGAGCTCGCCGCCTCGTGCGAGATCACGGCCGTGCACATGGACCGCAGCCAGCGCAAATCGGCGCCCTTCACGGATGCCATCCGCGAGGCCGCCTCAAAGCATCTCGCCGAACCGGCCGAGGCCTGAGCCATGGCTGCGTTCGAGCCGAAAAACCCGGGCTATCGGGCGGCGGCCGTCTCCATGTTCGACGGCCAGCCGGCGATGCACACGCTCGGCATCGTGATCGTGCGCCTCGCGCCGGGTGAGGTCGAACTGGCCATGCTGCATTCGCCGGCCTTCACGCAGCAGAACGGTTTTGTCCATGCCGGCATCATCACGGCCGGACTCGACAACGCCTGCGGCGTGGCCGCCTTCACCCTGATGCCGGCCGAGGCCGATATTCTCACCGTGGAGTTCAAGACCACGCTGCTCGCACCGGCCCGTGGCGAGCGCTTCGTCTTCAAGGCCGAGGTGGTCAAGCCCGGCCGCACGCTCACCTTCTGCGAGGCCAGGGCTTTCGCCGAACATGGAGGCAAGACCACGCTGATCGCCACGATGACCGGGACGTTGATGGCGATGCTGCCGCGCGAGGCTCCGCAGGTGTCGCGCATGTCCCCCGCATCGCGCGGCGATTGACAAGGCTGCCGGCGCATCCCTTGATGCGGCGGTCATGCTTGCGAGTCTCGGCCTCATCCTGCTCTGCCAATTGATCGGTGAAACCGTCGTGCGCGGTTTCGGTCTGCCGTTGCCGGGACCCGTGCTCGGCCTCTTGCTGCTTCTCGTTCTGCTGCTCGCCCGCGATCGCTTTGCACTTTTCGCGCGCGGGCCGCTGCGTAACGATGGCGTCGAGACGGCGAGCAAGGGCCTGCTGGCGCATCTGTCGCTGCTGTTCGTGCCGGCCGGCGTCGGCGTCGTGCAGAAGCTCGATCTGCTCGCGTCCCACGGTACCGCCATCGTCCTCGTGCTCGCGCTGTCCGTGGTCGTCACACTGCTCGCGACCGTGCTGACCTTTCGCCTCGTCAGCCGCCTCTTGCGGCAACAGGACGTGCGATGAACAATCCGTTCTCGCTGTGGGTCTATCTCTCGCAGTCGCCGCTGCTGTGGCTGACAGTGACGCTGCTGGTCTATGCGGCCACGGACGCGGTGTCGCTGGCGACGCGGCGCCATCCGCTGGCCAATCCCGTGCTGCACGCGATGTGGATCATCGGCGCGTTCCTGCTCCTGACCGGGACCTCCTACACGACTTATTTCGCCGGCGCGCAATTCGTGCACTTCCTGCTCGGGCCCGCCACCGTCGCGCTCGCCGTGCCGCTCTACGAGAACCGCGGACGCGTGATCGCCTCGATCGTGCCGATGCTGGTGGCGCTGGTTGCGGGATCGGTCACGGCCGTGGTATCGGTGGTGCTGCTGGCCGAGCTCGCCGGCCTGCCGCGCGACGTGGTGCTGTCGCTGGCGCCGAAATCGGTCACGGCCGGCGTTGCCATGGGCATCGCCGAATCCCTCCACGCCGATCCTTCGCTGGCGGCGGTGGCGGTGATCCTCACCGGCATCATGGGGGCGATCATCGTGACGCCGCTGATGAACCGCACCGGCGTCACCGATTACAGGGCGCGCGGGTTCGCCGCCGGCCTTGCCGCGCACGGCATCGGCACCGCCCGCGCGTTCCAGGTCGACGAGATTGCCGGCGTCTTCTCCGGCATTGCCATGAGCCTGAACGCTTTGGTGACCTCGTTCCTGGTCCCGCTGGCGGTCACGCTGCTGGTGCGATGACATCGCCGCCGCGACGCTCTATATGAGCTGTAACAATTCCCGGTCTCGAACCGTATCGACGGAGATGGGACCGAAACGGGACGAGATATGGCTGGATTCAGGAATAAGGGCCTTGTGCCGACGCGGCGTGCGGCGCTGACGCTGATCGGGGCGGGCGCCCTCGCGGCGGGCGGCATCACCTCGGCGCTGGCAGCCGCCGACGATGACGAGGTGCTGACCGAAACCAAGGTGCTGCGCGATCCCGACACGCCCGTCGCCGGCAATCCCGACGGCAACATCACCATCGTCGAATGGTCCGACTACAACTGCCCCTATTGCCGCAAGCTCGAGCCGGAGTTGCGCCAGGTCGTCCAGGACGACGGCAAGGTGAGGCTGGTGATGAAGGACTGGCCGATCCTCGGGCCGGTCTCGGTTACCGCGGCGCGGATCGCGCTCGCGGCCAAATTCCAGGACAAATACCATCAGGCCCATGACGCCATGATGGGCGTCAGCTCGCGTCTGACCGAGCCGCGCATCAACGAGCTGCTGGCAGCCGCCGGCGTCGACATGGATCGCCTGAAGCGCGATCTCGGCAACCACGGCTCGGACATCGACGCCCTCCTCAAGCGCAACAACGACCAGGCCGAAGCCTTCGGCTTCAGCGGCACCCCGTCCTTCATCGTCGGCAAGTACCGCGTCCCCGGCGTGCTCAGCATGGCCGAGTTCGAGCAGGTCATCGCCGACGCCCGCAAGGCCAAGATGAACTGACGCGCGATATCCTAGCACCTAACACAAAGGCGCCGCCGCGGAGTCCGCGACGGCGCCTTGTTCATGATACGGCGTCGTTACTTCGACGAGATCCGAACCCAGTCCCTGTGCGCGCGATCGCGCAGCGCGTCCCAATCGGCCTTGGCGACATCCCAGTTCACGATGGTGCGATTGCTCGTTGCGACCTCGCCATTGGCGACGGATGAGGTCTGCATGGAGTCATGGACATAGACGCCGCCGGCAAGAAGCAGGGCGCCCAAAATCATTCCAAAAAACGTCTTCATAGCGAACCTCCGGTGACGCGCCGATAACGTCGGCACGGCGCGATGGTTCCGCGGCCATGCGGCGCATCTAAGGACAGGTTGTTCATTTCATATTCAGCCACGCCACCAGCTCCGCATTGATCTCGCGCGCATAGGTGTGGCTGAGGTCGTCGATCTCGCGATAGGTGACGTCCGCGCCGGCGGCGGAGAGCGCCGCCTGCGTCTGCCGCGCGGTCTGCACTGGAAACATCCAGTCGAGCTTGCCGTGGGTGATGAAGATCGGCAGGCCCTGCAGGCGCGCCGCATCCGCCATCTCCGCCATCAGTGGATGGAAGGTCGCCGAAACAGGCGCAAGATGCGTGAAGGGCGAGGCGCCGTCGAGACCGCTCACGTAACAGAAGGTGCCGCCGTCGCTCATGCCGGTCAGCAGCATCCGCGAGGCGTCGATGCTCCAGCGGCTGCGCACGGTTTCGAGGATGCGCATGAGATTGGGCGTGTCGGCATCGTCGCCCATCAGCGCCCAGGTCGGGCCGGTCGCCGTCGGCGCCACCAGGATCGCGCCGAGGCTGCGCGCATCGCGCAGCCAGCTCCACAGGAAACCGCGTCCGTTGCCGCTGCCGCCATGCAGCGCCATCACCAGCGGCATGGCGCGATCGGGCGAGTAATATTCGGGCACATAGACCGAGAAGCCGCCGCGGCTGCCGGGTTCGTTGTGATCGTGGAAGATTCCGGTGTGCTCGCTTGCGCCCGCTGTGAGCCGCGTCAGCAGATCGTCATTCTCGCGATTGGCGGTGTTGAGGAAGAAGCTGCTCACGGGCGGAAACTGCGCCGACAGGGGATACAATGCCTCCTGAGCGCGCGGCACGTGCCGAAGTGCGCGGAACACGGCGACGAGATCGCCATTGCCGCGCTCGACATCGCGAATGCCGGCGAAGGCGGCGAGCGTCTCGTCGCAGGCGCGATCGAGCCGGTCGCGCAAGCCGGCGAACTGCTCCGGCCACTCACCGATCGCGCCTCGCGCCGCTTGCAATGCCTCGTCCGGCGCACCGATGGCGCTCATCACCGAGGCGAAGGCCGGCGGATGCAGCTGCCGGGTGAAGAAGCCGAGCGCTTCCAGTGCGTTCAGCAGCGGCGGCAGCACGGCCACGATGTCGTCAACGACGGCCTCGGTCATTGCCGCTTTCCTTGCCTGATGTCAGTTCGAGCCCGTCAATGCAGCTTCGGCGCCTTCAACAGCTTGAATCGGTCGGTCGACGTCACCGTGACGTCGAAGGTGACGCCTTCATGATGCACGGTCAGCGGCACGTCGACGCCGGCAGCGCCGAGCGCCCACATCTTCTTGTAGAAGGTAGTCTGGCTCGTGACCTTGTCGCCGTCCACGGCGAGGATGACGTCGCCGGTCTTCAGCTCCGCGCGCGCGGCCGGGCCGTTGGCGGAGATCCCGATCACCACCACGCGGTTGTCGATCTCGGTCGAGTAGAGCCCAAGCCAGGGCCGTGCCGGCTTGTTGACGCGGCCGAACTTGCGCAAGTCCTCGAGGATCGGTTTCAACAGGTCGATCGGCACGATCATGTTGACGTGTTCGGCCTTGCCGTCGCGTTCGCGCTCGAGCTGAAGCGAGCCGATGCCGATCAACTCGCCGCGCTCGTTGAGCAGCGCCGTGCCGCCCCAGTTCGGATGCGCGGGATAGGTGAAGACCGCCTCGTCCAGCAGATATTCCCAGTAGCCGGCGAATTCCTGCTTGGCCACGATCTGGCTCGCGACCGATCGCGTGCGGCCGCCGGCGCCGCCGACCACGACGCGGTCGCCGAGCCGGGTTTCGGCGGACGAGCCGAGCGGCAACGGCTCGACGTCGAGCCGGCCGAGCGCCTGCACCAGCCCGAAGCCCGTGACGGCATCGAAGCCCAGCACATGTCCTTCCACCACGCGCCCGTCGCCAACGTGCAGCCACACGGACTCCGCCTCGGTGATGAGATAGCCGATGGTGAGCACCAGCCCGTCGTCGATCACGACGCCGTTGCCGGCGCGCTCGGTGCCCAGCGTCTCGGCGCTGAAGGCGTCCGGCGGGATGATGGCGTGCAGGCCGACGACGGAGGCGAGTGCGCGGTCGAGGTCGAAACCGTAATCGCTCGCACGCGGCTGATTGGCCGGCGGCACTCTCCATTCGGTCAGGGCGGGCATGGAGTTCTCCTGGCTGAGAGCATCGCTTCACCGTGGCCGGCGGAACGACGCGCGAAGCACGCGTAATTTAGGCCGGAGGCGGCCGTCTTGAAAGCCTCGTTCCGCAACAATTCCGGAGAACGCCGCGTGAAATCTCTGACAGAAACGGATCGAGCAAGGTCTGTAGGAGGCTGCTCGATCCGGCACCCGCCGCATGGCTGGTGTCCGGCGGGGCGCTAGGCGCCGTACAATGAAGCTGCTAACCCTTGGCGCTTCGTTTGACCAAGAGAGATCACGGACCGAAGCATGGACAACCGCAGCGACATCTGGCGTGGCATTGACACGATCAAGGCACGTTTCATCGACCTCAGCGACAAGGTCTGGGGTATGCCGGAGGTGTGCTACACCGAGGCGCGGTCCGCTGCCGAGCATCTCGCCGAGCTGCGTCATCAGGGTTTCCGTATCACCGAGAATGTCGCGGGCATTCCGACCGCGGTGATGGGCGAGTGGGGCGAGGGCGGGCCGATCATCGCCTTCATGGGTGAATACGACGCGCTGCCCGGCCTCAGCCAGGAGGCAGGCGTGGCCGAGCATCGTCCGGTCGAGACCGGTGGGCACGGTCATGGCTGCGGTCACAACCTGCTCGGTTCCGCCGCGCTCCTTGCCGCGACCGCGGTGAAGGACTGGCTCGCCGAGAACAAGGTACCCGGCCGCGTGCGCTATTACGGCTGCCCGGCGGAAGAAGGCGGCGCGGCAAAGGCCTTCATGGTGCGCTCCGGCGCGTTCGAGGACGCCGACATCGCCATCACCTGGCATCCGCACAGCTTCTGGGAAGTCGCGGTGACGCCGTCGCTCGCCAATACGCGCGCGGATTTCATCTTCACCGGCCGTACCTCGCATGCCGCGGCCTCGCCGCATCTCGGCCGCTCCGCGCTCGATGCGGTCGAGCTGATGAATGTCGGCGTGAACTACATGCGTGAGCACATGCCGAGCGATGCGCGCGTGCATTACGCCTTGCTCGATACCGGCGGCATCGCCCCGAACGTGGTGCAGGCGCATGCGCGGGTGCGCTACTCGATCCGCGCCCGCGATCTGCCCGGTATGAACGAACTGGTCGGACGCGTGAGCAAGATCGCCGAGGGCGCGGCGCTGATGACGGAGACCAAGGTGGAGATGAAGATCATCTCTGCGGTCTCCAACATCCTGCCGAACACGCCGCTGGAGCAGGCGCTGCACCGGGTCATGGAAGAGCTCGGACCGCCGCATTTCGACGATGCGGACAAGAGCTTTGCCACCGAGATCCGCGCCACGCTGAGCGACAAGGACATCTCGTCGGTCTATTACGCGATCGGCATGGAGCAGACCGATCGGCCGCTGGCCGACTTCCTGGTGCCGCTCGATGCCAAGCGCAACCCGCTGGTCGGCTCGACCGACGTGGGCGACGTGAGCTGGGTGGTGCCGACCGTGCAGGTTCACGCGCCCACGGTTGCAATCGGCACGCCGTTCCACACCTGGCAGGTGGTGGCGCAGGGCAAGAGCCCGCATGCGCACAAGGCCATGGTGCAGGCGGCCAAGGCGATGGCCGGTCTCGGCATCAAGACGCTGACCGATCCGCAGCTGATCAAGGCCGCGAAGGCCGACCTTGCGAAGCGAACGGCCAAGACACCTTATGTCTGTCCGCTGCCGGACCACGTCGCGCCCCCGCTCGATATGTCCGTGGTGTAGAATTACGCCTCGATACTTCGTCTGATCCGGCGAACAAATTTTCCGCAGTGCAGCGTGGTTTCCGGCGTGTTTTGACGCCGGATTGCCGAACCGTTGGGCTGCGGAACACGGTTTTGCCCAACTGACAGCCAGAAGACCGTTTGCATACACACGGTCGCAGTTGACGACTGCCCCATTCGGTGTGCCATCTACCGCCAGCCAAACCCGGCGGTCGCCTCGCGCGGCCGCCTGCATCCATACGGGAACC
Organism: Bradyrhizobium sp. 14AA; assembly: GCF_054185205.1. Classification (NCBI taxonomy): domain Bacteria; kingdom Pseudomonadati; phylum Pseudomonadota; class Alphaproteobacteria; order Hyphomicrobiales; family Nitrobacteraceae; genus Bradyrhizobium; species Bradyrhizobium sp. 14AA. Next base: position 138,978 of record NZ_JAVAYM010000018.1, on the reverse strand, counting down.
AGACGGGGGACAACCATGCTGGATAAAGAACTGCGTTCGCTGATCGGCCAGGTGAAGGACGGGCGGATGGATCGCCGCGGCTTCATCAAGCGCATGGCTGCGGTCGGTCTCACCGTTCCCCTGGCCAACCAGATCCTCGCGCTTGGCGGCGTCGCCATGGCCGAGGGCGCCTCGACCTACAAGCCGACCAAGCGCGGTGGTGGCGGTGCGCTGAAGCTGCTGTGGTGGCAGGGCCCGACCTTGCTCAATCCGCATTTCGCCACCGGCACCAAGGACCAGGACGGTTCGCGCCTGTTCTACGAACCGCTCGCCTGCTGGGACCCGGACGGCAACATGAAGCTGGTCCTGGCGTCCGAGATTCCCTCGACCGAGAACGGCCTGCTCGCCGCCGACGGCAAGTCGGTGACGTGGAAGCTGAAACCCGGCGTGAAATGGCACGACGGCAAGCCGTTCTCGGCTGACGACGTCGTCTTCACCTCGGAGTACATCATCGATCCCGCGACGGCCGCCGTCACCGTGGCGACCTATCGCGACATCACGGTCGAGAAGGTGGACGATCTGACGGTCCGCCTCACCTTCAAGAAGCCGACGCCGTTCTGGGCGGATGCCTTCGTCGGCGCAACCGGACAGGTTCTGCCCAAGCACCTGTTTGCCGACTACAAGGGCTCCAAGTCGCGCGAGGCGCCGACCAACCTAGCGCCCGTCGGCACCGGCCCCTACAAATTCCTCGAATTCAAGCCCGGCGATCTCATCCGCGGCGAGATCAACAAAGACTATCACATGCCGAACCGACCCTATTTCGACACGCTCGAGATGAAGGGCGGCGGCGACGCCGTCTCGGCCGCGCGCGCGGTGATCCAGACCGGCGAATATGACTTTGGCTGGAACATCCAGGTCGAGGACGACGTCCTCCTGCGCCTGGAGAAGGGCGGCAAGGGCAAGACCATTTACGCCGTCGGCGGCGATACCGAATTCATCGCGCTCAACTTCACCGACCCCAACACCGAGGTCGACGGCGAGCGCTCCTCGATGAAGACCAAGCATCCGCTGTTCTCCGATCCTGCGGTGCGCAAGGCGCTGTCGCTGCTGGTGGATCGCGACTCCATCAAGAAGGCGATCTACGGCCGCGCCGGCCGCACCACTGCGAATTTCCTCAACGGTCCGGAAAAGTTCGTCTCCAAGAACACCTCGTGGGAGTTCAGCATCGAGAAGGCCTCGAAGATTCTGGACGACGCCGGCTGGAAGCCGGGCGCGGACGGTATCCGCGAAAAGGACGGCAAGAAGCTCAAGCTGCTGTACCAGACCTCGATCAACGGCCCGCGCCAGAAGACTCAGGCGATCGTCAAGCAGGCCTGTCAGAAGGCCGGTATCGACGTCGAGTTGAAGTCGGTCGTGGCCTCGGTGTTCTTCTCGTCGGACGTCGCCAATCCCGACACCTACGCGAAGTTCTACGCCGACATCGAGATGTTCCAGATCCCGATGAGCCAGCCGGATCCGGCCCAGCACATGCGCCGCTATCATTCGAGCAACGTGGCCACCAAGGAGAACAAGTGGCAGGGCACGAACTACCCGCGCTTTGTCAACAAGGACTACGATGCGGCGATCGATGCCGCGGACGGCGAAATGGATCCGGTCAAGCGCGTGGCGCTCTTCATCAAGGCCAACGACATCCTGTTCCAGGAGACCGTGTTCATTCCGGCGCAGCACCGGCTCAAGGTGGAGGCGGCCTCGAACACGCTGCGCCCGGTGATCTCGGGCTGGGCCAACGAAACCGACAATCTGTTCGACTGGTACCGCGAGGAATGATCCCCCAACTCTAGACGGGGCCCTTCCCTCATGAGCCGATACGTCCTACGTCGCTTGCTGATCGCGATTCCGAGCCTGCTCGGAATTTCGGTCGTGCTGTTTGTCGTGCTCGCGCTCGCCCCTGGCGATCCGTTCTCTGAGCTGGCGACCAATCCGAACGTGCCGCCCGAAGTGCAGGCTGCGCTCCGCGCCAAGTTCGGCCTCGACGATCCGATCCACCTTCGCTACCTGCACTGGCTCAACGCCATGCTGCACGGCGACTGGGGCTTCTCCTTCGTCAGCCGGATGGACGTCGACACGCTGATCCTCCAGCGCCTGCCGGCCACGCTCTACGTGATCGGCTCGGCCCAGCTCCTGGCTTTGCTGATCGCGATCCCCGTCGGGGTCTACGCGGCGACGAAGCCCTATTCGCTGTTCGACCAGATTGCCAACACGCTCGCCTTCGTCGGCTTCTCGCTGCCGACCTTCTTCACCGGCATCCTGTTCATCCTGATCTTCTCGGTCACGCTGGACTGGCTGCCTTTCGTCTATACCACCGACATCAAGGGCACCGGCATTCGCTGGGTGCTGGAGATGATCCGGCAGGCGATCATGCCGGTGGCGGTGCTCGGCCTGTTCCAGGCGGCGTCGATGACCCGCTTCGTGCGCTCGGCGATGCTCGACGTGATCCGGCTCGACTACGTCACCACGGCGCGCGCCAAGGGTCTCGGGCAGGCCAAGGTCATCATCAAGCACGTCATGCGCAACGCCATGATCCCGGTCGTGACGCTCATTGCGTTGCAGATGCCGGCGGTGTTCGGCGGCGCCATCGTCACCGAGCAGATCTTTCGCATCCCCGGCATCGGCTCGCTGCTGATCTCCTCCATCCTGTCCAACGACACGCCGGTGGTGATGGCTGTCACCTTCGTCTTCGCGTGCCTCGTCGTGTTGTTCAATCTCATCGCGGACGTCCTTTATGGCTGGCTTGACCCTCGCATCTCCCTCCGCTGAGCGGGGCGTCTACTCGCCCTGGCGCGAGACGTGGCGGCGCTATCGCCGCCACCGCCTCGCCGTGATCAGCGCCTTCCTGCTGCTGGTGCTGGTGCTGGCGGTCGTGGCCGGCCCCTTCGTCTGGCGCATCAAGATCAACGACATCGATATCGTTGCGGGCATGCAGGGTCCTTCGCTGGCCCATCCCTTCGGCACCGACGATCTCGGCCAGGACATCCTGGCGCGCATGATCTATGGCGGGCGCATCTCGCTCGCGGTCGGGCTCGCCGCGATGCTGGTCTCGGTCTTCGTCGGCACGCTGATCGGCGCGCTCGCCGGCATGTCGCGCGGCGCGCTCGGGCACGGCCTGATGTGGCTCACCGACCTGTTCCTGTCGCTGCCACAGCTGCCGCTGCTGTTGCTGCTGATCTATCTCTTCCGCGACGGGTTGAAGGCGATGTTCGGCCCCGAGGGCGGCATCTTCATCCTGATCGTGCTCGTGATCGGGGGACTCCGCTGGATGCCGGTGGCGCGGCTCGTGCGCGCGCAGTTCCTGTCGATCCGCGAAAAGGAATTCGTCGAGGCCGCGCGCGCGCTCGGCGCCAGTCCGGTGCGGCAGGTGGTGCGGCACATCCTGCCCAATGCGGTCGGCCCGGTGATCATCGCCGGTACCATCGACGTCGCCGCTGCCATCATCGCGGAATCGACGCTGTCCTTCCTCGGCCTCGGCTTTCCGCCCGACACCCCGACCTGGGGCCGGCTGCTCTATGACGCCAAGGATTTTCTCGACATCGGCCCGCACTGGGCGCTGTTTCCTGGCGGCGCGATCTTCATCGCCGTGGTTGCCATCAACTTCATCGGCGACGGCCTGCGTGACGCGCTCGATGCGCGACGGGTGATCTGATGGCGCCGCTGCTCGAGATCAAGGGCCTGAAAACCCACTTCTCCACCGACGACGGCATTCTGCAGGCCGTCGACGGCGTCGATATCTCCATCAACAAGGGCGAGACGCTTTGCGTCGTCGGCGAATCCGGTTGCGGCAAGACCGTTACCGCGATGTCGATCCTGAAGCTGATCGCGATGCCGCCCGGCCGCATCGCGGCGGGCCAGATCATCTTCGAGGGGCGCGATCTCGTGCCGCTGACGAGCAATCAGCTCGACGAGATCAGGGCCAAGGAGATCGGCTTCATCTTCCAGGAGCCGATGACCTCGCTCAACCCGGTGCTCACGATCGGCGAGCAGATCGCCGAGAGCCTGCGCCGCCACGAGGCGGTGACCAGGAAGCAGGCGCTCGAGCGCACCATCGAGATGCTGAAGCTGGTGCAGATCCCGAACGCCGAAGGCCGCGTGCACAATTATCCGCACCAGTTCTCCGGCGGCATGCGCCAGCGCGTGATGATCGCGATGGCGCTCGCCTGCAAGCCGAAGCTGATCATCGCGGACGAGCCCACCACCGCGCTCGACGTCACCATCCAGGCGCAGATCCTCGACCTCCTGCAGGACATGAAGGAGCGCTTCGGCATGGCGGTGATGTTGATCACCCATGCCATGGGCGTCGTCGCCGAGACCGCGCAGCGCGTCGTTGTGATGTATGCCGGCAAGGTGGTGGAGGAGGCGCTCGTCGACGATCTCTTCGGCGATCCCGGCCACCCCTATACGCAAGGACTGATCCGCTCGATCCCGCGCATCGACCTCGACAGCGAGCACAAGACGCGGCTCGAGGCGATCGCGGGCTCGGTGCCGATCCTGATCAATCCGCCGGTCGGCTGCCGCTTCGCGCCGCGCTGCAAGTTCGCCATGAATGTCTGCACCGAGAAGGAGCCGCTGCTGCGCGAGATTGCGCCCGGCCACCGCATGGCCTGTCATCTCGGAGATACACAGTTGGGAGGCGCGGCATGAGCGAGCCCTTGCTCCGCGTCAGCGGCCTGAAGAAACATTTCCCCGTGCTCGGCGGCCTGTTGTCGCGCCAGGTCGGCACCGTCTATGCGGTCGACGGCGTGTCGTTCTCGGTCAATCGCGGCGAGACGCTCGGCCTCGTCGGCGAATCCGGCTGCGGCAAGTCGACGACGGGGCGCTGCGTGCTGCGCCTGATCGAGCCGACCGACGGCGAGGTCATGTTCGACGGCCAGGACGTGCGCAAGCTCGGCGGCAACGACCTGCGCGCGATGAGGCGGAACATGCAGCTGGTGTTCCAGGATCCGTTCGCCTCGCTCAATCCGCGCATGACGGTCGGCGCCATCCTCGGCGAGGCCTTCACCATCCACAATCTCGCCTCGTCCGCCAGGGAGCGGGAGGAGCGCGTCGCGGGTCTGCTCGTCAAGGTCGGGCTCAAGGCCGAGCACATGCGGCGCTATCCGCACGAATTCTCCGGCGGCCAGCGCCAACGCATCGTGATCGCGCGCGCGCTCGCGGTCGAGCCGAAGCTGATCGTCTGCGACGAGCCGGTCTCCGCGCTCGACGTGTCGATCCAGGCCCAGGTGATCAATCTCCTGGAGGACCTCCAGGCCGAGCTGAACCTCACCTACCTTTTCGTCGCGCACGACCTTTCGGTGGTCGAGCACATCTCCGATCGCGTCGCGGTGATGTATCTCGGCCGCATCGTCGAGCTCGCCAAGGCCAGCGACCTCTACCGCAATCCGCAGCATCCCTACACAAGGGCGCTGTTGTCGGCGGTGCCGGTGCCCGATCCAAAACTCAAGCGCGAGCGTATCCGGCTCAAAGGCGACGTGCCGAGCCCGATGAAGCCGCCGTCGGGCTGCCACTTCCACACCCGCTGTCCGATCGCCCAGCCGCGCTGTGCGGAAAGCGCGCCTGTGTTGAAGGAAGGGGCGGGCGGGCACTTCGTGTCGTGTCATCTGGCCTGACGCCGGGGAACGCTCGACGCGAATTCACCCTTGAAGCAGGCGGTGCTCGGAAAGAGCCCGCTTGAATGTCTCCACCGACGTGTGGTGATGCGCGAACAGGCCCGCCTCTCGCGCGCCGGCGACATTGGCGAGGAGATCGTCGACGAACAGGACGGCCTCCGGCCTCAAATTGAGCTCCGACAGGCAGAGGCGATAGCAGCGCGGATCCGGCTTTGCCGCCCCGAATTGAGCCGACGTGTAGATTCGGGAGCCGAACAGCGGACGCAAATCCGGCAGCAGCGTGTCGATATGGTCGGCGACCAGCGTGGTATTGTTGGTCAGGACCGCGATATCGACGGTCTTGCGCAAGCCGTCGACAATCTCCAGCATGGCGCGATCGGCCCGCATCGAACGGCGCCGCGCCTCCACCCACTCGTCGAGCGACAGCGGATAGCCGATGCGTTCGCCGAAACCGCGCAGATAGTCGGCTGCGCCGAGAGTGCCGGAATCGCCCATGAGCTCGAATCCGCTGTCCCAGATCGCGGTGTGAACGGCTTCGCTGCTGGTCCCCGCAAGCTCCGCCAGGCATGCGACACGTGTTCCTCGGTCGTAGTCGCAGAGGACATTGTCCATGTCGAAGAGGACGAGTTCGATCTTATCAGCCACGGCAACACTCTCGGGCCGGCCGAACATCCGGCCGTGATCCAAAGTCATATCGCGCCTGAGAGGGTTCTCCAACGATCCCCGCGGGGGCGGGCAGCGCGTATTACGCTTGGTGAGCGCCCTTCTCTGTTACGCGGTCTTCGCCGGCCAGGGGACGACCTGTCCCGACATCACCAGCCGGTCACGGCCGCTGTCCTTGGCGGCGTAGAGCGCGCGATCGGCAGCCACCACCAGCGTGCTGGAGTCCGCCGTGGTCTCGGATGGGAGGCTTGCCGCGGCGCCCACGCTGACAGTGACCAGGCGAGAGGGCGGGTTTTGCGCATGCAGCAAGGCGAGATCGTGCAGCGCCTGGCGAATCCCTTCGCCGACCTCGGCACAGCCGTCTGCCCCGGTGTTCGGCAACAGCACGGCGAATTCCTCGCCGCCGTAGCGGGCGGCGAGATCGGCGGGGCGCCTGGCTTGAGCGGATAGAATCCGGCCAAGCGCGCGAAGGCACCCGTCGCCCGCCAGATGTCCGTAATGGTCGTTGAACTTCTTGAAATGATCGACATCGATCAGCAACAGCGAAAGCTGCGTGCCGTCGCGCCGGGCGCGCGCCCATTCGTCGGCGAGGCGTTCGTCGAATGCGCGCCGGTTGGCAAGGCCGGTGAGGCCGTCGGTCGTCGCAAGCGATGCGAGCTTGTCCTGAAGATCCTTTTGCTCGGTCATGTCGCGCACGACCGCGACCACGCCGTCGATCTCGCCGCTGTCGGACGCCAGGGTCACGTGCAGCGCCGCCTCCGCCCAGATCTCGCCCTTGTCGCGATGGCGCTGGCGATAGACGAACCGTGCCTCTTCGGCCTCGCCATTCTTCAGCGCCGCGATGGCCTGCTCGACACGTTCCATGTCGTCCGCGTGAATGCCGGCCAGGGCCGAGGTCGCCAGCAGTTCGTCGGCGGACCAGCCGGTGATGCGCGCGCATGCGGGAGAGACGTAGAGCAGCCGGTTGTCCAGCCCGATCCGGGTCACCATGTCGCTGGACTGTTCGGCCAGCAGGCGGAAATTCGCTTCCTTGGCGACCAGGGCCTGCGCCATGCGCTGCCGCTGCACCAGCTGCCGGACCAGGTAGAAGCCGATCACCGCGATCAGCAGGACGAGGCCGAGGACGAAGGTCATGCGTACGGCCGCCGCGCGGCGCCAGGGGGCCAGCACGTCGTCCTGCGACTTGCTCGCCAGCACCATCAGCGGATAGCGGCTGCTGCGCTGGTAGTAGCTCAGCCGCTGCACGCCATCGAGCGGCGACGTGAAATAATAGACCGCCGCAGTGGGACGGCTTTCCCAGGTCTTGAACAAGGGCGCGTTGGACAGATCGCGTCCGATGAAGGCGCCGGCCTCGTCGCGGCTGCGCGCCAGCATGATGCCGCCGTTGTTGAGCAGTGATGCCGAGCCGTTCGGACCGATGTCGAACCGCTCGTAGAACTTGACGAAATAGCTGACGTCGACCGTGAGCAGGGCGACGCCGGCGAAGCCGCCGTCGGAATCGTTGATCCGGCGTGATGCGGTGATGATCCACTGGCCGCCGGCGCGGCTCTTGATGGGCGGTCCGATCAGCGTGCCCGTCTCCGGCGAGTCGCGATGGCGCCGGAAATACTCGCGGTCGCTGTTGTTGAGCTTGGAGAAGTCGAGGCGCTCAGTCGTGGCAAGCCACCGGCCGGTCGCATCATAGACGAAGATGCCGCGGATGCGGTCCGACGATTTGCGTGTCGGAAGATAGGCCTGCAGCTTTGCAATCGTGTCCGGGCCCGTTCCGTCGATTTCAAGCCGATGGACCAGCCCGACGAGGACCGTGTCGACGAGCTCGAACGTATCGTCCGCGTGCTGGATCAGCGACTGCGCGAGATTGGTCACGTCGATCTCGGCGTTCCTGAGATCGGCATTACGCGCTTCCCATTCGCGCCAGGCGCTCAAGCCGAGGATCGCCACGCAAATCAGCGCGACGAAACCCGCCGCCCAGAGCGGAAGGCGCGTCTTGCCGAATTCGCGGCTGGTGACCATCGGGTTTGCTCCAAATCGGTGCAAACCTCTCACTTTCGACTTAACGGCCTGTTGCAATATCCGCGATGATTGTGCGCGGTCCGTATTCAACCGGTGGGGGTCGATATATCTTGATCGACTCTCGCGGGCGGATGTTAACCATGCCGCCGTGGCGCGACGGTTGGTATCCGCCGCGTCATCACTCCAGCGTGAAGCCGACCCGCAGCGTCACCTGGTAGTGTCGTACGGTACCGTTCTCGATGTGGCCGCGGGTCTGCACCACCTCGAACCATTTCATCTCGCGAACGGTCTTGGCGGCACGGCTGACCGCGTTCTTGATCGCATCCTCGATCGAGGTCTCGGACGATCCGACCAGTTCCAGGATCTTGTAGACGTGATCCGTCTCGGCTGCGGGCATGAGGACTCTCCCCTTGGGCTATCTTGGGCTATGGCGGGCCAGGATAGATCCGGTCCCTCACTCTGAACGGATACCGGTGCTTCGGGTTCCGTTCTCGGCCAGGTCTGCGCAGGCCTGCTGAATGCATCGCGACGGGATGGCAAGGATCGCGATCGGGGCCTGAAGCCAGCCCTACGGATCCAGCTCCGTATCCCAGTAGAGATAGTCGAGCCAGCTGTCGTGCAGATAGTTCGGCGGGAACAGCCGGCCGTTACGGTGGAGCTGGTGCACGGTCGGGGCGAAAGCGTGCTGGCGCGGGAACATCTTGGCCTGCGCCGGGGTGAGGTTGCCCTTGCGCAGGTTACACGGCGAGCACGCCGCGACCACGTTCTCCCAGGTGGTCTGACCGCCTTTGCTGCGCGGGATGATGTGATCGAAGGTGAGGTCTTCGGGCGAGCCGCAATATTGGCAATTGAAGCGGTCGCGCAGGAAGACGTTGAAACGGGTGAAGGCGGGATGGGTGGTCGGCTTGACGAAGGATTTGAGCGAGACGACGCTCGGCAGCTGCATCTGCAGCGTGGGACTGTGGACCGCCTGATCGTAGTGAGCGACGATGTTGACGCGGTCGAGGAACACCGCCTTGATCGCGTCCTGCCACGACCAAAGAGACAGCGGGTAGTAACTCAGCGGCCGGAAGTCCGCATTCAGCACCAACACCGGCCAACTGCCTTGCGAGACATGTGCGTTCAAGTAACGCTCCCGGCCTCCAATATACGCTGCGAAGCAGCATGTACTGACATACTACATGCAGCGTGACGGGATTGTGAAGCCCGTTGAGCGACTTATTCAGGCGCAGGCAATGCGGCGGCGGGGTGGCAAAATGCGTAAAACCGCCGCGATTTGGGGTGCGGTCCCGCGGCTGGCGCGGAACTGTCTTCGCCGGCGCGTCGTGGCTCCGCCGCGGCAGTTACTCCCATACCCGCTCCAGCTTCTGCAGGCACCGCGTCGCGCGCACCGCCGCCGGCACCTCCTCGTCCGGAAAGCTCGTCTTCCAGTCGGCGACGCCGACCTCGCCGACATAGATGTCGCCCTTGGAATCCAGCGCGATGCCGTGCGGCGCCAGGAATTTGCCGCTGGCGACGCCCGGCCCCTCCTCGCCGCCGAGCCGCGCGATGCGCTTTCCCTGCGCATCCACAATCGATAGCCGCGGGCCGATATTGGGCACCTTGCGGTTGATGGCGAGGCCCGGGCCGAGCTCGCCGATCACGAAGGTCGGGCTCTTGCCGCCGCAGCAGCACAGCGCGCAGGGACGGTGCAGATTGTTCCACTGCGTCTCGTACTTGCCCTCGCCATTGAAGACCTGCACGCGATGATTCTCGCGGTCGGCGACATAGACCCAGCCATCGGCATCGGTGGCTATATTATGCACGATGTTGAACTGGCCGGGATCGGTGCCGGGCTCGCCCCAGCTCTTCATCAGCTTGCCGTCGGGCGTGAACTTGTGCACGCGCGCATTGCCATAGCCGTCGGAGACGTAGATCTCTCCCTTCGGCGACAGCGCGGTGTGGGTGCAGCGATGAAAGGGATTGCCGCTCATGAACGGCGTCGGCTTCTCGGGGATGCCGATCGTCAATAGCACCTTGCCGTCGGTGGTGCATTTGCGCACGGTGTGGTTGCCGTCGTCGGTGCAATAGAGATTGTCGTCGGCGTCGATGTGCAGCCCGTGTGCACGGGAGAACAGGCCTTCGCCCCAGCTGCGCAAGAAATGACCCTCGCGGTCCAGCACCACCATCGGATGGGCACCGCGGTTGAAGACGTAGAGGCGGTCCTTGCTGTCGACCGCGACGGACGCGACGTCGGTGAGCTGCCAGCCGTCCGGCAGCTTTGCGAAATTTTCGACGACACGGTAGCGGTGCTCGCCGCTGCCGAGAATGGCTGGCATGGATGGTCCCTTCCTTTATCTGTCTCTGTCCTGCTCATCTGCATCCACGCAGTCATTGTGAGCGTAGCGAAGCAATCCAGAATCTCTCCGCGGAGGCAGTCTGGATGGCTTCGCTACGCTCACAATGACGAGGGCTTGGGTGTGCCCACCTCACGCCTCCAGCATCCCTTCCTCGATCGCCTTGATCTGGAGCGCGAGATATTTCGAGTTGATGCGGCACTGTGCGAGGCTGCCGGCAATGAACCACAGGCCAGGCTGTCTCGTGCGCGCATACATGTTGCGCAGCTCAAAACCGTCGCCGAACCCCCAGACCGGGCCGACACGGTCGGCAGTGCCGTCACCGAACAGTTTTCGCACGAGGTATTCCTGCGGCTTGTAGCCCGTGGAGAGCACGATGAGGTCGGCTGGAATGATCGAGCCGTCCTTCATGCGCGCGCCCTCGGTGACGAAGCTCTCGATGTCGGAAAACTGCCTGAGCTTGATCGCGCCCTCTACGATCAGGTTGGAGCAGCCGACGTTGAAATAATAGCCGCGGGTGAGGTATTTGAACTGCCAGCCGGTGCCGGCCTCGCCGAAATCGAGCTTGAAGCCGACGCGGGAGAGGCCGTCGAGCAGCTCCTTGTCGAGCTCCTTCGACTGCTCGGTCAGCATGACATGGGTCTTCCTGGCGAGCGGCGTCGGCATCGAGGCCGCGATCATGTCGTTATCCTCGAGCGTGCCTTCATTGTAGGTCGCGTACGCCAGCTGCGCCGACGGCTCGATATTGGTGACCAGCGTCGGAGAGCGCTGCACCAGCATCACCTCGGCGCCGCTGGAATAAAGGTCTTGCGCGATGTCGTGGCCGCTGTTGCCGGTGCCGATGACGATGGCGCGCTTGCCGGTCCAGTTCTCGCCGTCCTCGTAGCGGCTGGAATGCAGCAGCGTACCCTTGAAATTGTCGAGGGTTGGAATAGCGGGAATATTGGCGATGCCGCTGACGCCGGTCGCCATGATCACATGGCGCGGATGCATCGTACGCCGGCTGCCGTCGGCGCGGCGCAGCGTCACGGTCCAATGGCGCTTGGCCTCGTCATAGGCGCCGCCTTCGAATTCGGTGCCGGTCCAGAAGTTCAACTCCATGGCGTCGACGTAAGCCTCGAACCAGTTGGCGAGCTTGTCCTTGGGGATATAGACCGGCCAGCTCGGTGGGAACGGCATGTAGGGCATGTGATTGACCTGCACCTGGTTGTGCAGGGTCAGCGCGTGATAGCGCCTGCGCCAATTGTCGCCGATCCGCATCTCGCGATCGACGATCAGCGCGTCGACCTGCAACTGCTTCAGCCGTGCCGCAATCGCGAGCCCGGCCTGGCCGCCGCCGACCACCAGCACGGCCGGATCGCGGTCGGAATAATCGCGCGAGGCGTTGCGCAAATCGAGCCAGTTCGGCCCGCGGAAGTCGCGCGAATAGGCCTGGCCGCGCGGCCGCGAGATGCCGAGCTGCTCCTCGAACCCCTTGAGCTCGTCGAGTGCGGTGAGCAGCGTCCATGCCTTCAACCGGTCGCCGTCGGCGGCATCGGGAACGAGCCGGACGATGCCGCTGCCGCGGCCGATTGCGGTTTCGAAATTGAAAATGGCTTCGATGTTGTGGGTGCCGGCGCGCCTCACCCAGCGCGGCGGCGCACGGTTCGGCGTGATCTTGAAATTGGTCGGCGCCGCCTTGGGCGCAAGCGCAGTCAGCGCTTGCGCGATCGGCTCGCGGCCGGCGACCGTCTGCAGGTTCCAGCTCAGCGCCAGCACATCGCGCCAAAAGCTGTCGGCGAGGAAGAGGCGGTCCAGCGCGGCGGGATCCGGCTTGCCCAGCACGCGCTCGAGCTCGTCGAGCCAGGCTTGTGCGGCGACGGAGATATCCTTCGTCCTGTCCAGCATGCGCGACCTCGTGGCCGTCTTCGCGGCGTTAGAGGGTCGAACGCTATACTGGTTCTCCGGTCGTCGAAAGCGCTTTACCCGAGCAGCGAGAGCATGTGCCCCTGCTCAGGCGGAATGCGGCCCTTCAGCGTGTCCTGATAAACGCGCTGCACCGCTTCCGGCCCACGGCTCTCGACGACGGTGAGGCATCTCTCCAACAGAGGCGCAAAGCCCGACCAGGCCGCGCCAAAACGCTGCTCGATGCCGCCGGGACCCCACTCCTTGGCGCGCTTGCGGATATGATCGGGCGCGAAGAACCAGCGCGGCTTTGCGCCGGGCAGGGCGCCTTCATCGGCGTCGGTGGCGCGATGCGTCAAACCGACACGCACCGAGCAGGCCATCTGCTCGCCGAAATGGTGGTGCAGCCCGGCCCGCAACGCGCTGCTGCCGGCCATGTCGACGAAGGCGACCGGCTTATCCGTCGGCAGCGCGCCGACGCGGTCATAGGTGACGACTTCGTCGTAGCATGGCAGCGAGCCGACGAAGCCGGCGTTGCCCGCCGAGGTCAGCCCGATCACCTTGCGGCCGCGGCTGTGCAGGAGATGAGCAAGCCCGAACGCGGTCTTGCTGGACGCGCTGGAGAGCAGCACGGTGTGGGCCCCGAAATCGTCGTTCTCGGCGAGGAAGTCGTCGACCAGGAACGACAGCATGAACAGCGGCCGCAGCAGCGCCTGAAGGTCGCCCTCACGTCCGGCAAAGGCGGGATCGCCGGTGACGCGGGAATAGAGATTGTAGACCGGCGAGACCTGCTTGCGATGCTCGGCGCCGTCGCGAAGCGCGCGCTTGCTGACGTCAGTGGCCTCGACGACGAGATGCGTCGCCATCGGGAAATAGCCGAACAGCCGCTCGCCCACGGCGATGCCGGGATGTTTCGAGGCGACCACCTCGCCGAAGCCCCATACGGGGATGTTGCCAAAGCCCTGCGGCGCCGGAAAGATCTGCCAGTATTTCAGCTCGTCGCCCATCACGGCATAGGTGATGTTGTTGGCGGTGAACGCGAAGCGCTCGACCTTCACAAGCAGCGCATCCGCCGGCAGCGCGGCGGCATCCGGAATGGCGGTCTCGATCAGCTTGCACTGTTCGAGGTCGTTGCGTGCGACGATGAAATCGGTCGATGTCATGGTGAAGGCCTCGGCTTTTTCCGTGCCGACATCTTCTCTTTCACGGCTCTGCGCTTTGCAACAGCAACATTGTTTGAAACGGCGTTCGCCTCGCCGGCGATGACGCCCTCGCGCTTCTTCACCGCGCGATAATAGCTCCACCACAGATGCGCGGCAGCGCCGCGCAGCGGACGCCAGGGCTCGGCGAGCGGCGCCATCTGTTTTTCCGTCGGCCGCGCCTGAAGGCCGAGACCGATCTTGATGCTCTCCTGCACGGCGAGGTCGCCGGCCGGCCAGGCATCGCCATGGCCGAGACAAAACAGCAGATAGACGTCGGCCGTCCACGGCCCAATGCCGGGCAGCGCGATCAGCGTGTGATGCGCGGCGTCGGCATCTTCCTCCGCGAGCACGTCGAGGTTCAGCCGCTGCGCGGCGATCTCGCGCGCGAGATGTTTCAGCGTCTTGATCTTCGCGGCCGAGAGCCCGAGCCGTCCCAGCCGGTCGGCGCGGGCGCGTCCCACCGCCTCGTGGTCGAACGGATCGAACGCCGCCGACAGCCGCCCCCAGATCGCCGCCGCGCTCGCGGTCGAGAGCTGCTGCCCGCAGACGATGTGCGCCAGCCCCGCAAAGCCCGGCTCGCGCCGCCGCAAGGCGGGCATGCCGGCGACCTCGAACACGGGTTTCAGGCGCGGATCGCGCTTGATCAGCGCGTGGACCGCCTCTTCGAGATCGGACTGGGTTTCGAGGTGGATGGTCATGGGGCTCAACTCGTGATGCGCGGGCTTGACCCGCGCATCCATCTCCTATCGTAACAGAGTCCTGGAGGATGGATGGCCGGGTCAAGCCCGGCCACGACGAGATTTTTGCATATGGCGCCACCCGTTTTCCGATTTGCCCCGAGCCCGAACGGCCACCTCCATCTCGGCCACGCTTTTTCCGCGCTGCTCAACTTCGACCGGGCGCGCGAGACCGGCGGGCGGCTGCTGCTGCGGATCGAGGACATCGACGCGACACGCTGCCGGCCGGAGTTTGAGACCGCGATCTACGAGGACCTCGCCTGGCTGGGGATCGCCTGGGAGACGCCGGTGCGGCGGCAATCGGAGCATCTCGCCGAGTACGGCGCCGCGCTGGACAAGCTCTCCGCGCTCGGCCTCGTCTATCCCGCCTTCGAGAGCCGGGCCGAGATCGCAAGGCTGGTGACCGCGCGCGAGGCGAACGGGCCGTGGCCGCGCGATCCCGACGGCGCGCCGCTCTATCCCGGCGATGCCAAATCGTTGCCTGACGACGAGCGGGCGCGCCTGATCGCTTCGGGCGCGCCCTATGCGCTCCGGCTCGACATGGCGGCTGCCTGCCGCAACGCCGCCGACCTGACCTGGGACGAGCTCGGCGAGGGGCCCGATGGTGAGCGCGGCATCGTTCCTGCGCGGCCGGAGGCCTGGGGCGACGTCATCCTGGCCCGCAAGGAGACGCCGACCAGCTACCATCTGTCCGTGGTCGTCGACGACGCCCTCCAGGGCGTCAGCGAGGTGGTGCGGGGGCAGGACCTGTTTCACGCCACCTCGGTCCACCGCCTGCTTCAGGTCCTGCTCGGCCTGCCGGAACCCGCCTACCGCCACCACGCCCTGATTCGCGATGAGACGGGACAGAAGCTGTCGAAATCGGGCCGCTCGACCGGTCTGCGCGAGTTGCGCGCGGCCGGCATGACGCCGGCCGGCATCCGCCAGCTGATGGGATTAGGTTAAGTTTCTCTGGGGTTTAGCCAAACGCCGCCGTGACTCCGGGGGTTCCGCCGTGCCATGCTCGCCTGACGGCCCGGGGTTCGAAGGGAATACTTCGAAGGGGATTTATGGCGGCTAAAACGCGCCCAGCGCGCACTACGCGAACGTCCAGGCGACGGCCGCCTCGGAAGCGTGCCGGGGCGGTGGGCAAGGCGCGTAAGCGCAGCACCAAGGCGGTCGCGCCGAATGTGGTCCAGGCCGCGCTCGCCGCCTTTGCCCATGAGGTCCGCACCCCCCTGACCGGCATTCTCGCGATCAGCGACCTGCTTGCAACCTCCGATCTCGGCGAACGGGAGCGGCGCTGGGCCGACACCATCAAGGCCGGCGCGGAGCATCTGGCGAGCCTTGCCACGCTGTTCGTGGATGCCGCGAGGACCGGCAAAGGGGCGGGGACAGGCGGCGGCGCACTACGGCAGGATCTGTTCGACCTGCGGACGCTCGCCCGCAGCGCCGGCGATTCGCTGGCGGGCCGCGCCGCGGCCAAGGGCCTCCAGGCCCAGGTCGAGATCTCCGAAAAGCTGCCCGGCCTCGTGGTCGGCGATCCCGTCCGCCTGCGCGCCGCGCTCGAGAACCTGATCGACAATGCGGTGAAATTCACCGAGCACGGCGGCGTGGCGCTCGCGGTCACGCCCTTGCGTGTCCTGAAGGGCAGGACAAAGGGCAAAGGCAGGGTCGGCGTCGCCTTCGCGGTGTCCGACAGCGGCATCGGCCTCACCATGGCCGAGATCAAGCGGCTGTTCCGCCCCTTCACCCAGGCCAATGTCACCATCGCCTCGCGCTTCGGCGGCGCCGGCCTCGGGCTATCGTCGGTGAAGCAACTGGCGCGCGCGATGGGTGGCGACATCTCGGTCGCCCCGCGGCGCGGTGGCGGCGCCACCTTCACGTTGACGGTGTCGCTGGATGCGACGGGATCGGGCAAATCCCGCAAGGGGAAGGGCGAGGCTGAAGCCGACGTGGTCGCGGCGTTGCGCGTGCTCAGCGTCGAGGACAATCCGTTCGGCCGCGTCGTGCTCAACACCATCCTGACCGAGCTCGGCCATCATGCCGAGTTCATCGGTCGCGGCGAGGATGCGGTCGGCCGGCTCGCGCAAGGGGCGTTCGACGCGGTGCTGATGGACATGGTGCTGCCCGGCATCGACGGGGTCGAAGCGATCCGGCGGATCCGCACCATGCAAACGCCGCTGGCTCAGATCCCCATCATCGGCGTGTCCGGGCGTGGCGAGGACGAGGCGGCCTCGCGCGAGGCCGGCGCCGACGCCTTCCTGGTCAAGCCTGTGTCTCCGCGGGCTTTAGCGACTGCGCTGCTTGAAGCGACACGCCGTGAGGAAGTCGCGACTTGATGATCGCGGCGTTGAGCTCGCCGCCGTAAACGAAGATCGCGGCGATGAAGTACAGGAACACCAGCGCGATGATCACCGAGGCGAGCCCCGCATACATCGTGACGTAGTTGTTGGCGAAGCGCGCCAGATATTGTCCGAACACGATGCCCGAGATCAGCGACGCCACGATGGTGAAGACGATGCCGGGCAGGATCTGGAAGAAGCTGCGCCGCCCCGCCGGCAGCCAGGCGTGCAGGATCAGCAGCGCCACCACCAGCGCGCCGACGGTGATGCCGTAGCGTATCCACGTGAGAATGCTCTCGTTGGATTCGACGAACAACGGGATATGGCGCCGCGCCGCCTCGATGAAGAGCGGGCCGAGCACGATCAGGAATGCCATGGCGAGCGCGGTGAAGGCTGCGACCAGCGTGTAGCCGATCGATTCCAGCCGCAGCCAGTACCAGCGCCGCATCTCCACCACCGCATAGGCGCGGTTGAGTGCGACCCGCAGCGCCTCGACGCCGTTGGAGGCGAAATAAACCGACAGCGCCGCGCCGATGGTCAGCACCCCGGTGCGGGTCGTGGTCAGCACGTCATGCACCTCGCCCGAGATCGAATCGGCGACCTGCTTCGGCCAGATCTGGAGCATCAGGCTGGCGGCCTGGTCGGCGAGTTCCTTGGAGCCGAAGAATCCGGCGAGCGAGGTCAGCACGATCAGGAACGGGAACAGCGCCATCAGCGTCGACAGCGCGATATGGCTCGCGATCGCCCAGCCGTCGTCGGCCAGGAACGTGTAGAAGGCGTCCTCCACGACGATGTAGATGGTGCGGATCGCTTTCACGCGGCACCTACGCTGCTGTCGCCGCTCCCTCGCCCCACTTGCGGGGAGAGGTGGGGGGAGCAGGCAATTGGCGCAAATCGGAAATCATTCAGCTACCATCTGATATTATGGGCCTAAAAGCCAGATCGCGAGCGCCCCGGAATGGCGGATGGGGAGATAGCGAACCGGCACGCACGGTGTTATCTACCCCCAATGGCATCTGTCTTAAGTACTTTCATCCTGCCGGCGGCAGCCGGCGCCGTGGCGTTGGTGCTGCTGCTCGGCCTCGTCAACATGATGCGCGGCGGCTCGCCCAACACCTCGCAGAAGCTGATGCGCTGGCGCGTGCTGCTTCAGTTCGTGACGATCATCATCGCGATGATCGCGGTCTGGGCGATGGGACGCTGAACATGGTGGTACTGAACCGCATCTATACGAAGACCGGTGACGACGGCACGACAGCCCTCGGCTCGGGCGAGCGGCGTCCGAAATACGATCTGCGTATCGAGGCCTATGGCACGGTCGACGAGACCAATGCGGCGATCGGCGTGGTGCGGCTCCATACGCATGACGCGGCAGAACTCGATGCGATGCTCGGCCGCATCCAGAACGATCTGTTCGACCTCGGCGCTGACCTCGCGGTCCCCGAGCGCGAAGGCCAGGCCGAGCGGCTGCGGGTCGTGGCGAGCCAGGTCGAACGGCTCGAGCGCGACATCGACGCGCTGAACGACAAGCTCGCCCCGCTCACCTCCTTCGTGCTCCCCGGCGGCACGCCGGCGGCGGCCTATCTGCATATGGCGCGCACGATATGCCGCAGGGCGGAACGCGTGATGGTGGAACTGGCGGCCCGGCCAGGCGAGCCAGTCGGTGCGGCTGGCATCCAGTATATGAACCGCCTGTCGGACTTCCTGTTCGTGGCGAGCCGTGCCGCCAACCATAACGGCACCGGGGACGTGCTCTGGGTTCCGGGCCAGAACCGCTGACCCATTTGAGCTACCGCATTTCCAAGGTCTAAAATTTGGCCCGTTCGCGCGTTGACCGCGCCTAATCGGGCCTTTAGGTTCCGCGCCAGTTGATAATCCCCCTCCCAAATTGAGTGAAAGAGGATCGATGAAGGTCTTGGTGCCGGTAAAGCGGGTGGTCGATTACAACGTCAAGGTCCGCGTCAAGGGCGATGGATCGGGCGTTGAACTCGCCAACGTGAAGATGTCGATGAACCCGTTCGACGAAATCGCGGTCGAGGAAGCGTTGCGCCTGAAGGAAGGCGGCAAGGCCACCGAAGTCGTGGTGGTCTCCATTGGACCGGCACAGGCGTCGGAGACGATCCGCACCGGTCTCGCCATGGGTGCCGATCGCGGCATCCTCGTGAAGGCCGAAGGCACGGTCGAGCCGCTCGCTGTCGCCAAGATCCTGAAGAAGGTCGCCGAAGAAGAGCAGCCCGGCCTGATCATTCTCGGCAAGCAGGCGATCGACGACGACAGCAATCAGACCGGCCAGATGCTGGCTGCGCTGCTCGGCTGGTCGCAGGCGACCTTCGCCTCGAAGCTCGAGGTCGAAGGCTCCGACTTCAAGGTCACCCGCGAAGTCGACGGCGGTCTCCAGACCGTGAAGCTGAAGGGACCGGCGATCGTCACCACCGATCTCCGTCTCAACGAGCCGCGCTATGCCTCGCTGCCCAACATCATGAAGGCGAAGAAGAAGCCGATCGCCGAGAAGACCGTCGCCGATTACGGCGTCGACGTCGCCGCGCGCCTCGAGGTTCTCAAGACGACGGAGCCGGCGGGCCGCAAGGCGGGCGTCAAGGTCAAGGACGTCGCCGAGCTGGTGTCCAAACTCAAGAACGAAGCCGGGGTGCTCTGATGACGACGCTTCTGATTGCCGAACACGACAACGCGTCGCTGAAGGATTCGACCAACAAGGCTCTGACAGCGGCTGCCGCGCTCGGCGCGGACGTCGAGGTGCTGGTCGCCGGCCAGAACGCCAAGGCCGCGGCGGACGCCGCTGCCAAGCTTGCCGGCGTGAAGAAGGTGCTCCTCGCCGACGGTGACCTCTACGCGCACGATCTCGCCGAGCCGCTGGCCGCGCTGATCGTCTCGCTGGCGTCCGGCTATGATGCCATCGTCGCGCCCGCGACCTCGCGCTTCAAGAACGTGATGCCGCGTGTCGCCGCCCTGCTCGACGTCATGCAGGTCTCGGAGATCATCAAGGTCGTCGCGCCCGACACCTATGAGCGTCCGATCTATGCCGGCAACGCCATCCAGACGGTGAAGTCGAAGGACGCCAAGAAGGTCATCACGGTGCGGACCTCCACCTTCGCCGCAGCGGGTGAAGGCGGCAGCGCGCCGGTCGAGACCGTGGCGGCGGCTGCCGATCCGGCCCTGTCGACCTTCGTCGGCGAGGAGGTCGCCAAGAGCGATCGTCCCGAGCTGACCTCGGCCAAGATCATCGTCTCCGGTGGCCGCGCCATGCAGAGCCGCGAGAACTTCGCCAAGTACATCGAGCCGCTCGCCGACAAGCTCGGCGCCGGCGTCGGTGCCTCGCGCGCGGCGGTCGACGCCGGCTATGCGCCGAACGACTGGCAGGTTGGCCAGACCGGCAAGGTGGTGGCCCCCGAGCTCTATGTCGCGGTGGGCATTTCCGGCGCGATCCAGCATCTGGCCGGCATGAAGGACTCCAAGGTGATCGTCGCGATCAACAAGGACGAGGACGCGCCGATCTTCCAGGTCGCCGACTACGGCCTGGTCGCCGACCTCTACCAGGCGGTTCCGGAGCTGACGGCCGAACTCGGCAAGCTCGGCAAGTAAAACGCGTTAAAAACACCGGCCGGAGGCATCAACTCCGGCCGGTGTTTCATTTTTGAGGCGTTTTCTTTGGCGTGGGACACGCCGGGGAAGCGATCCAATCTAGGTTTCGGGCCAAGGTTCTGATTAAATCAAGCTTCTGATCAATCAGACCTCCCGGCTCGGGGGATAGGCAGGCGCGATATGCGCGCCGTTCCGGTGGATGACATTATGGCGGCAGTGATCAAGAAGGTCGGCGTGATCGGCGCGGGGCAGATGGGCAATGGCATCGCGCATGTTGCGGCGCTGGCCGGCTTCGACGTGGTGCTCAACGACGTTTCGGCCGATCGCCTCAAGTCGGGCATGGCCACCATCAACGGCAATCTGGCGCGCCAGGTCTCCAAGAAGGCCGTCTCCGAGGACGACAAGTCCAAGGCGATGGCGCGCATCACCCTTGCCGAGAAGCTGGACGACCTCGCCGATTGCGATCTCGTGATCGAGACCGCGGTCGAGAAGGAAGAGGTCAAGCGCAAGATTTTTCACGAACTCTGCGCAGTGCTGAAGCCCGAGGCGATCGTCGCCTCCGATACGTCCTCGATCTCGATCACCCGGCTTGCCGCCGCTACCGACCGGCCCGAGCGCTTCATCGGCATTCACTTCATGAATCCGGTGCCGCTGATGGAACTGGTGGAGCTGATCCGCGGCATCGCCACCGACGATTCGACCTTCGAGGCGTCCAAGGAATTCGTCGCCAAGCTCGGCAAGCAGGTCGCCGTCTCCGAGGATTTCCCGGCCTTCATCGTCAACCGCATCCTGCTGCCGATGATCAACGAGGCGATCTACACTCTGTATGAAGGCGTCGGCAACGTCGAGGCGATCGACGCGGCGATGAAGCTCGGCGCGCATCATCCGATGGGCCCGCTGGAGCTTGCCGATTTCATCGGCCTCGATACGTGTCTCTCCATCATGCAGGTGCTGCATGAGGGCCTGGCCGATTCCAAGTACCGTCCGTGCCCGCTGCTGGTGAAATACGTCGAGGCCGGCTGGCTTGGCCGCAAGACCCAGCGCGGCTTCTACGATTACCGTGGCGCCAAGCCGGTTCCGACGAGGTAAGGGCTCTCTCGTGCCCCGGACGCAGCGCGGCACGCAGTGACGCACCGCAGAGCCGGGACACGGAACAACCCCCATTGGCACGCATCCATCCGCCCTGTGACAATTCATGTCGCGTTAACCTCTCGCGCCTAGGTTACAGCCGGTACGAGGGTTCGCGTAATGGACATGATGGCAATGGTCAGCACCATGCTGGCCGCTCAGCAGGGCGCGCTGCAGTCGAATATCTCGGCGACGCTGACCAAGCAGAACATGGATATGGAGAAATCCACCGTCCTGACGCTGATGGGCGCCGGTCAGCCTTCGCTCGCCAATGTCGGTGCCGGCGTCGGCGGCAACCTCAACGTGACCGCCTGAACTTTTAAAGCGACGCGGCGGCCTTGCCGGTCGCCGCCCGGAGCAGCTTGAGCGCATCCTCGCTCGCCCATTCCGCCGGCCCCGCGATCGTCGCGATCTCGCAGCCCTGCGGGTCGACCAGCACCGAGGTCGGCATGCCCAGGGCCCGGCCTATGGCCTTAAGATCCTGAAAAACCTTTGCTTTCTGGTCGTTGAAATAGCCGAGCCGGGTCAGATTGGCCTCTTTCAGGAAGGTTTTGGGCTTCTCGGGATCGCGGGTGTCGATATTGATCGCCACCACCTCGAAATTCGGGCCCGACAGCTTGCCCTGGAGCTCGTCCAGCGCCGGCATTTCCTTGCGGCAGGGCACGCACCAGGTGGCCCAGAGGTTCACCAGCAGCGTCTTGCCGCGGAAATCGGACAGTTTCCTCGGCTTGCCGTCGGAATCCTCGAAGGCGAGGTCGGGCAGCTTCAGGGGGGCGCTCGCCATGGTCAGGGCCGCCACCTCGCCGTGGGCGAGCGGGGCGATCTTTTGCGCCGTGGCCACCGCCGGCTTGCAGGTCGGATCGCCTGACGGAGCCCGGCTCAGGCCCAGCCCGTACAGCGCGGCGAAGCCGGCCAGGCCCCCGATCGCCACGGTGGCGATGACGAGGGGGATCCGGCGCGTGGCGGAGGGCTTCTGGTCGAGCATATCGTTTGTCATCCGGTCGCAGATATGGCTATCAGGGGCCTCTTAATACGGCTGGCCTCGGCCAGCAAACATGCGGCAAAGCAAGGCGTGAGCAGGGGATCATGAGCAACAAGATGTGGGGCGGCCGGTTCTCGGAACGTCCCGACGAGATCATGGAAGAGATCAACGTCTCCATCGACGTCGATCGTCACCTCTTTGCCCAGGACATTGCCGCGTCCAAGGCCCACGCCGCGATGCTCGCCAACCAGGGCATCATCACGGCCTCTGATGCGAAAAATATCGGCAAGGGTCTAGACACGATTTTGTCAGAGATCGGCAAGGGCGGCTTCACGTTCAAGCGCGCGCTCGAGGACATTCACATGAATGTCGAGAGCCGCTTGTCGGAGCTGATCGGCCCCGCCGCCGGCCGCCTGCACACCGCGCGCTCGCGCAACGATCAGGTTGCGACCGATTTCCGTCTCTATGTCCGCGATGTCCTCGATGAGACCGATGCGGCGCTCGCCGCGTTCCAGCAGGCGCTGGTCGAACGCGCGCTGGAGCATGCCGCAACCGTCATGCCCGGCTTCACGCATCTGCAGACCGCGCAGCCGGTGACCTTCGGCCACCATCTGCTCGCCTATGTCGAGATGGCCGCGCGCGACCGCGGCCGCTTCCAGGACGCGCGCAAGCGGCTCAATGAATCCCCGCTCGGCGCCGCCGCGCTCGCCGGCACCTCGTTCCCGATCGACCGCCACGCCACTGCGAAGGCGCTTGGCTTCGACCGTCCGATGGCAAACTCGCTCGACGCCGTCTCCGACCGCGACTTCGTGCTGGAGACGCTCTCGGCCGCCTCGATCTGCGCCGTGCACATGTCGCGCTTTGCCGAGGAGATCGTGATCTGGACCTCGCCGCTGGTCGGCATGATCCGCCTCAGCGACAAGTTCACGACCGGCTCCTCGATCATGCCGCAGAAGCGTAACCCTGACGCTGCCGAGCTGGTCCGCGCCAAAACCGGCCGCGTCATCGGCGCGCTCAACGGTCTGTTGATCGTGATGAAGGGCCTGCCGCTCGCCTATCAAAAGGACATGCAGGAGGACAAGCAGGGCGCGATGGAAGGCTTTGCCGCGCTGTCGCTGGCGATCCGCGCCATGACCGGCATGGTTCGCGATCTCGTGCCCGACGAGGCGAAGATGAAGGCGGCTGCCGGTGAGGGCTATGCCACCGCGACCGATCTTGCCGACTGGCTGGTGCGGACGCTGAAGATGCCGTTCCGCGAGGCGCACCACGTTACGGGCCGCATCGTGGCCAAGGCCGCCGAGAGCGGCGTGGCGCTGCATGAGCTGCCGCTGAGGGAGATGCAGGCGATCGAGCCGAAGATCACCAAGGACGTGCTCGGCGTGCTCTCGGTCGAATCGTCGGTGAAGAGCCGGACCAGCTTTGGCGGCACCGCGCCGAAGAACGTGACGTCGCAGGCCAAGGCCTGGGCGAAGCGGCTGGAAAAAGAGCGAAAATTGGGCTGAGGGCAAAATTTCGCTTATCTTTCATGCTCATCCGGCTCTCGCCAGAGCGCGCCAATCTCTGTATGGTGCGCCGCGCGTAGTGGGGATTTCGTCGTGACGTCAAAGTTTCGCCCGGCCGGCTCGGGGTGGGCCATCATTGTCTTGAGCCTGAGCGCGCTCGCGCTGGCCGGCTGCGGCCGCAAGGGCCCGCTGGATTTGCCGCCGACCGCCTCCAGCGCGTCCACGGCCAATGGCGTCGCGCCGACCGACACCGAGACCGAAGCCCAGAAGACGCCGAGCGTGTTCAATCCCACCTACGGTGCGGATGCCCCGCCCGCGGCGGCCAAGGGCAAGAAGAAATCGTTTATTCTCGACCCGCTCCTGGACGACAAGCCCAGCAGATAGCTGGGGCAACCGAGCCAACGCCATGAACCATTTCGACTACCGCAACGGCGTGCTGCACGCCGAGGCGGTGAACCTGTCCGAGCTCGCCGCGACCGTAGGCACGCCGTTCTATTGCTATTCGACCGCAACGCTGGAGCGGCACTACCGCGTCTTCACCGAGGCCTTCGCCGGCGAGAAGGTGCTGGTCTGCTACGCCATGAAGGCGAACTCCAACCAGTCGGTGCTGCGCACGCTGGCCAGGCTCGGCGCCGGCGCCGACGTGGTCTCCGGCGGCGAATTGAAGCGCGCGCTGGCCGCCGGCATTCCCGCTGGCAAGATCGTCTTCTCCGGTGTCGGCAAGACCGAGGAAGAGCTGCGCGCCGCGCTCGCCGCCGACATCCTCTGTCTCAATGTCGAATCCGAGCCGGAGCTCGAGCTATTGTCGCGGCTTGCGACCGAGACGGGAAAGACCGCGCGCATCTCGTTGCGCGTCAATCCCGATGTCGATGCCGGCACGCACGCCAAGATCTCGACCGGCAAGTCCGAGAACAAGTTCGGCATCCCGATCGTGCATGCCCGCGAGGTCTATGCGCGCGCCGCAAAGCTGCCGGGCATCGAGGTGACCGGAACCGACGTGCATATCGGCAGCCAGATCACCGACCTCTCCGGCATGGAGACTGCGTTTCGCATCCTCTCCGAGTTCGTGCAGACGCTGCGCTCCGACGGCCACAACATCAGCCACGTCGATTTCGGCGGCGGCCTCGGCATTCCCTACTACATGGACCGCGAGGCGCCGCCGGCGCCTGCCGCCTATGCCGCCATGGTCAAGCGCGTCAGTCACAATCTCGGCTGCACGCTGATGTTCGAGCCGGGGCGCATGATCGTCGGCAACGCCGGCATCCTGGTCGCCAAGGTGATCTACGTGAAGCACGGTGACGGCAAGAACTTCGTCATCATCGACGCCGCCATGAACGACCTCATTCGTCCGACGCTGTATGAAGCCCACCATGACATCCTGCCGGTGACGCAGCCCGCCAAGGGCGCCGCCACCATCACGGCCGACGTCGTCGGTCCGGTCTGCGAGACCGGCGATTACCTCGCCCTCGATCGCACGCTGCCGACGCCGAAGGCGGGCGATCTCATCGCCATCATGACCGCCGGCGCCTATGGCGCGGTGCAGGCCGGCACCTACAATACCCGCCCGCTGGTGCCCGAGGTGCTGGTGAAGGACGACCAGTACGCGGTAGTGCGTCCGCGCATCGAGGTCGAGCAGCTGATCGCGATGGATCAGCCGGCGCCGTGGTTGTGAGACCGCCTCGCTCAACAATTACGGTGTCGTCCCGGCGACGGCGGAAGGCAGGCGCTACTTCCCCGCCAATCCGCCCTTCGCCCCACCCACCACAACACCCGCCTTCTTCTCGATCGGCTTGATCGCCGCGGTGAAATCCGACTCGGCGCCTTCCGTGCTGATCACGGTCTCCCAGAGACGTCCGACCGCGTCCGCAACCTCCATCGACAGGCCGAGCTGCTTCATTTCCTCCAGCGCCAGCCGCACGTCCTTCACCATCAATCCGGTGGCAAAGCCGAAGTCGAAGGTTCGCGGCAGCACCGCGCGCGGAAACTTGTCGCGGCTTGCGGTGTTCATGCCGGAGCCTGCGTTGATGACGTCGATCATCACGGCGGGATCGAGCCCGGCTTTCACGCCCATCACCACGGCTTCCGACGTCGCCACGATGGCGGTGGCCGACAGGAAATTGTTGGCGAGCTTCATGGTCTGCGCCGCACCCGGCTTCTCGCCGATGAAGAACACCTTTCCGATCACGTCGAGCGCGGGCTTGAGCAGCTCGAACTCCGCCTTCGGCCCCGACACCATCACCGCCAGCGTGCCCTTCTCGGCACCGCCGACGCCGCCGGAGACGGGGCAGTCGATCTGCACGATGTTGTTCTTGGCGAGTAGGCCGTGAATCTTCACCGCCATCGCGGATCCGACGGTCGACAGATCGATGAAGCGTTTTGCGCGGCTGCCCTCGATCACGCCGTTCTCGCCCGTCGCGACCGCGAGCGAGGCCTGCAGCGAGGGCAGGCTCGCCATTACCGTCTCCACCTTGTCGGCGACGTCCTTCGGCGACGTCGCAGCCGTGGCCCCGCGCGCCACGAGCTTGTCCGTGACCTCCTTGCGCGTGTCGAACACGACGAGCTTGTGCCCCGCCTCGATCAATCGCCGCGCCATCGGGAAACCCATGTTTCCGAGGCCGATGAATCCGATGTCCATGGTGTTTCCTTGTGCTTGTTATTCGTTGTTTGTCGAACGGCTCACGGTCACCCTCGACGATGGGTGAGGGACTTCGCGTCCCTCACCTTAAGCTGCGCCTCACGCCTTCCCATCAATCTCCGCGAACACCTCGCGCGCGATGCGAAAACTGTCGACCGCGGCCGGCATGCCGCCATAGATCGCGACCTGCATCAGGATCTCGCGGATCTCGTCGCGGGTGACGCCGTTGGTCAGCGCGCCCTTCAAATGCGCGCGAAACTCGTGCTGGCGGTTGAGGATCGCGATCATCGCGATGTTGAGCATGCTGCGGGTCTTGCGCGGCAGCTCCTCGCGGCCCCACACCGTGCCCCAGCAATATTCGTTCAGCATCTCCTGGAACGGGCGGTTGAAATCGTCGACGTTCTTCAGGGCGTTGTTGACATAGGCCTCGCCCAGTACCGCTTTGCGGACTTCCAGGCCCTTGTCGTGCATCTTCTTGTCCATGGCGTTTCCTTCAATTCCTTGGGAATGGCGGCGCGGAAATTAGGGGGTTGCGGCGGGCCAGTCACGTCCTCGTGTTATGCGGGAAAAGGGGTGTCTCCCGTACAGGAACGGATGCCTCAGTGCTGCCGTTGTGGTACGCTTCTCTACCGGGCAACCTGGAGAGCTTATTGAACGGCGTCACCCCCGACCCGTCAGACCCGATCCGCAACAGTGACGCTCTGTCGCGGCTGAAGCTGGCGCAGGCCCTCGAGCGGGCCACTTATGCCATCGCGTGGGAACGTGCCTGGCCGCATCTGGCGCGGGTGCTGACCATCGTCGGGTTATTCCTGGTGGTGTCCTGGGCCGGTCTCTGGCTGGCCTTGCCGTCCGTCGCCCGCGCCATCGGCCTCGTCGTTTTCGCCGGCATCGCGATTGCCGTCCTGCTTCCGCTGGTCAGCTTCCGCTGGCCGAGCCGCGAGGAGGCTCTGGGCCGGCTCGACCGCGGCTCCGGCATCCGCCACCGCCCGGCCACGACGCTCACGGACACGCTGAGCTCGCAGGACCCGGTTGCGCAGGCATTGTGGCAAGCGCAGCGCGAGCGCACGCTGGCCTCGCTCAAGCGCATCCGCGCTGGTCTGCCGCAGCCGCGGCTCGCTTTGCACGACCCCTGGGCGTTGCGCGCGCTGGTCATGGTGATGCTGGTTGCGACCTTCTTCGCCGCCGGCGACGAACGTGCGATGCGGCTCGGGTCCGCCTTCGACTGGAACGGCGTGCTGGCGCCGACGAATGTCCGCGTTGACGCCTGGGTCACGCCGCCGCTCTACACCGGCAAGCCGCCGATCATCCTGTCGGCCGCCAACAAGGAGGCCGCGGCGTTGCCGGCCTCCGGCCCGCTCGCCGTGCCCGCCGGCTCGACCCTGATCGTGCGCTCCTCCGGCGGCACCTTGGACGTCACCGTCTCCGGCGGCCTCAAGGAGGTCGCCCCCACTGAGGCCACGCCCAAGGGCACCAACGAGAAGCACTTCACCATCACCGGCGACGGCACCGCGCATGTCCGCGCGCCCTCCGGCCAGCCGCAATGGGCGTTTGCGGCAACGCCGGACCGTCCGCCTACGATCGCGCTCGCCAAGGATCCCGAGCGCCAGGCGCGCGGCGGGCTGCAGCTCTCCTACAAGATCGAGGACGATTACGGCGTCACCGGTGCCGACGCGCAAATTGCCCTGCGGCCTGCGGACGCCAAGGATGGCGGTAAGGATGGCGGCGCGCGCCCGCTGTTCCAGCCGCCGCAATTCCCGCTCGTGTTGCCGAATGCGCGCACCCGCAATGGCGTCGGCCAGACCGTGAAGGACCTCAGCGAGGATCCCTATGCCGGCGCCGACGTCACGCTGACGCTGACCGCGAAGGACGAGGCCGGCAACGAGGCGAAAAGCGAGCCCTTCAACATGCGCCTGCCCGAGCGCCTGTTCACGAACTCGCTCGCGCGCGCGCTGATCGAGCAGCGCCGCATCCTCGCGCTCGACGCCAACAAGAATTCAGACGTCTACGTCGCCCTCGATGCGCTGATGATCGCGCCGGAATTGTTCACGCCGGATGCCGGCTGCTATCTCGGCCTGCGCAGCCTGGCGGCCCAGCTGGAGGCTGCCCGCACCGACGAGGCGCTGCGCAATGTGGTGGCGAGCATGTGGGCGTTCGCGGTCACCATCGAGGACGACGGTGTCGCCGGCAGCGTCAACGCCGCGCTGCGCTCCGCGCAGGACGCGCTCAAGCGGGCGCTGGAACGCGGTGCCAGCGAGGATGAGATCCGGGTGCTGACGCAGAAGCTCCGTGAAGCCATGGCCGGCAAGGTGCGCGATCTCGCGCGGCGCGCCGAGCAGAATCCGCTCGGGCCCCGGCAGCCATTCCCGGCGGAGGTCCAGCTCATCCTCGACAAGGCCGTCGAGCTGAAACAGAAGACCCAGAAAGCCACGCCCGACCAGCTCGAAGAACTGTCGAAGCAGCAGGACGCGTTGCGGGAGCAGCTTCAGGCCTATCGCAAGTCGGCGAACAACCGGGCGAAGGCGGGCAACGACGGGGCCAACCAGTTTACGCGGGACCGGAAATGCGGAAGCTAGCACGAGCGCCAGTCTTCAAGGCGATCTCGATCGCCTGCCTCGCCTTGCTGTTGGGCGGCGTCTCGCCGGTCGCTGCCCAGCTGGATCAGGATCCCGACGCGCTGCTCGACAGCGCGGAAAAGGCGATGCAGGATTCCGGCGACAGCCTCAGGCAGAAGGAATCCGGGAAGAGCCTGAACAATCAGTCCGACGCCATCCAGAAGCTCGAGGAATACAAGCGCGCGACCGAACGAAGCCAGTCCTCAAGTCGCGATCGCAACGTCATCACGCAACGCGATCTGGACGAGCTGTTGAAGCAGATCGAGAAGGCGGCGCGCGAGGGCAACCGCGAGGCGGCCCAGCGCATGCTCGAGCAGCTCGCGCAGATCATGGAAAATCTCCAGATGGCGCAGCCCGGGCAATCCGGCGACAGCGACATGGAGCAGGCGCTCAACGAGCTCAGCGACATGATCCGCAAGCAGCAGCAATTGCGTGACAAGACCTTCAAGCAGGGCCAGGACTCCCGGCGTGACCGCTCGCGCGGCAAGCAGCAGGGCGACCAGTCGATGTCGGACCTCCAGCAGGATCAGCAGTCGCTGCGCGACCGTCTGAAGAAGTTGCAGGACGAGCTCGCCAAGCGCGGCCTCACGCAGAAGGGACAAAAGGGCCAGAAGCAGCAAGGGCAGAAGGGTCAGCAGGGCGAGCAGGGACAGTCCGGCCAGGATGGCGATCAGGCCGGCGACCAGGGCGACGACGACGGCAGCCTGGACACCGCCGACGGTGCCATGGGCGATGCCGGTTCGAAGCTCGGCGAGGGCAATGCCGACGGTGCCGTGGACTCGCAAGGGAAGGCTCTCGAGGCCTTGCGCAAGGGCGCGCAGAAGATGGCCGAGGCGATGCAGCAGGGCGATGGTGACGGGCAGGGCGATGGTCCCGGCAACCGGAACGGCCGTCAGCAGAGCGGCGCCAATCAGACCGACCCGCTCGGCCGCCCCCTCCATGGCCGCGACCTCAGCGACGACTACACGGTGAAGATCCCCGGCGAGATCGACGCCCAGCGCGTCCGCCGCATCCTCGAAGAACTCCGCCGCCGCCTCGGGGACACCTCGCGCCCGCAGATCGAGCTCGACTACATCGAGCGGCTGCTGAAGGATTTTTGAGGAAGGGCTCTCTCCCCAATGTCGTCCTGGCCTAGCGCGCAATTGCGCGCGGGGAGCCAGGACGACATCGAGTGGGTGGGGGCGATGTCGCCTCTCAGCGGCGGTGCGTAGCCCGGATGAGCGAAGCGATATCCGGGGCCGCTGGTCCCGCATGTCGCTACGCTCATGCGGGCTACGACATTCGAGCCGCTACCCCTTCTTCGCCGCCAGCGCATCCGCCACGGCGGTGCGGATGTCGGCGACCGAGAATGGTTTCGTCACGACGTCATGCACCAGCGCATTGAGGTTCGAGGCGCGCTCGCGCTGGTCGGCAAAGCCGGTCATCAGCAAAATCGTCAAATCGGGGAAATCGCGCGCGGCGGAGAGCGCCAGTGCGATGCCGTCCATGATGGGCATCTGGATGTCGGTGAGCAGCAGGTCGAACGCGCCGTCCTCGCGGGTCAGGATCTCCAGCGCCTCGGCGCCGTCCTGCGCGGTGATGGTTTCGTGGCCGTCCATGGCGATGGCGCGCGCCACCAGCTGGCGCATCGAATCCTCGTCGTCGGCGATCAGGATTTTCGGCATGAGACCAACCTTGGGATCAACCCTCCCGTGCGGGACCTGCGAGATCGATTATACGCTGCCGCCGGCAATGTCGCGCCGGTTGAAGAAGCGAACGTCGATATTGCGGCCCTCCGGCGGCGGCGAGGCCAGGCGCGAGCGGAAGAAGGCGCGTTCGCCGGGCTGCAGCACGGTCTGTTCCAGAACCGAATTCCAGGCGTAGATCTCCGCGCCCTGCGCGTCGCGGACGGCAAAGCGCAGCCGCGGGATATCGAGCGGCTTCTTGCCCTGGCCGACGATCACGCCCTCGATCACCAGCACCTGCTTACCGTCCACGGTCTCGCTGGAGAGCTTGACGTCCTTGAAGGCCAGCCCCCTCAGATTAACCTCGAGTCCGACCATCTTGTAGAACGCCGCCGTCTGCGGCAGCAGCCGCACCATGTCGCCGCGCCAGATCACGAGCGCCAGCACCAGCGCGCCCATGGCGGCACAGGCCGTCGGCAGGCCGAAATGGGATTTTCGCGGTGCCGTGGTGGCGACCGGGCGGCTCACCCGCGCCCCGCGGCGGGAGAACAGGCCGCGGAACCAGGATTGGTGCTGCGCGCCGGCGACGTCTTCCTCGGCGGCCCTGGCCGCCGCTGACCACTCGTCCTCGATCTCCTTGGCATCTTCGGCCGGCCAGTCGCTGGCGATGGAGGGGCTGTCGACGATGGGGGCATCAGCGGCGCCGTCGTTGGCGTAGGAGTTCCACTGCTCAGCGAGATCGGACTGGTCGTCGGCCTGGCTGGCAGCGGCCATAGCCGGGATGGACGCCTCCTCGATGGCATCCTCGGCATGGGCGACCCAGGTTTCCTTGCAGCGGGAGCAGCGCACCGTCCGTCCATTTGCCCCCAGGCTCGCAAGCTTGATGGCGTAGGATGTCGTACAATGGGGGCAGACGATATGCATGGACGAGCCTTGATGCATGAACGAGGTCTTGGACCAGTCTTGACGATGACCCGGTCGCGGAGAACCGGGCGGCAGGGATGTCACCCAATATGCTACAGGGTGACCGTTAACGAACCGGAAACCATAACGGCCGCAAAACCCGGTGATCGCGTGTAGCGGAGCGCAGTGCGGCCCGCGCCCCCTCTCGAACGGAGCTGAGCTTGGTTCGGTTCGAAAATGTCGGATTGCGTTACGGTCTGGGGCCGGAGATCCTGCGCGATCTCAGTTTCCAGATCCCGGCGCATTCCTTCCAGTTCCTCACCGGCCCGTCCGGCGCCGGCAAGACCTCGCTTTTGCGCCTGCTGTTCCTGTCGCACCGGCCGACGCGCGGCCTCGTCAATCTGTTCGGCCACGACATCTCACAGCTCGGCAAGGACGAGATCGCGGACTTGCGCAAGCGCATCGGCATCGTGCTCCAGGATTTCCGTCTGCTCGACCACATGACGACGTATGAGAATGTCGCGCTGCCGTTCCGCGTCATGGGTCGCAGCGAGTCGAGCTACCGCAAGGAGGTGATCGATCTCCTGAAATGGGTCGGCCTCGGCGAGCGCATGGATGCGCTGCCGCCGATCCTGTCCGGCGGTGAGAAGCAGCGCGCGGCGATCGCGCGCGCGGTGATCTCGCGGCCGCAACTGCTGCTCGCGGACGAGCCGACCGGCAGCGTCGACCCCACGCTCGGCCGCCGCCTGCTGCGGCTGTTCATCGAGCTCAACAAGTCAGGCACCGCCGTCATCATCGCGACCCACGACATCGGCCTGATGGACCAGTACGAGGCGCGGCGGCTAGTGCTGCATCAGGGACGGCTGCACGTCTATGAGTAGGACCGACGAGCGCGGCGTGCTGGTGGATCTCGGACAAGAGCGTCCGCAGCTTCCGGCCAAGGCACGCAACATGTCGCCGATCGTGCCGCGCGCCTCGATCCACGGCCGCGCGCTGGTCGCCGTCGTCGCCATCATGACCTTCCTCGCCTCGATGACGACGGGTACGGTGCTGCTGGTCAGCGCCTCCGCCGCCGAATGGCAATCGGACGTCGCCAGCGAAATCACCATCCAGGTCCGCCCGCAGACCGGCCGCGATCTCGAACGCGACACCGCGGCGGTGACCGAGGCGATGCGCGCGCAGGCCGGCATCGTCGAGGTCAAGCCGTTCAGCAAGGACGAGAGCGGCAAGCTGCTCGAGCCCTGGCTCGGCACGGGGCTGTCGATGGACGATCTGCCGGTGCCGCGCATGATCATCGCGCGCGTGCAGCCTGGCACGGCGCTCGATCTCGTCGCCTTGCGCGCCCGCGTGACCCAGGTCGCGCCGAGCGCCAGCGTCGACGATCACCGCGCATGGATCGAGCGCATGCGCTCGATGACCAACGCCACCGTGCTTGCCGGCCTCGGCATCCTCGCGCTGGTCATCATCGCCACCATCATCTCGGTGTCGTTCGCGACGCGCGGCGCCATGGCGGCGAACCGTCCGATCGTCGAGGTCCTGCATTTCGTCGGCGCCGGCGATCGCTACATCGCCAACCGCTTCCTGCGGCATTTCCTCAGGCTGGGCCTCGAGGGCGGCGTGATCGGCGGCGGCGTCGCCATGCTGGTGTTCGGCTTCTCCGAGTCGATCGCCGGCTGGTTTTCCGGCACCCCCGTCGGCGACCAGTTCGCAGCCCTGCTCGGCACCTTCTCGCTGCGGCCATCCGGCTACATCGTGCTCGCGGTGCAGGCGGTCCTGATCGGCGCCATCACCGCGGTGGCTTCGCGCCAGACCCTGTTCGCGACGCTGAATGATGTGGATTGAGTTGATTTCTTCCTTCTCCCCTTGTGGGAGAAGGTGGCGCGAAGCGCCGGATGAGGGGTTTTCTCCGCGGATTCAAATGAGAGCTAGACTCGTGGAGACAGACCCCTCACCCGTCTCGCCGCTGCGCGCCGAGCCACCCTCTCCCACAAGGGGAGAGGGAAAGAGCTCGCCGCCTGAGTATTCTTTGCGTTCACAGAGCCCAACAAACCGGACTCCACTTCGCCTCAAAACGTCCTAAAATCATCCGGGGAAGGGACCACCGACATCGCATGACCTCGCCGACCGACGATCGATCGCCGAAACTGCCGCGCGGCTGGCTGCGCGCGATAATCGTGTCGGCGATCGCGTTCGCCTTCGTCGGCGCGGCGGCGGGCTTCGTTGCGTTCCTGTCGCAATTGCGCGGCGCCGAGCTTGCGCCGGACCGCAAGGCGGACGGCATCGTGGTCTTGACCGGCGGCTCCTCCCGGGTGTCGGATGCGATGGAGCTCCTGGCGGCCGGCTACGGCAGGCGGCTCCTGATCTCGGGCGTGCACCCGACGTCGACGGCGAGCGACATCTCCCGGACCCTGCCGGAGAACCAGTCCTTCATGACCTGTTGCGTCGACCTCGATCGCACCGCGCTCACGACCCGCGGCAATGCGGCGGAGGCACGGCGCTGGGCGCACGAGCGCCGGTTCAAATCGCTGATCGTGGTGACCTCGAACTATCACATGCCGCGCGCGCTGGTGGAATTCTCGCATGCGATGCCGGAGACGACGCTGATTCCGTTCGCGGTGGTCGGCGACAAATGGCGCGAGGAGCCATGGTGGACCTCGGCCTCGACGCTGCGGCTGCTGCTGTCGGAATATGTCAAGTACATCGCGGCCGAGCTCAGGGTACGGCTGGAAGATTTCGGGATTGACCTTTCGCCCGAGATGTCGGAGCAGCCTCCCGGGCTGCAGCCGAAGCGGCCCGCCACCGCACAGGCCAATTGATCGGATCGTCGATGTTCTTGATTTTCCTGCGCTCGCTCCTATTCAACGTGCTGTTCTACGCCGTGCTGGTGTGCCTCGCGATCGTGGCGCTGCCGACCTTTGCATTGCCGCCGCGCGCGATGCTGACGGTCGCGCAGTGCTGGGCGAAGGCAACGCTGTTTCTGATGCGGGTGGTCTGCAGCATCAAGGTGGAATTCCGCGGCGTCGAGAAAATTCCAGAGGGACCGTTGGTGATCGTGGCGAAGCATCAGTCGTTCTGGGAGACGTTCGTGTTGCCCGGGTTCTTCGATCGCCCGATCTTCATCCTCAAGCGCCAACTCATGCAGATTCCGGTGTTCGGTCAGTTCCTGGTCAAGACCGGAATGATCGCGATCGATCGCAAGGCCGGCGTGAAGGCGCTTCTGGACATGACGCGGCGCGCACGCGAAGCGGTGCGCTCGGGCCGCCAGCTCGTCATTTTTCCGGAAGGCACGCGTCGGGCGCCGGGCGCGCCGCCCGACTACAAGACCGGCTTTGCGCAGATCTATTCGTCTTGCGGCGTGCAGTGCCTGCCGATCGCGCTCAATTCCGGCCTGTTCTGGCCGCGCCGGACCTTCATGCGCTATCCCGGCACGCTGGTGGTGGAGTTTCTCGATCCCTTGCCCGCAGGCCTGCCGAAGGACGAATTTCTCTCCCGTGTGCAGACAGCGATCGAAGAGGCGACCGGCCGCCTCGTCGAGGCGGGCCGCAGGGAGCAGGAGCAGTTGATCGGCTCAGCGCCGAGCTATGCTCCCTCGGAGCGCTAGCGGTTCTCTTGATCTTCCGCGGGAGCCGGCGCGTGCAGGGAATGCGCATCGCCATGCAGCATGGTCGCGAGCTGATGCAGCTGGGTGTCGCGAAAGCCTTCGGCCTCGATCGCCTTCACCGTCGCGGTCACGTAGTCGCGGTTGGCGCCGGACTGGCCGTGGCCCTGGATCACGTGGCGGTGCTGGTCGGCGAGCGACAGCCGGCCGGCATATTGGACGTGGCCGCGATCGACCACATAGGCGAGCGCAGAGACGCGCTGCCGCGCATCGTTCTCCAGCCAAACCGAGCGCATCACCTCGCGATAGACCGAGGTGACCTGCTCGCGCGCGCGCAAATAAGCGACGACGTCGGCGCGGTCCTCTTCAGCGACGCGGAAGGCGATGCCGCGACAGGCGCCGCCGCGGTCGAGCCCGAGCACCAGGCCCGGCTTCTCCGGCGTGCCGCGATGCACGAAGGAATAGACGCAGAGCGCGCGATGCTCGCCGACCAGCCGGGCCGGGACGCGTTCCCTAAATTCGAAGCCCGGCCGCCACATCAGCGAGCCGTAGCCGAACACCCAGAGGTCGCCCGTGGCGGTGGAGACGGAGGGGAGGGTGATTTCCGACATTTCGGGCACGGCTACCAGAACGGCGCCCTCAAGCGAAGCGAATTCTCCGCCTTTCGGAGCAAGCCAACCTCGCTTACATTTGACAAAATCTGGGGTCAAAGGGTCGCCGCATGTCCGATATGACCGTTGCCGCAGGCCGGCGCTCCCGTTGGGGCCTTTTCATCGCACCCGTTCTCCTCCTGATCCTCGCGGTCGCGTGGAGCTGCTTCTGGTTCTATGCCGCCTCGCAGGCCGAAATCGCCGCCGACGCCTGGCGCGCGCAGGAGGCCAAATCCGGCCGCATCTATGATTGCGCCAAGCGCTCGATCGCGGGCTTCCCGTTCCGCTTCGAGGTCCAGTGTTCCGGCGCCAGCGTCGCCCTGGTCTCGCAAAACGCCAGCAAGACGCCGTTCACGGCCAAGCTCGACAACATCCTCGTCGTCGCCCAGGTCTACGATCCCAAGCGCGTCATCGCCGAATTCTCGGCGCCGGCGACGCTGACCGACGGCGTCACGCAAAACACCTTCGTGGTGAACTGGAGCAAGGGCCGCAGCAGCGTGGTGGGCCTGCCTGCCGTGCCGGAGCGCGCCTCCATCGTGTTCGAGGATCCCACCGTCAACCGGCTCGACGGCAGCGTGCAGGTGCCGCTGGCGCGCGCAAAACAGGTCGAGCTGCACGGGCGTCTCGCGGATGGATCGCCGTCGGATCATCCTGTTATCGAGACCGTGCTCCAGATCGCGCAGGGCAGCATCCAGGGCGTTCATCCCTTGCTCGCCGAGCCGTTCGAGGCCGACACCCGTGCCAAGGTCACCGGGCTCTCCGACCTCACGCCAAAGCCGTGGCCGCAGCGCTTCCGCGAGATCCAGGCCGCCGGCGGCCATATCGAGATCGTGCAGTCGCGCATCCAGCAGGGCGAGATGATCGCGGTTGCGGCCGGCACGCTCGGCCTCTCGGCCAATGGCCGTTTAGACGGCGAGTTGCAGATGACGGTGACCGGGCTCGAGCGCGTGATCCCGGCGCTCGGCATCGAGAAGATGCTGGAAGAGGGCGTGCCGCAGGCTACCCTCGACCGTGTTGCGCCCGGTGTGAAGTCGCAGGACCTCAACAACCTGTTCGGCGCGCTCGACCGCGCCGTTCCCGGTCTCGGCAAGGTCATCAAGCAGAACGCCAATGCCGGCGTTGCCGCCGGCATCAATTCGATCGGCACCGAGAGCACGCTGGAGGGCAAGAAGGCCCGCAGCTTCCCGCTGAAGTTCGTCGACGGCGCGGTGCTGCTGGGTCCGGTCAAGGTCGGCCAGATCCCGCCGTTGTATTAGGTTCTTCGTAGCTCCCGTAGCCCGCATGAGCGGAGCGATATGCGGGAATCTCTCCCGGATGTCGCTTCGCTCATCCGGGCTACGAAGCCGCGCGCTACGGCTTCTTCAGCGCCCCATGCTGCCGGCCGAAATCCGCCGCCGCCGAATCCTGTCCGATCTCGACGATGCCGCGGCGGATGGCGCGGGTGCGGGTGAAGTGGTCGAACAGCGCCTCGCCGTCGCCGCGCCGGATCGCGCGGGTGAGTTTTGCGAGATCCTCGGTGAAGGTGCCGAGCATCTCCAGCACGGCTTCCTTGTTGGCGAGGAACACGTCGCGCCACATCGTCGGGTCGGACGCGGCGATGCGGGTGAAATCACGGAAACCGCCGGCGGAGAATTTGATCACCTCGGACTCCGTCACCTGCGCCAGCTCGTCGGCGGTGCCGACGATGGTGTAGGCGATCAGATGCGGCAGATGGCTGGTGATCGCGAGCACCAGATCATGATGATCCGGTGTCATGACCTCGACCTTGGCGCCCATAGCCGCCCAGAACGCGCGCAGGCGATCTGTGGCCGCCGCATCGACGCCTTCCGGCGGGGTGAGGATGCACCAGCGGTTGATGAAGAGTTCGGCGAAGCCGGAATCGGGGCCCGAATGCTCGGTGCCCGCCACCGGATGCGCCGGCACGAAGTGAATGTTTTTCGGCAGGTGCGGTGCCATGTCCCTGACGATCGCGCCCTTGACCGAGCCGACGTCGGAGATGATCGCACCCGGCTTCAGATGCGCAGCGATCTCCTGCGCCACCGGACCACAGGCGCCGACGGGAATGCAGAGGATGACGAGATCGGCATCCTTCACCGCTTCCGCATTGGTCGCCACGACCTGGTCGACGATGCCGAGCTCCATCACCCGCGCGCGCGTCTTTTCCGAGCGCGCGGTGGTGACGATCTCGCCCGCCAGGCCCTGGAGCTTCGCAGCCCGCGCGATCGAGCCGCCGATCAGGCCGAAGCCGATCAGCGCGACGCGCTGGAAGTGCGGTGCGTTGCTCATTTGCCGGCCGTGAAGTCGCGCAGGGCCTCGACGACGAGGCGGTTGGCTTCCTCGGTGCCGATGGTCATGCGCAGCGAGTGCGGCAGGCCGTAGTTCTTCAGCGCGCGCAGCACCAGGCCCCGCTTGGTGAGGAAGGCGTCGGCGTCATCCGCGGACTTGCCCTTGTCGGTCGGGAAGTGGATCAGCACGAAATTGGCGACGCTCGGCGTCACCTTCAGCCCGAGCTTGCCGATCTCCTCGGTGAGCCAGTTGCGCCAGGTCTCGGTGAACTGCTTCGACATCGCCTGGTGCGCGGTGTCCTCGATCGCGGCGACCGCGGCGTACATCGCCGGCGTCGACACGTTGAAGGGACCGCGGATGCGGTTGACGGCGTCAATGATGTGCTCGGGGCCGAACATCCAGCCGACGCGCAGCGCGGCAAGGCCGTGGATCTTGGAGAAGGTGTGCGTCACCACCGTGTTCTCGGTGGTGGCGACGAGCTCGATCCCCATCTCGTAATCGTTGCGCGAGACGTAGTCGGAATAGGCGGCGTCCAGCACCAGCAGCACGTGCGAGGGCAGACCGGCGCGCAGGCGCTTGACCTCGTCGAACGGCACGTAGGTGCCGGTCGGATTGTTGGGGTTGGCGAGCCAGACCAGCTTGGTGCGCGGCGTCACCGCATTGAGGATGGCGTCGACGTTGCAGGTGAGGTTGGTCTCCTGCGCAACCACGTTCCTGGCGCCGACCGCCATGGTCGCGATCGGGTAGACCAGGAAGCCGTGCGTGGTGGAGATCGCCTCGTCGCCCTGGCCGAGATAGGTGTGGGCGAGCAGGTTGAGGATCTCGTCCGAGCCGGCGCCGCAGATGATGCGGTTGGGGTCGAGACCGAAGGAGCGGCCGATCGCCTCGCGCAGCACGCGCGAAGTGCCTTCCGGATAGTCTTCCAGGTGACCCGCCACGTGCTTGAACGCCTCGATCGCCTTGGGCGAGGGCCCGAACGGCGTCTCGTTGGCCGAGAGCTTGAACACCTTGCGGCCCGGCTCCGCCACCGGACTCTTGCCGGGCGTGTAGGGCGCAATATCGAGAATGCCGGGATTCGGCACGGGGCGGGACATCTTCAACTCCGGATAGGCTTCAGGCGGTTCGCGATTTACGATTTCGGCCCGGTCGGGGCCACCGTATAGCGCGTTGCGTGGCTGCCGACGAGGGCCGTGGAGCGCACCGAGGCCCCCGCCTCGATCAGGGCAGCCCTGATTTTGTCGATGCCGCTTGCCGCGGTGACCGAGACCAGCAGTGCCGCGCCGTCGAAGGCGGTGTCGGGCACCGCCACGATCTCGGCGAGCGGCGACAGCGCGCGCGCCACCTCGGCGTTCCACCCGGAGACGCGCACGCTGAAGGTCTCGACCTCCGTCACCAGCGCGCTGTCGGCGACGCGCGAGACTGCGAACACGGG
This sequence comes from Bradyrhizobium sp. 14AA, assembly GCF_054185205.1. NCBI lineage: Bacteria > Pseudomonadati > Pseudomonadota > Alphaproteobacteria > Hyphomicrobiales > Nitrobacteraceae > Bradyrhizobium > Bradyrhizobium sp. 14AA. The sequence goes on along the minus strand of NZ_JAVAYM010000018.1, from coordinate 99,188 downwards.
CAGCGCGGCCGGATGGTCGGCGCGCTCGACGAAGGGCAGCCGCGCGATGATCTTCGGCGCACTGGCCGCCTCGAGCGAGAGCCACCATGGCGTGCGGCTGGAGGTCGCCGAGACCAGCGCCAGATCGCCCTTGGATTTCGCCACCGCCTCGACCGCGGCCTGTGCGCTGAAATGCGCGACGTAAGGCACGGTGAAGCCGAAATGGAAACGCACGGAATCGCGCATCGCCGGTTCGCTCACCGAGATGTCGGCATGCACCGAGAACGGCGCCTGGACATAGGTGAAGGTCGCGATGATGACGCGCCAGATGCTCTCGACCGTGTCGAGCGGCAGGATGCCGCGATGACGCTGCACGAGGTCACGCATCATGGAGGCCTCGCGCGCCGGGCGGAACGCCGAGCCCACCTCCTGGGTCTGCTTCACCTGGATCAGGCGGTCGATGATGTCGCCGCGCTGCATCAGCAGGCGATGCATGCCCTCGTCGATCGCGTCGATCTCCTTGCGCAGTTCCTGGAGCGATGGTGGCGCGGGCGGACGTTGGGACATATCTGACTTGGGCTTTTGAGAGTCTTGGGCTTTTGAGAGGCGTTCCAATGCGGGCCGGGCCAAGGAGATTGGTAAGGCCGGACCTGCTGGGGTCGACGTCCTGATTAGGCAGTCGGGCCGGCGAAAGCAAAGAGAAATGATGGCCTTTTCGGCCGACGCGACGGAGACGAATTTGGCTAATCCGGATCGTGTCTTGACGAAAAGCGCCCAAGCCAGTAGTTTTTGCCTGTTCCGTGGTCATTTGAGCCGGCCGGCTTGCAGCCACGTTAAAAAACTCGCTAAACAGGCCGGGGACGCTTTCGATCCCGGCCGAACCTATCGTTCAGGCCGGGTTTTTCATGGCCTGATGTCAGCGGCGCTCTAGCGGCCGTCGCAAACGAGGTCGATGATGGTTGGCGTCAAGTCTGTACCCAGTCCCGCGATCAGTGCCGACGACCGGTCGCATGAGGTCGATCATCCGAGTTCGCAGGTGGTGCATTTCGGCGCCGACCAGCCGCTGCGGCTCGATTGCGGCGTCGATCTCACCCCGTTCCAGATCGCCTACCAGACCTATGGCGAGCTCAACGCCGATCGCTCCAACGCGGTGCTGATCTGCCATGCGCTCACCGGCGATCAGCACGTCGCCAATGTGCATCCCGTCACCGGCAAGTCCGGCTGGTGGGAGACGCTGGTCGGCCCCGGCCGGCCCCTTGATCCTCAGCGCTACTTCATCATCTGCTCCAACGTGATCGGCGGCTGCATGGGCTCGACGGGGCCGGCCTCGATCAATCCCGCGACCGGCAAGGTGTGGGGCCTCGATTTCCCCGTCATCACCATCCCCGACATGGTGCGCGCGCAGGCGATGCTGATCGACCGGCTCGGCATCGACACGCTGTTCGCCGTCGTCGGCGGCTCGATGGGCGGCATGCAGGTGCTGCAATGGACCGCGGCCTATCCCAAGCGCGTGTACTCGGCGCTGGCGATCGCCTGCTCGACGCGGCACTCGGCGCAGAATATCGCCTTCCACGAGCTCGGCCGCCAGGCCGTGATGGCCGATCCCGACTGGCACAATGGCGGCTATGCCGATCACGGCATCCATCCGCATCGCGGTCTCGCGGTGGCGCGCATGGCGGCGCACATCACCTATCTGTCGGACGCGGCACTGCATCGCAAGTTTGGCCGGCGTATGCAGGACCGCGAGCTGCCGACCTTCTCGTTCGACGCCGACTTCCAGGTCGAGAGCTATCTGCGCTACCAGGGCTCGTCCTTTGTCGAGCGCTTCGACGCCAACTCCTACCTCTACCTGACGCGTGCGATGGACTATTTCGACATCGCCGCCGATCATGGCGGCGTGCTGGCGAAGGCGTTCGCGGAAATCCAGACCCGCTTCTGCGTCGTCTCCTTCACCAGCGACTGGCTGTTCCCGACCTCGGAATCGCGCGCGCTGGTGCATGCGCTGAACGCCTCGAGCGCGCGGGTGTCGTTCGCCGAGATCGAGACCGATCGCGGCCATGACGCCTTCCTGCTCGACGTGCCCGAATTCTTCGACATCTCCCGCGCCTTCCTGCAATCGGCAGGCAAGGCCCGCGGGCTCACCTTCAAGGACGGCTAGCGATGTCCGTACAGGAAGTGCTGCCGCTGGGCGGCCTCACCGCGGAACAGTCCGGCCAGTTTCGCGCCGACCATCTGCTGGTGGCCGAGATGGTGAAGCCGGGCTCCAAGGTGCTCGACGTCGGCTGCGGCGAGGGCGACCTGCTTCAGCTGCTCGAGGCCCGCGGCATCGACGGGCGCGGCATCGAGCTGTCGCGCGAAGGCGTGAACCGCTGCGTCGCCAAGGGGCTCGCGGTGGTGCAGGGCGATGCCGACACCGACCTCGTCAACTATCCGGACGACGCCTTCGACTACGTGATCCTGTCGCAGACGCTGCAGGCGACGCGCCAGCCGCGGGTGGTGCTGGAAAATCTGCTGCGCATCGGCCGCCGCGCCATCGTCTCGTTCCCGAATTTCGGCTTCTGGAAGATGCGGCTCCAGCTCCTGATCGGTGGCCACATGCCGCGCACGGAGAACCTGCCGGCGAGCTGGTACGACACCGCCAACATCCACTTCTGCACCATCAAGGATTTCGTCGAGCTCTGCGACGAGATCAACGTCAAGATGGAGCGCTCGGTGGCGCTCGATCTCTACGGCCGCCCGGTGCCGCTGAACCTGCCCTGGTGGGTGTGGAACATGTTCGGCGAGCAGGGCGTGTTTCTGCTGAGCAGGGGCGGGGCGAAGTGACGCCGTAGGCGTCATTCCGGGGCGGCACGAAGTGCCGAACTATGGTGCGCAATTGCGCACCTGAGAATCTCGAGATTCCGGGTTCGCTCTTCGAGCACCCCGGAATGACGGCCAGATCAATGCGCCGCCAGCGACCGCGGATCGCGCACCGGCCATCTTCCCGCTTCCACCAGCGCGACGAACCGCTCCACGCTCGCGTTGAACAGCGCGGGCTCTTCGAGATTCAGCACGTGGCCGGATTTCGGAAACATCGCGAGCCCGGCCGCGGGCAGATGCTTCTTCAGGAATAGGCTCGCCCCGACACAGGGATCGTCCTCGTCGCCGCAGATGATCAGCGCGGGCGTTGACACCTTCTTGATCGCATCCGTCAGCGTGTAGAGCGAGGGCCGGCCGCCCTGGAAGCCGCGCATCGTATTGGCCGAACCCCTGGCGTCGTGCCGCGCCAGCGCGGCGTAGAAATCGGCGTGGCCGCGCGGATCCTTCACCAGGAAGGGAATCCGGCTCGGCGCCTCGCGCGTGACCTTGGCGACCTCGGCAGAGCCCAGCGTCTCGAACTGCTCGGCATTGGCGCGGCATTGCTTGCGCCAGGCCTCCAGGTTCTCGATCTCCGAGCCGGAGCCGACACCGGCCAGCGTCATCGACAGCGCACGCTGCGGAGCGTTCAATCCGATCTGGAGCGACGAATAGGCCCCCATCGACAATCCCACGAGATGCGCGCGCGCGATCTCGAGATGATCGAGCACCGCGAGCGCGTCGGTGTAGAAGTGTTTGTAGGTGTAGACCTCGCCATCGGGCACGTCGGACGGCGTGTAGCCGCGCGCGGAATAAGTGATGCAGCGATGGCCGCGCGAGAAGTAGCGCATCTGCGGCTCCCAATTGCTGTAGTCGGCCGCGAACTCGTGCAGAAAAATAATCGGCGATCCCTGGCCCGCCTCTTCGAAATAGATGCGGACGTCGTCCCTGGTCGTGGCGTGGGGCATTAACTGTTTCCCTCTCTTCAAGCCGCCTTTGCAGGATCGCAGTTAATGTTGTTGTCCGCAATGCGGCAGCATCGGACCAGCACCGGCGCAAAATCATCGCAGCCATTCGCAGCCGCGGCGTCTTTTTCTCGCCACATCGGGCGGCTTAACGGCCAGACGGATGTCGGCCACCGCACGGGCCGATTGGAAGTGGGGGTGTCAACGAAGGATGAAGAATGTTTGAGTTGTTTGCGTCTCGCCTGTCGCGTTGTGTCATCGCGCTGGCGGTTTTCTTCGCGGCGGTCGCCGCTTTCGTTTCTCCGGCCTCAGCGCGGCCGCATCATCGTCATAGCGCAGAGCGGCACGCTTACGTGCACCACGCCAGACATCATCATTACCGGCACCATGCACGCAGCTCTCGCTTCGAGCGCAGCGCGGCGCAGTTGCAGGCGAGCGGCTTCGCCGACACCCAGGCGAGCTATGATCCGAACGCCAACAGCGGCGGCATGGCCCATAACGGCATGGCCAACACTGCAATGGCCAATGGTGGCGGCTTCGGTGGCGGATCGGGCCTCGTGTCCGAGGCGCGCCGTTATATCGGCGGCAATCCGACCGGGCGCGGCAGCCTGTGGTGCGCGCGCTTCATGAACATGGTGCTGCAGCACACCGGCCATCAGGGCACCGGATCCGACATGGCGAGCTCGTTCGCGCGTTACGGCACGCGTGTCTCCGGTCCGCAGGTCGGTGCCATCGCGGTGATGTCGCGCGGCGGTCGGGGCGGTCACGTCGGCATCATCACCGGCGTCGATGCGCAGGGCAATCCGATCATGATCTCCGGCAACAACGGCAATCGCGTCCGTGAAGCGCCAATCTCGCGCGGCCGCATCTATGCGTATGTGATGCCGAACTAACGACGGAGCCGTAGGGTGGGCAAAGGCGCGAAGCGCCGTGCCCACCGGCGGCGCGTCAACGCACGAGAACGGGAATGGTGGGCACGCTTACGCTTTGCCCACCCTACGGCAGCGGGGCCAGTTCACACCAGTCTCGGCTCTTCCACCGCAACCGCATCGCCGATACCGATCTCGCCATCGGCGATGACCTCGGCATAGATGCCGCAATCCATGTGGCCGAGATGGCGCGAAAGCGTCGGCGGTATCTCGAGATCGCGGTTCGCGGTCTCGGGATTGACGTTGGTGGCCGGGCAGCGAACGATGCGCTTGACCACCTTCAGCCGGGCCTGCCCGATCGCGAGCGTCTGGCCGACGAGATCGAGCTCGGACCAGGCCGGCCAGCCCTTCACGTAGAGATTGGCGCGGAAGCGCAGCGGATTCACGGCGGCGCCACCGAGCATCTCCTCGATCGCACGGACGCTGCCGAGATTGATGATGGACACGACCTTGCGGGCGACGTCGGAAAAGCTGTGGTCGCGGCCGGACAGGACTTTTGGCGGACCCTTCAGCTCCGGCTGGAAGTTTTCACGGAAGTAGGCCTCGATGGCGGCGCGCCCGGCGGCGGTCTCGAGATCGCCGCTGGCGACGATCTGGCCGTCCTTGCGGATGGTCAGGCGGTTGGTCGCGTCCTCGAACCGGCTGTCGAGGCTGGCCAGCCGCTCATTGCGCGCCAGCATCAGAAACTGGATTTTCGGCTTCCACTCGGGCGCATCCGGATCGAATCCGCTTGGGCCGTTCTCGACGGCGTAGCGGCGGTCGGCGGGCAGGGTCTCCCCCCGCCGCAAGGGGACGCGGGGCAGGCGCTCCGGCGTGAGGCCCTTGATCGGATAACGGTAAAGGCCGATGATCTCGGCGGTCTGGCTGACTGTCATGCCGCTACTTAGCGGGATTCGACCTCCCGGCGCCAACCCGCCCATCAGTGCACGAAATTGTGAACTGGCCTCTTCCGATCCGAGGGGCTCCTTCCCACATTTGGGTCAGGCCGGCGCCAGCGCCGGCTGATAACGACCGTTGCCGGTTGAGGAACGTCAACGCAGGCAGCGGAAACCCAATGAAGATGCCGTCTGGAGTGCCTTAGAGGGCTCCGGGGGCAGGCCGAGGGACAGAAAAGACATGAATATCGACAAATATACCGAACGCTCCAGGGGCTTCATCCAGTCCGCGCAGTCGCTTGCGGTGCGCGAGGGGCACCAGCAGTTTTCCACGCTGCATGTGCTGAAGGTCCTGCTGGACGACAATGAGGGCCTCGCCGCCGGTCTGATCGACCGCGCCGGGGGCAATTCCCGTGCAATTCTGAAGGCGACCGAGGACGCCCTCGGCAAGGTGCCGAAGGTCAGTGGCGGCGGCGCCGGCCAGATCTATCTGGCGCCCGAGCTCGCCCGCACCTTCGACGCGGCTGAGAAGGCCGGCGAGAAGGCCGGCGACAGTTTCGTCACCGTGGAGCGGCTGCTGCTCGGCCTCACGCTGGAGAAGACCAGCGAGGCTGGCGCGATCCTCAGCAAGGGCGGCGTCACCCCGCAAAATCTCAACGCGGCGATCGAGGCGCTGCGCAAGGGCCGCACTGCGGACTCTGCGACCGCCGAGAACGCCTATGACGCGCTGAAAAAATATGCCCGCGACCTGACCCAGGCGGCGCGCGACGGCAAGCTCGACCCGGTCATCGGCCGCGACGAGGAGATCCGCCGCACCATCCAGGTGCTGTCGCGCCGGACCAAGAACAATCCCGTCCTGATCGGCGAGCCCGGCGTCGGCAAGACCGCCATCGCGGAAGGGCTCGCGCTGCGCATCGTCAACGGTGACGTGCCGGAGAGCCTCAAGGACAAGAAGCTGCTCTCGCTCGACTTGGGCGCGCTGATTGCGGGTGCAAAATACCGCGGCGAGTTCGAGGAGCGGCTGAAATCCGTGCTCCAGGAGGTGACTGCGAGCGAGGGAAATTTCGTCCTGTTCATCGACGAGATGCACACGCTGATCGGCGCCGGCAAGGGCGACGGCGCGATGGACGCCTCCAACCTGCTCAAGCCCGCGCTCGCCCGCGGCGAGCTGCACTGCATCGGCGCGACCACGCTCGACGAGTATCAGAAGCACGTCGAGAAGGACGCCGCACTGGCGCGGCGCTTCCAGCCGATCTTCGTCAGCGAGCCCTCGGTCGAGGATACGATCTCCATTCTGCGCGGCCTGAAGGACAAGTACGAGCAGCACCACGGCGTGCGGATCACCGATTCCGCGCTCGTGGCCGCGACGACGCTGTCCAACCGCTACATCACCGACCGCTTCCTGCCCGACAAGGCGATCGACCTCATGGACGAGGCGGCTGCGCGGCTGAAGATGCAGGTCGATTCCAAGCCGGAAGAGTTGGATTCGCTGGACCGCGAGATCATCCGGCTCAAGATCGAGCAGGAAGCCCTGAAGAAGGAAAGCGATCTCGGCTCCAAGACCCGTCTTGAGACGCTGCAGAAGGAGCTCGCCGAGCTCGAGGAGAAATCTGCGGCCCTGACGTCGCGCTGGAGTGCGGAGAAGAACAAGCTCTCCAACGCCCAGAAGCTGAAGTCCGAGCTCGACGGCTTGCGCGTCGACCTCGCGGACGCGCAGCGGCGCGGCGAGTTCCAGAAGGCGGGCGAGCTGGCCTATGGCCGGATTCCGCAGCTCGAGAAGCAGCTGGCCGACATCGAGGCGCGTGAAGGGTCCGGCGAGATGATGGAGGAGGCGGTCACTGCCAATCACATCGCGCAGGTGGTCTCGCGCTGGACCGGCGTGCCGGTCGACAAGATGCTGGAGGGCGAGAAGGAGAAGCTCCTGAAGATGGAGGAGCAGCTCGGCACCCGCGTCGTCGGCCAGGCCGAGGCCGTGCGTGCGGTCGCAACCGCCGTGCGCCGCTCGCGCGCCGGCCTGCAGGACCCGAACCGCCCGACCGGCTCGTTCATGTTCTTAGGCCCCACCGGCGTCGGCAAGACCGAGCTGACCAAGGCGCTCGCCGAGTATCTTTTCAACGACGAGACCGCGATGGTCCGCCTCGACATGTCCGAATACATGGAGAAGCACTCGGTCTCGCGGCTGATCGGCGCGCCTCCGGGCTATGTCGGCTATGACGAGGGTGGCGCACTCACCGAAGCGGTGCGGCGCCGGCCCTATCAGGTGGTGCTGTTCGACGAGATCGAGAAGGCGCATCCGGATGTCTTCAACGTCCTGTTGCAGGTGCTCGACGACGGCCGCCTGACCGATGGCCAGGGCCGCACCGTCGACTTCCGCAACACGCTGATCATCATGACCTCGAACCTCGGTTCGGAGTTCCTGGTGAACCAGCCGGAGGGCGAGGACACCTCGGCCGTGCGTGACCAGGTGATGGGAATGGTGCGGGGACATTTCCGCCCCGAATTCCTCAACCGCGTCGACGAGATCATCCTGTTCCACCGCCTGCAGCGGAGCGAGATGGGCCGGATCGTCGAGATCCAGTTCGCGCGGCTGCAGAAGCTCCTGACCGATCGCAAGATCGCGCTGACGCTCGATGCCGCGGGCCGCGACTGGCTCGCCGCCAAGGGCTGGGACCCCGCCTACGGCGCACGGCCGCTCAAGCGGGTGATCCAGCGCTACCTCCAGGATCCGCTCGCCGAGATGATCCTGGCCGGCGACGTCAGGGACGGCGACAGCGTCGCGATCTCTTCCGAAGGCAACGTGCTGACCTTCAACGGCAAGGCGCCGCAGACCGCCGAGATCACCCAGTTCGAAACGCCGGTGTCGAAGCGGAAGCTGAACTGAGGGGCGCGAACCAACCTACTGAACCTGCTCAAACCTCCCCGCAAATGCGGGGAGGTTTTTTTTGTGCCGTGCCGCGAGCCATGTGCCTCAGGCGACGAGGCGGCCGGGCGCTGCACTCTACACACGCCGAGTAGCACAACCACCGGCTGCCTCACTGCGACGCACGCAGGAGAGGTGTGATATAAATAGAACACGCTGTGCGCTTTCTCTTGGAGCGTGCATGAATCTTCTTGAACAATTCGGCCGAGGGCCGCCACAATCCCTAATAGATATTTAAGGGATTGTGGCGAAGCACGGCGCGTACGCCGGATATTGCTCGCGTAAGAGTGTGCTTCCTGGCAGGGGCGCTCGCCATAACCCGAAAGGAATTTTTGGGGGCGTGCGATGCGTACGGGTATCGTTGCGAGTTGCGTTGCGCTGGCGCTGTCACTCACGGCCTGCAACGATCTTACACTTGTGCGAGAGGGTATCGGTACCAACCTGGCGACTACCGATCTGTCCGAGGTGAGCCGTCTGCAAGACGTCTACATCGGCGAGGTGTGTCGTCAAGCCGGGCTAAGGGTCTTGCGCGATGGCGACTTCCTCTTTTGCGAGGAAGTGGGCATGAGGCCATCAGAATGGATGGCCTTTGTTCAAGCCGGAATGAATGACATTGATAGGCGATGCGACGCCTATCTAGCTTGGCTTGACAACAAGCGGCGCTGGCGAGAGCCCGTTCTCAAGCAGCTTCATACGACAGCTGCGACGACCGCTGCTATCATGGGGCTTACGGGCGTAGATGCCGTGCCAATAGCTATCGTGGCGGCCGCGTTTGGATTTGCCCAGGATACGTTCGTCAATATCAATTCCAGGCTGCTGACGGAGATCGATCACTCTGTCGTGCAAGCTGTCGTGCTCGACAATCAGAATCAGTTCCGAGTTAAGGTCGCGCAGACGCCCATCGATAATAGGCCGGCTGCGATCTATATCCTACGCAATTATCTGCGCATCTGCATGCCGTTCTCGATAGAGATGAGCATCAACAATACGATGACAGTCTACAGCCGCGGTGGCGCGGAGGGACTTCGCTCCGAGCCGCTGCTGACGCGCCCACCGACGGTCGCGCGTGTTGTGGCAATTCAGGATGTCAATAAGCCGATGGATCGTGTTCGAGCGGCGCGAGTGACAGGACCGACGCGCCTTGGGAAGTTCGAGGAAGATATGAAGGGTCCCGACATGAGAACGGCGTTGAGCATCCTGTGCCGACCAGACACGGAGACAGATCTCGGCGGCGAAGGTTCGCTGGCGCGGAAAAAGTTGGCTTCTGTACTGAAGAACAATGGCCTGACAGTTACCAACCGGATCAACACTGGCAACTTCACCGATCTGAGAGAGCTGAGTTCTCAAGGCAAAGTGAAATGCCCCTGAACTTCAGTAGTTGCAGACGAACGAAGATGTTCGCATTGCCTTGTTTGCCCGATTTCTTGTTTGATCATCAGGTGATCCATGACGATCGATCGTGCGCTATTCGCTGAAGAATGTGTCCGGCAGGGCGTGTTCTTCACGGTTCAACCGCATTACCTTCTGGGCGTCGCGCAACTTCGATCAAATATTTCGGACGAGGCTGAGGGCGCACGGATCGGCCCGTTTCGGTTGACGCAGGCGGAATGGAACGCAAACAGCAATGATGGTCTGTTTGACGTCCATTTCACGCCAGAGCAGATTCACAGTTCGACGCGACAGTGTGCAGTGTTCGGGTTGATGGCGCTACGCGCGTTCGATTTATTCGAGGAAACTAACGGCCGCGCACCGTCCGCTCAGGAGCTCTATCTGCAACAGTGGCCCGATGGCGTTGCGACAGGTCTCCAGAAGGCACTGGACGACACCGCCGCTCTAATCGAGCCTGCGGCGCAGGCCGTGCTGGGCGATCCGAAGTCGACAGCGCCGATTGCGAGGTCGGATCAGCCCGTTGCGGAGCCGGTCCAGGAGTTCAGTTCCGATCCGCTTCCCGATGTTCCCCTGGAAAACGGGGGAAGCAGTTCGATGTTGACGCTGGCGATGCTGAAGAGACGTTGGCCTAGAGCGGACGTCGATCTCATTCAGGGCATGGCGAACACTGCCGATGTGCTCGAACAGCTGGGGATCAACACGCCACTTCGGATGACCCACTTCATGGGGCAAATCAGCCAGGAGTGCGGCAGTGGCACCGAGATGGTGGAGAAATTGAACTACAGCGCCCAGAGAATGATGAAAGTTTTTCCAAAGCGTTTTCCGACGCTCGCCTCGACCCAGGGCTTCGTCAACGACGAGAGGGCGTTCGGCAACAAGGTGTACAATGGACGCATGGGTAATCGTACGGGCTCCAATGACGGATTCGACTTCCGTGGGCGCGGAGGGCTCCAGCTCACCGGCCGTGACAGCTATAATGCGATCGGCAAGAGCTGCGGCCTTAATCTGATCGCGAATCCGGATCTGGCGATCGATCCAAACAACATGCTTCGCATTGCCGCGACCGAGTTCGTGAAGCTTGGTTGCCTGCAGGAGTGCGATAGCGACAACGTCGTGCAGGTCTCGGCCCGCGTCAACCTTGGTCATCCGACCACGTCCCCCGAAAAGATCAACGGGCTGCCCGACAGAATCAAGCAGGTCGAGCTTTGGAAACGTGAGTTCGGCGTCAACTGAAACGTTCTTACGGATGGTCCTGCCATGGTCATTGATCGCGCGATGTTCGCTCAGGAATGTGTTCGCCAAGGTACATTTTTCGGCATGCACCCTCACTATATGCTGACCGTCGCGCAGTACCGGTCGGGCATATCGGATGAGAGTGCTGACGGCCAAATTGGGCCCTTCCAGTTGCGGCAAAGCCAATGGAATGCCAACCGGGACAATGAAGAATTCGATGTTCATTTCACGCCTGAACAGATCGGCAGCGCGATCCGGCAGTGTGCGGTATTCGGCCTGATGGCTCACCGTGCTTTCGATACTTTCGTTTCGATCAAAGGTCGTAATCCGAGCGTGAAGGAACTCTATCTGCAACAATGGCCCGACACCCCACCGAAGAAGTTCGACGAAAACCTCCAGCAGGCGCTGGGTGCGACGGCGCCATTGCTCGAACCGGCCGTTAAAGCTGTCTTCGACGATCCCGATTCTGCACCACCACCGCTTACAGAAATCGGTGAGGCCACCGAACGTCCGGTTTCGCCGGCCCCGCCGACGGGCGCTGGGGTCGCACCGGAATGGTATGCGTTGGCGATGGGAGAAATCGGGACGCGTGAAGAGGGGAATAACAGCGGAGCGGTGATAGCTCGCTACCGCCAGTTGGCCCAGTGCGGCAGCGATCATGACCCATGGTGCGCAATATTTGTGAATGCGATGTTTGCGCTGTGTCAGCCTGCTGTCACGGGCACCAAATCGGCATCATCTCAGTCTTTTCGCAGCAGCCCCGATTTCAAGCAGCTTGATGGGCCAGCGCTGGGAGCGGTCGTAGTGTTCTGGCGCAAGAGCCCACGGTCGGGACTAGGGCACGTGGGATTCTATCGCGGTGAAACGTCTGAATCGGTCTACGTGCTGGGCGGCAACGAGGACGATATGGTCCAGATTGAGCCTCTGACGAAGAACCAGCTCAGAGGTTACTGGTGGCCTGCGTCGGTCACGCAGCCACAGATTGCGAAGATCATCGTTCCACCCGGCACACCGAAGCATCAAACGACCAAGGTTACCTGACGATTCAACGTTCGGGGTCCGCAGCGCCGTCGAGTGGCGCCGCGGAACGGCCGTTGACCGGGTTCGGCACGGCACTGGTGAGTACGGCTCGACAGAATTCATCCGGCATGCTGACCGCCTCAAATCGCTGCGGGCGCGGAGCCCGCGGCTGGACCGGGCTCCTCGCGCGCCCGTCCCCGCGCCAGTGGTCGCAAATCGTGAGCATCGACTCATCATTGGCGAGCCAGGTCTGGGCCTCAGTGAGTTCCTCGATGGTCGCGCCGGTCCCAATGATCTGGGCAATGGTGACGTCGTCGGCCCGGTCCACGGTCTTGACGACATCGTTGCGTAAGACGCGCGCTCGTGGAGCGATCCTCTTGCTGGTCGGTCCCGTTAGCCTCTGACCGGGAGCCGGCGGGACCGGCTCCCTCGCAGCCAGATTCCGCTGGCGTCGCCTACTTCCTCACCACCTTGTAGATCGCGTTCTCGATGTCCGAGCTGAAATAGATCACTCCGCTCGCTCCGACCGCCACGCCTGTCGGAATATGCGTCGGCAGGCCGCCGGGCGCACCCATGAGGCCGATCGGAAGATTGGCCGCAATCTCCCTGACCTCACCGCTCTCCGGCGCGATCTCGATCAGGCGCTTGGCGCCGACCTCCGCGACGATCAGCTTGCCGTCGCCGGTGCGTGCGATGCCCTCGGGCATTTTCAGCTCCTTGGCGAGCACGGTCTTTTCGCCGTTGCTCTCGATCATGGAGAGGAGGCCCGAAAAGGCTTCGGTGACATAGACCTCGCCGCGCGATCCGACGACGAGCCCGACCGGGCCTTCGAGGTTGCCGATCAGCGTGGTGCGATCCTTGCCGTGCTCGCCGCTGACGCGGACCAGCGACTTGGTGCCGAGTTCGGCCACCAAAATGCTGCCCTCCGCGAGCACGATCGCGTCATGCGGCGCCTTGAAGCCGTGCAGCATGTCGCGTGTGGCGCCGGTCTTGCCGTCGATCACCTGCACCGTGCCGGTGAACCAGCTCGACAGGACCACGTCGTTGCCCCTTGCCGTCGCGCTCATCGGATATTCGAGCGTGGTGCCGGCGGCGTGCATGCGCGCCTTCTCGGTGACCTCGCCGGTCGCCCCGTTCACCGTGCGATAGGCGAACACGTCGGCGACGTGGATCGTATCCTTGCCGTCGTCCGATGTGACGCCGATGCCGCCGGGCAGAGCGAGCTTGCCGATGATGATTTGTTTGGCTTGGCCGGTCGCCGGGTCGACCTCCTGGATGCCGTTGTCGGCCATGTTGGAGACGTAGATTCGATCCTTGTCGTCGATCGCGAGATTGTCGAGCGACGGCTTCAGTTGCGCGACCATGGTTTTGGTGCCCGACTTGGGATCGACCCTAACGAGCTGGCCGAGTGCGGTGTCGACCACCCAGAGGTTGCCCCTGGAATCGAAGTTCACCGCGGCCGGGACCTTGAAACCGTCGGCGACGACGGTCAGCTCGGCCTTGTCGACGTCGACTTTCGCAACCTGTCCCTTGAACCAGAGCGGACCGTAGAGCTTGTCGTCGGGACCGAATTCGAAGCCGTTGAGGCCGCCCATCTTCTCCATGATCTGGCGCGGCGGTTTGACGCCCTCGACGTCGATTTCATAGAGCGTATCGCCGAGGAAAACGGTGGTGGCGTACAGTCTGCCGTCCTTGCGGAAGGCGAGTGAGTTGATTCCGGGAAGCCCGCTCGCGAGCTTCCTGATCGGGCCGTCGCCCTTGCGCGCATAGAGATCGCCGGCCAGGAAGCCGGTCCAGGCCATGGTGCCGTCGGGCGCGAACGCGATGTCGTCGGCCATTCCAAGGGGCGCGGGGATTGCAACCTTGGCGGTACCGCCCGATATGTCGACCTCGTAAAGCGCCGCGCCGGCGACGCTGCCGGCAAACAGATGGCCGGCCTTGTCGATCGCAAGCCCGTGCACGCCATGGAACGCCGAGCCCGGAACGAGCTTGGTCACCTCCCAGTTTTCTGCGGACGCGCTCGTGATGGAGAAAACCGCGACAATCAGGGCCGCGCAGGCGAGCCTGTTCTTCATGGCGAGACCTCCCTTTTTTGGAAAGTATTCGCCCGTCATACGGCTTTGGCAAACGAAACTTGACGTTGTGACGCAATGAATCGGCCGCTGTTTCGCAGCGTCCCGTTCAATCGTGTCTGAAGATGTCCGGCTGGCGTCGGAGGGTTGTCGGCTTACCGGTTGGTGACCTGCAACGGTCCGCCCGTCGCATCCGACATGCGGGCGATGGCGCCGCCACGGCCGCTCATCATGCCGTCGAGCCGGTCGCGCTCCTTCTCGAAGCCCGCCAGAACCGCGCCTTCCAGCGAACGGCCGCGCGGCAGCTTCACGCGCAGCGGGTCGACGAAGCGGCCGTTGACGAGGATCTCGTAGTGGACGTGCGGACCTGTCGACTGGCCGGTCGAGCCGACGAAGCCGATCACCTGGCCCTGCCGCACCTTCTTGCCGAGCTCCATGCCCTTGGCAAAGGCCGACATGTGGCCGTAGGCGGTCTCGTAGCCGTTGGAATGCTTGATGCGGATGTATTTGCCGTAGCCGCCCTCGGGGCCGGCCTTCTCGATCACGCCGTTGCCGGAGGCGAAGATCGGCGTGCCGTAGGCGGTGGCCCAGTCGACGCCGGTGTGCATCTTCACATAGCCCAGGATCGGATGGCGGCGGCCGCCGAAGCCGGAGCGCATGATGGCGTTGTTGACCGGTTTCCTGACCAGGAACTTCTTCGCGCTCTTGCCGGTCTCGTCGTAGTAGTCGACGACGCCGTCGTCGGGGCTCTGGTAGCGGTAGTATTTCTTGGTCTCGCCGCCGACCGTGAGGGAGGCGAACAGCACGTCGTTCTTTTCGCTCGACGTCACGCCCTCGTCTTCGCCGGCGTAGAACACGTCGAAGGAATCGCCCGGCTGCACCTTGCGCTGGAAGTCGACGTCGTAGGAGTAGATCTTGATCATGTCCTCGATGACAGGCATCGGGACCTTGTTGCGCATCGCGGTTTCGTAGATGCTCTGGTAGAGCCTGACGCCGGTGCCGTCATCGTCGTCATCGTCGTCGCTGCTGGCGTTGGCCGCAGCGTCGGCGACGGTGTTCATGCTGGAGACGTCGACCGCGACATACTTGCCGAGATCGGACAGCGCCGCGATCGCCTCGACCATGGTCTCGTTTGCAACCACGACGCGATAGGGCTGCAAACGGGCGCCGGGGCTTGCGGGCGCCATCAGGATGCGGAGCTTCTCGCCTTCCTTCAGGCCGCCGTCGCGGCCGCGCGGGCCGAGCGTCGCGGTGATCGCCTTGATCTCCTCAGGCGTGGCGCCGAGATCGCGCAGGACGGAGCCGACGCTGTCGCCCTTCTTGACCATGTGGACGCGTTCGCCGTTGGGATTGCCGCCGGTGATCTGCTCCTTGGTCTTCGGCAGCAGCGTGACGTTTTCCGGCACCACGCGCGTCTCGAAACCGGCATAGGGATCGGACGGCGACGCCTCGGTGGCGTAGGCCATCTTCATGTCGGAGGGGCCGGTCGCGCCGGAGACGTCGGCGGCGGCATTGGCGAGCGCGGCGTAGCGCACCCCGCCATTGCCGCGCCAGTTGGCGGCATCGCGCACCCGCATCAGGATGTCGTCGAGCGCCACCACCGCGGAAATCTTGGCCTTCGGCAGCACCGGCGACAGGTCCTTGGTGACGAAGGAGACCTCGGCGTCGGGCTCGACCGCTTCCGGATTGTTGGGATCGTCGGAGGCCGTCTTCGGATCGGAGCCGACATCGGTGAGCAGGCGCTGGGCGTTGAACGGCGGGATCTTCGCCGACAGGTCGCTCGTCGTCATCGACAGATTGCCGGCGATCCGGACGAACGGGCGCACCCGCATCACGTCGCGGTTGCCGACGCGGGCAACGGTGGAGACGCGCACGATGTTGCGCGACGCCGTGGATTCGTTCGGCGGCGGCAGGCGATCGCTCTTGTGCAGCGTGGCGGCGCGGTCAGCTGCGCCGAATGCGCCGCGCAGCGCGCCTTCGACCCGCTCCGGCACCTTGGCGAAGGTCATCTCGCCATCGAGAGATGCGAAAACGGCGCCGCCGATCAGGGCTGCGCCGCAGAGTCCGGTCAGAATTGTCCCGCTGAACCATTGTACCGAGACGCGGCGGCGGTCGATCACGGCGGCTTCGGAACCATCGACGGACAGCGGCGGCTCGTGGCCGAGATCGATGATCCCGGTCTCACGCCCGTAAGCGCCGCGTGACGTCCTGTGGTTCACTCAAGTCCCCCAATCAACGACCCAAGAAGCCCGCTTCGAACCCCGTCCCAGGCTGCCCTCTTGAAGGGGGATTGCCGGGAAAAGGCAAGCCGCACAGATGTCCGCGCTCAGAAAGCCCCACGAAGGGGCCGGCCGAAATTACGAACAGAAGGGCGGAAAAAGCTCTCTCGATGTCTCTCGAACGTCCGGGGAAGGCCGCGTCATCTGCAAGATGCCTTCCTCTGACCTCATGAAAACCGCCGGCAGCCCCCACTGGCGTCCCTGCGATTCAAGCTTGTCTCATACCAGAACGCCGCGGGATTGTGGCTCTAGTACGGCGCCTAATAGGGAAAAAGTTTCCTGAACGGCCCGGCGCGACGCGCCTCCTTGGAGGGGCGCCGCAGGCCGCCTCCGGGAGTCCGCGGGGAGCCCCCTCCGAGCCCCTCCGGAGCCCACCTGGAGCCAAACTTTTTTTCAGATTTTTTGCCGGGCGGGCCCGACCCGCGCGCTGGGTGCCTCGCTAACCGACTGGAATCGCGCGATTTTTTACGACAATCCACTGTGCGACGATTTGTTGACGATGGGCGTTGACAATCCCGGGCGGGGGGGCCTATAACCCAACCACTGAGCGCGGCGCCGCCGGGTCACTGACCAAGGCGAGCGGACGCGCCACTGATGCTCCTCACCTTGTTGAGTGACACAACAGCCGACACAAGTCGGTTGGAGTTCATCCATCGTCGGTAAGGGTGTCGGAACCCTTCCTCTCAGGAAGGTTGGGACCTCTCCGGTTCCGGGCTGTTTGACAAGTGAAGATGAAGAAAGAGAAACGTGGACGGCGGAGTCCTTGCGGGTCTCGCTCCTGAGAAGCTTCGGCTTTTCTGGTCGAGACCGGACGAAAGACTTCGGCGGTACACGTTTCAAAGGAAACACCATCGTTGCCAGCGATGTGAATCGCAGGCAGCACATCGACTTCGGTCGATAATGGTGGGACCTCGTCAAACGTTGTGATCAGCCGGTTCAAAGTTCAAGTCCAACTTGAGAGTTTGATCCTGGCTCAGAGCGAACGCTGGCGGCAGGCTTAACACATGCAAGTCGAGCGGGCGTAGCAATACGTCAGCGGCAGACGGGTGAGTAACGCGTGGGAACATACCTTTTGGTTCGGAACAACACAGGGAAACTTGTGCTAATACCGGATAAGCCCTTACGGGGAAAGATTTATCGCCGAAAGATTGGCCCGCGTCTGATTAGCTAGTTGGTAGGGTAATGGCCTACCAAGGCGACGATCAGTAGCTGGTCTGAGAGGATGATCAGCCACATTGGGACTGAGACACGGCCCAAACTCCTACGGGAGGCAGCAGTGGGGAATATTGGACAATGGGGGCAACCCTGATCCAGCCATGCCGCGTGAGTGATGAAGGCCCTAGGGTTGTAAAGCTCTTTTGTGCGGGAAGATAATGACGGTACCGCAAGAATAAGCCCCGGCTAACTTCGTGCCAGCAGCCGCGGTAATACGAAGGGGGCTAGCGTTGCTCGGAATCACTGGGCGTAAAGGGTGCGTAGGCGGGTCTTTAAGTCAGGGGTGAAATCCTGGAGCTCAACTCCAGAACTGCCTTTGATACTGAAGATCTTGAGTTCGGGAGAGGTGAGTGGAACTGCGAGTGTAGAGGTGAAATTCGTAGATATTCGCAAGAACACCAGTGGCGAAGGCGGCTCACTGGCCCGATACTGACGCTGAGGCACGAAAGCGTGGGGAGCAAACAGGATTAGATACCCTGGTAGTCCACGCCGTAAACGATGAATGCCAGCCGTTAGTGGGTTTACTCACTAGTGGCGCAGCTAACGCTTTAAGCATTCCGCCTGGGGAGTACGGTCGCAAGATTAAAACTCAAAGGAATTGACGGGGGCCCGCACAAGCGGTGGAGCATGTGGTTTAATTCGACGCAACGCGCAGAACCTTACCAGCCCTTGACATGTCCAGGACCGGTCGCAGAGATGTGACCTTCTCTTCGGAGCCTGGAACACAGGTGCTGCATGGCTGTCGTCAGCTCGTGTCGTGAGATGTTGGGTTAAGTCCCGCAACGAGCGCAACCCCCGTCCTTAGTTGCTACCATTTAGTTGAGCACTCTAAGGAGACTGCCGGTGATAAGCCGCGAGGAAGGTGGGGATGACGTCAAGTCCTCATGGCCCTTACGGGCTGGGCTACACACGTGCTACAATGGCGGTGACAATGGGATGCTAAGGGGCGACCCTTCGCAAATCTCAAAAAGCCGTCTCAGTTCGGATTGGGCTCTGCAACTCGAGCCCATGAAGTTGGAATCGCTAGTAATCGTGGATCAGCACGCCACGGTGAATACGTTCCCGGGCCTTGTACACACCGCCCGTCACACCATGGGAGTTGGTTTTACCTGAAGACGGTGCGCTAACCCGCAAGGGAGGCAGCCGGCCACGGTAGGGTCAGCGACTGGGGTGAAGTCGTAACAAGGTAGCCGTAGGGGAACCTGCGGCTGGATCACCTCCTTTCTAAGGATGATCCTTCAGCGAGCTTCGGCTCACTATCGGATCGTTTTAGAAACATCAGTGGCCAACAATCGTCAGGATTGTTGAGCTGCATTGGCGGGATTTCGCCGTCTTCGTTTCTCTTTCTTCGCGGACGAACACGCGCTGGGGCTGCAAGCTTGCAGAATCCCTGGTCCTTGACTGGATATGCGTTAGGGGCTTGTAGCTCAGTTGGTTAGAGCGCGCGCTTGATAAGCGTGAGGTCGGAAGTTCAAGT
>NZ_JAVAYM010000018.1:0-75000 GCF_054185205.1 Bradyrhizobium sp. 14AA | reverse complement strand
CGCAGTCGATGCCGTAGGGTGGGCAAAGCGACTTGTCCGCCGTAGCTCGAAGAGCGAAGGCGGAAGCGTGCCCACCACGTCTGCCCGGATCGGAAAGATGGTGGGCACGACGCTGTCGCGCCTTTGCCCACCCTACGATAGCAGTGCTCAAACGCAAAAAAGCCCCGGAGATATCTCCGGGGCTTTCGTCGTTCTAGGGCCCTTGAATGACCGGCCTCACGTCCTGGTCCGCATCCGCATCATGAAGCTGTCGTAGCTGAGCTCTGCGACCTGCATCCAGGCGAGGGACTCGTTCCGGAATGCCGACAGGTTCGCGTACATCTTGTTGAAATGCGGGTTGGTCTTGGAGAGATCCGCATAGATCTCGTTGGCTGCGGCATAACAGGCTTCCAGCACTTCCTGCGGAAATGGCTTCAGGATCGCTCCGGCCACCAGCAGGCGCTTCAGCGCCGACGGATTGACGTAGTCGTATTTGCCGGTCACCCAGGTGAAGGTATCGCGGGACGCGGTCTCGATCGCAGCTTGATAGTGCTTCGGCAGCGCGTTCCACTTGTCGCGGTTCATGATGTTGTGGCCCTGGCCGGTGCCTTCCCACCAGCCGGGATAGTAGTAATACTTCGCCACCTTCACGAAGCCGAGCTTCTCGTCGTCATAGGGGCCGACCCATTCGGCTGCGTCGATTGTACCCTTCTCCAGCGCCGGATAGATGTCGCCGCCGGCGATCTGCTGCGGCACGCCGCCGACCTTGGCGATGATGGTCCCGGCGAAGCCGCCGACACGGAATTTGAGGCCCCTGAAATCCTCCATCGACTTGATCTCCTTCCGGAACCAGCCGCCCATCTGGGCGCCGGTCGAGCCGGTCGGAATGCCGATCGTGTTGTACTCCTTCAGGAGGTCGTTGAGCAGCTCTGTGCCGCCGCCGAACAGCAGCCAGGAGATGTGCGCGCGCGTATTCAGGCCGAACGGCAGCGAGGTGCCGAAGGTGAAGGCCGGGTTCTTGCCCCAATAGTAATAGAGCGCGGTGTTACCCATCTCGACCGTGCCGTTTGACACGGCGTCGAGCACCTGCAGGCCGGGGACGATTTCACCGGAGGCAAACGGCTGGATCTGGAATTTGTTGTCGGTGACCTCGGCGACGCGTTTGCAGAAATATTCGCAGCCACCATAGAGCGTATCGAGCGCCTTGGGCCAGCTTGCCGCTAACCGCCACCTCACTTCGGGCATCGATTGTGCGACGGCCGGCGCGGCAACGGCACTGGCGGCAAGGCCCAATCCGCCTGCCGTCAGGAATTTACGACGTTCCATGCATTTCCCCTCTCTGTCATGTCGAGTCCTCGACGAGGGATCGCGATCTTGGCGCCGCTTTTTATCTTCGCCGGTGGCCGACGTTTCCTGGTGTCCGAAGTTCAGGTTTCCCGGATCGCGGTCAGGATGACCAAAGGGGGTCTGCAAATCAACCGCACTTTGGTCGTGCTCCCGGTGTCGCCGTTCAATGCTGCGCTGCGAACGCGGCTTCCATGGCCTTGCGCGTCTTCACCGTCTCGTTGCCCGCGTCGAACTCGACGTCGCTCCAGCGCACCACCGCGCCATGCGCGACGTCCTGTTTGAGCTTCAGCCGATGTGCAAGGCCGATCGGCAGGGCGCCGGCCTTCAGGCTCGCGGCCGCTGGCACGAGCTTGCCCCACACGGTGTAGCCGCCTTCGCCGTCGAGCATCTCGCCGGCGCGTAAATTGCGCTTTGCCACGGCGGCGACATCGCCGCGGAAGCCATGGGGCTGGCCGGTCGGCTCGCCCCGGAGCGCGGCCGACAGCACCGAGATGTTCAGCTCGAGCCCGATCAGATGATACGGCTTGTACATCGCGGCGAACCGGCCGCTGGCATCGGTCTTCAGGCCGTACTGCCTGAAGCAATCCGCGGCGTAGTCGTTCGGCGCTTCCAGCACGACGTAAACACCCCAGCGCAGATCGCGAAACACCGGCCTTCCGTCGCGCTCGAGCGAGGAGACGACTTCGACCACGCCCGACCGCTCCAGCACGCCGCCGCGCGATCGCGGGCGCATCACATGCGGCAGGTCGTCGACGCCGCAGGGTGGAAACAGCAGCCCGCCCGCGGGCACGTCGAGTCCGCAGGCATTGGCGATCGCGGCCATCTCGATCGCCGATTTGGTGCCGTCGAGGAAGGAGTTGAACATCTGCGGATTCATGCCCGCCGACTGCGCCTCGCCCGCGGTCAGGCCGTAATGCTGCCAGACGCCATCGGGCGTCACGTCGTGATAGGCCGGCAGATATTTCGTGCCCTTGCCGGCGGCGACGACGTGAAAGCCGGTGGCGCGTGCCCAGTCGACCATCTCCGCCGTCAGTGCCGGCTGGTCGCCATAGGCGAGCGAATAGACGACGCCGGCTTTACGCGCTTCCTCCGCAAGCAGCGGACCTGCCAGCACGTCGGCCTCGACATTGACCATCACGATATGCTTGCCCGCCGCGATCGCGGCGCGCGCATGCTTGATGCCGACGGCGGGATTGCCGGTCGCCTCCACCACCACATCCATCGCGCCGCCGGCAATGGCGCGCGCGCCGTCATCGGTGAACACGGTTGCGGCGATCCGCTCAGCGCTCCAGCCGACGGTGCGGCAGGCCTCTCGCGCGCGGTCGCGGTCGATGTCGACGATGATGGGCACCTCCAGCCCCGGCGTATGCGGCACCTGCGCCAGGAACATCGAGCCGAACTTGCCGGCACCGATCAGCGCGACACGAACAGGCTTCCCGGTGGACGCGCGGGTTTGGAGGAGGCGGAAGAGATTCATGGGAAGGTCCAGTATGACTATCGTGTCCCGGACGCGGAGCAGCGCGTCTTCAGCGCTGCTCCGCAGAGCCGGGACCCAGAGAAAGAAATGCTTGCAGCATGGGCCTCGGCTCTGCAGCGCACCGCTGAAGAAGCGCTGCGCTGCGTCCGGGGCACGCGACCTTTTTACTCCGCCGCCTGCCGCGGCGCACGTGCGAGCCGCACCAAGGCATCGTCGTCCACTGTCTGGATCGGCGCGAAATCGCGGTGCGCAATGTATTCCGGCCGTGTCGGGGTGCGGATGTAGTTCGAGACCGCATTCAGCGTCAGGTACACGATCTTGCGCGGGTAGGGCGTGATGTTGCCGGCCGAGCCATGCACGAGATTGCCGTGGAACATCAGCATGCCGCCCGGCTTGCCGGTCGGCGCCACGATACCGCCCTGCTTGACGAGGCGCGTCACCGTGTCCTCGTCCAGCGTCCATAGCGGATAGGAGGTGGTGGCGAGATCATGCGAGGCCTGGAGATCGCCGGCGTTCTGGCTGCGCGGCACCAGCATCAGCGGGCCGTTGATCGGCATCACCTCGTCGAGGAAGATCGCGATGTTCATGGCGCGCGGCTCCGGCATGCCGTCGTCGCGCTTCCAGGTGCCGTAATCCTGGTGCCATTGCCAGACGTCGCCGGTGAAGGCCGATTTCGCGTTGATCTTGAACTGGTGCATGTAAACCGGCTCGCCGAACAGCTGCTCGACCGGCTCGATCATGCGCGGATGCGCGCCGAGCACGCCGAACGCTTCGTTGTAGAGATGGGCGGCAAAGGCGGTGCGCGGCGCGCCGCTCTTCTCGCGCCAGACCTCCGGCCAGTTGGCGTCGTAGATTCCGACCGCCTCGCGCGCGAGGAAATCGACCTCCTCCTGGCTGAACAATTCGGGCAGGAACAGCCAGCCCTCGCGGTGGAAGAACTCCAATTGCTCCTGGGACAGTCTCATGGGTCGTCCTCCTGTTTTGTTTATTTGTTTTTCTCTCTCGTCATGGCCAGGCTTGACCCGGCCATCCACGTCTTTGCTCCGCGTTCGAAGAACGTGGCATGACGGCGTGTGCAGCTACGCCGCCGCCTCTTCGCTCGCCCTCAATCTCTCCTCAGTCATCCGTCCCGCCGTCTGCGCATGCGCCAGTGCCGCGCGTTCGGCCGCCGTCGCGTCGCCTGCGAGAATGTGGCCCGCAATCGTCGCATGTTCGGCCCAGGCGCTGCCGCGATAGTCGAGCTCCGACAGCACCGTCGCCATCGAGCGCCGCATGTGCGGCCATTGCGGCGCAATGGTCTCCTCGATCACGGGATTGCCGGCGAGCTGATAGATCGCGCGGTGAAAATCGACGTCGAGCACGATCAGCTCGGCGAGCGGCGTCTTGCGATCGATGCCGCGGCCGGCGGCGAGCGCAGCCTCCAGCCGCGCACGTCCCGCTGCGTCGCTTGCGGCGCGTATCGCGGCAAGCCGCGCCGCGAGCGCATCGATGGCGCCGCGCACCTCATAGAGCTGGCGGATGCGGGAGGGGTCGAGCTGGGTGACTTCAAAGCCGCGCCGGCCGCTCTCGGCGACGAGCCCCTGCCGATGCAACAGATGCAACGCATGCGACACCGGCTGGCGCGACACGCCGAGCTTGTCGGCGAGCTCGTTCTGCCGGATGCGCTGGCCAGGCTGCAAGGTGCGGTCGGAGATCGCCTCCAGGATCCGTGCATAGACCTGGTCGATCAAGTTCGGGAGCGGGTCGAGAGGGATCACGCCGGCAGCTCCGAAATACAGCAGGGAATACGGAATTCCGTATTCGAAGGTATAGCGGGAGGGGGAGGGCGTCAAGACGGGGCTTCGAGGCCCGCTCACGCCCGCGTCTTGCGCCTCGCTAAGTCATTGATATCGCTAGGTCTGTTTACTGTGCATGGGGTTGTTTTTGAGGAAAATGGATCGGCCCGGCCCGCCCTATCGCTTCTTCCCCTGCTCGATCAGCATCCGGCTCATCAGATAGAGCCGCGGCACGATCGAGTTGCTGTCGACGAATTCGTCGCGGGCGTGATAGCCGAAGCCGGCGAGACCAAAGCTCTCGACCACGACCGCCTTGCCGCTGCGGTTGGCGTAGCCGGCATCGGTGGCGCCCCCGGTCATCTCGACGATGTCGAGCTTGCGGTCGATCTCCGCATAGATCGCCTGTCCCTGCTGCGCGAGCGCGCGGCCGCGATCGCTGGCAACGAAAGGCGGGCGCCCCGTCACGATCTTCACGGTCGTCTCGGTGTCCGGTACGAGGCGATTCTTGATCTTCTCGTCCAGCGCCGCCTGGAGCTTCGCGATGCCGTCGGGAATGGTGAGGCGGATGTCGGCGCCAGCCTCGGCATCTTCCGGAATCTGATTGCGCACCGTGCCGGCCTTCGCCGTCGTCCAATTGAGCTGGGTGCCGGGGATCGACTTGGCGACGTCCTGCGTCTGGAGCAGTTGATGCGAGAGCTCGATCAGCGCGTTGCGGCCGAGATCGGGCGCGCCACCCGCATGCGAGGCGCGGCCCTTCACCTTCATGATGCCAGTCGCGGTGCCGCTGGCACCCAATAGCAGCGAGTCGTTCCTCGCCGGCGGCGAGGATGCCGTCGGCTCGCAGGAGAGCACGACGTCGTGTTGGTCGGCGAGCTCCGCGATGATCTCGCCCGACCCGATCGAGCCGACTTCCTCATCCGGATTGAATGAGACCGTGAGCTTCGCATAGTCCGTCCAGCCGGCGTCCTTCAGGATCTTGAGCGCATGCAGGACCACGGCGATGCCGCCCTTGTCGTCGGCGATGCCGGGGCCAAAGATCTTGGTGCCGTCGATGCGGTAAGGCTCGCTTCCGAGCACGCCGCGCTGATAGACCGTGTCCATATGCGCGATCAGCATCAGCTTTCGCGTGCCCGTGCCCTGGAACGTCGCGATCACCATGTCGGCGCCTGTGCCGGCCGTGGTCTTGCGCCGTTCCGTGGCGGCGCCGAGCGCCTTGAGCCGACCTTCGGTGAAGTCGGCCATCTTCTTCAGCCCTTCGGCATCGCCGCTGCCGCTCTCGATCATCACCATGTCGCGCAGCGTCTCGATCAGCGGCGCCTTCTCCTGCTCGGCCGCGGCCTTCAGCTTCTCGTCGGCGGCCGCAAGGGCGGCCGTGCCGCTCGCGGCGAGGCCGAGCAGCGACAAAGCGAGCAGGGAAGTGAGGCGGGATGTCATGAGGCGTCCTTTCGCGTCTTGAGCGCTGGCACTGCGCGCGATTGTGTAGGAAGCCTAGCATCGGGTGGGAGCCGTTGCCACCTAGCGCTCGAGCACCTCGACCTCGAGCGCCGCGATCTCTTCGGCATCTGCCAAGGCCTCGATCGCCCCGATCCGATCGCCGTTGAAGGCGATGCGCAACGCGATGCGCAGATGTCCGCCAAGGATGACCGCAACGCCGATCTCGCCATCGACCAGCGCGGTCCGTGCCGCCTGGGCGCGGCCCTTGTAGAGCTGCGCGACTGCATCGGCGCCCCGGATCTCCGGCAGCGTGCCGAGCCGCACCGCGGCGTCGTCGGCGCGGAATACGACGTCGGGATCGAGCACTGCCAGCAAGCCCTCGAAATTGCCCTCGCGCGAAGCCCTGAGGAAGGCATCAACGATCGCGCGCTGGCGCGACAGGTCCGTCTCGGGCACCGGTGCACCCTGCACGCGCCGCCGCGCGCGGCTCGCCAACTGCCGCGAGGCATCGACCGAACGGCCGACGATCGGCGCAATCTCCTCGAACGGCACGGCGAACATGTCGTGCAGCACGAAGGCGAGCCGCTCCGCCGGCTGCAATGTTTCGAGCACGACCAGCAGCGCCGCGCCGACGGAGTCCGCCATCTCCGCCTCGCGCTCCTGCGTCTCATCGACCGGCTCCGGCACGTGCGGGCCCATCGGATCCTCACGGCGCGACTTCCGGGCGCGCAGCATGTCCAGGCAAATGCGCGCGACCACGGTGGTGAGCCAGCCGCGCAGGTTCGCGACATCGGACATGTCGTAGCGGCTGACCCGCAGCCAGGCCTCCTGCACGGCATCGTCGACCTCGGCGCTTGAGCCCAGCATCCGGTAGGCGACCGCACGCAGATGGTCCCGGCTGGCCTCGAACTGGCGGGTGAGAAGATTTTCTTCAGTCATCGGTCACATTCCCTCATCGCGATCCGTCATGCCCATGACGAAGCTGATCCGGCCGATGTGACCGGGAACTTCGAAATTTGTGAGATGGAGACGAAAATGATGCACGCCCGCATGAATCACCCTGTCATGGTCCTGCCGGAGGCCATGAACGTCCTGCAGTCCCTCGGTAACCTGACCAAGCAGGGCCTGCCGGAAAAGCTCCTGGAACTGGTGCACCTGCGCGCCAGCCAGATCAATGGCTGCAGCGTCTGTGTCGACATGCATCCCAAGATCGCCCGCAAGCTTGGCGAGACCGACGAGCGTCTCTTCGCCGTGTCGGCCTGGCGCGATGCGCCGTATTTTTCCGACGCCGAGCGCGCCGCGCTGGCACTGACCGAAGCCGTCACGCGCCTCGCCGATCGCGAGGATCCGGTGCCGGATGTGATCTGGAACGAAGCCGCCAAGCATTTCGACGAGCGCGAACTCGCAACGCTGATCCTCTCGATCGCGATGATCAACGTCTGGAACAGGCTGAACGCGACGATCAAGATGCCGGTGGGCGTGTGGAAGGTGTGAGGCGACTCTTCCCCTCTCCCTTGTGGGAGAGGGGAAGAGAGCTATTCCGCCAGAAACTGGTTCACCACATCGCCGAACTCCAGCGGCGCCTGCTCGAACATCCAGTGGCCGGCGTTGGGGATCACCGCCGTTCTGGCGCCCGCGATATGCTCGGCCAGCACGCGCCACATCACCGACAGGCTTCCCGTCGTCGCGCCGCCGCCGATCAGCAGCGTCGGCGTCCTGATCGCCTGCGCGTCCGCGAGCGTGTATGCCCTGCGCTGCTCGTTGATCTGGCCGAGGAAGGTGAGCGCGTTGTCGCGCAGTTGCTGCTTGGCCGCTGCCGGCACGCGGCGCCAGGAGCCGTCGCCCTCGATGCCCTCGTAGAAATTCTGCAGCGCGCCCTCGACGTCGCCGGCGCGGATCATCTCGACCGAGCGCGCGGTGCGTGCGGCAAGCGGCGGATGCACCGGGGTGCCTTCGGGCACCGGCAGGCTGGCGTCGAGATCGCCGCCCGGCTCGGCCAGCACCAGTTTGTGCAAGAGATCAGGCCGCGCCTGCGCCACGCGAAAGGCAATGTGCCCGCCGCGCGAATGGCCCATCAGGTCGACCGGTCCGGGCTGGACCTGCTCAATGAAGGCGATCATGTCGGCAACATGCTGGGCCATCTTGTAGTCGTCGCCGACAGCGTCCCAGTGCTCGGGAAAGAAATGCCGCAGGCTGACCGAGATCACGCGATGGGCCTTCGAGAGAGGACCGAGCACCGAATACCAGGTGCGGAAATCCCCTAGCGTGCCGTGCACGCAGACCAGCGGATGACCTTCTCCGACTTCGAGATAGGCCATGTCGTAACCGTTGACGCGAAAGCTCTGCATGATCAGCTCGCCAGGAAATCGAGAACCACTTCGGAGTATTTTTGCGGCGCCTGCTCAAACATCGGATGCGTCGCGTTCGGGATGATCGCCGTCCTGGAGTAGGGTACATGCGCGGCCAGCGCATGGAGCACCTTTGGCAGCAGGCCCTTGGTCCGCGCGCCCAGGATGAACAGCGTCGGCATCTTGATGGACTCCGCATCCGTCTTCGAGAACGGCGGACGATCGTCGCGGACCTGGCCGATCAAGGTGTAGGCGTTGTCGCGAAGGTTCTGCTTCACCATCGCCGGCAGCCGCGGCCAGGTGCCGGAGCCTTCCAGCGTGTCGACGAACACGGCAAGGCCGCCGTCGACGTCGCCGGCCGCGATCTTCTCGGCCGAAGCCTTGAAGCGCGCCAGCAGCGGCGAGGGACCGCCGGCATAATCGGGATCGAGGCTGGCATCGAGCTCGCCGCCGGGCTCCGCCAGGACCAGCCGCCGCAGCAGATCCGGCCGCCGCTGCGCCACGCGGAAACAGATGTGTCCGCCGCGGGAATGGCCCATCAAATCGACCGGGCCGAGATCGAGTTTCTCGATGAAGGCGATGACGTCTTCGACATGCTGGGCGATCGAATAGGTGTCGCCGACGCCGTCCCACCGGTCGGGAAAGAAGTGCCGCAGGCTCACGGCGATCACCCGGCGCCGCTGCGTCAGCGGGCCGAGCACGCAGCCCCAGACGCGGAAGTCATTGAGCGAGCCGTGCACGCAGACCAGCGGCGGGCCGCCCTTGTCCTCGCCCACGTCGAGATAGGGCATGTCGTATCCGTTGACGTGGAGGCTCTGCATTCTGGGCTCGCGGGAAGGGGCTGGAACTCCTGTGCAAGATTCCCGGAAACCGGGTGGATCGCAACTATTTCCAAGCCTAGATTTAGGTGGAGAACACAATGGGGGCATGCGACGAGGACGCAAGCTCAGGAACCTAGCCATGACCGACCAGCATTTCGCCTTGTTCGACACCAGGATCGGCCTCTGCGCCATCGCCTGGGGACCGCGCGGCATCAACGGCACGCAATTGCCGATGGGCGGCGAGGAGAAGATTCGCACCCGCATCAGCCAGCGCCATGCCGACGCCAGCGAGGCCGAGCCGACCGCCGAGGTGCAGCAGGCGATCGACCGCATCGTCAAGTTGCTCGCGGGCGAGCCTGACGATCTCACCGACATTCCGCTCGATCTCGACGACGTGCCCGAATTCAACCGCGGCGTCTACGAGATCGCGCGCGCCATTCCGCCCGGCAAGACCATCACCTATGGCGACATCGCCAAGCAGCTCGGCGGCGTCCAGCTGTCGCGCGACGTCGGCCAGGCGCTCGGCCGCAACCCGTGCCCGATCGTCGTGCCCTGCCACCGCGTGCTGGCTGCCGGCAACAAGCCCGGCGGCTTCTCGGCCAATGGCGGCGTGGTGACCAAGCTGAAGATGCTCGAGATCGAAGGCGCGCTGGTGAACCACACGCCGAGCTTGTTCGATTGAGGCTGCTTGCGCTGGAATCGTAGGGTGGGTTGGCCGAAGGCGTAACCCACCTCTTTGACCTCCGCGGCGACAGAAGTGGTGGGTTACGCCGAGCAGATGCGCTTCGCGCATCTGCAGGGCTAACCCACCCTACGAGATCCCGCCCTAAATCTTCGCCGCCGTCTTCGGCCAATACCGATCGCGTAAATGCCGCTTCACCAGCTTGCCGGTCGGCGTGCGCGGCAGCTCGGCTTCGAAATCGATTGTGCGCGGGCACTTGATCGCGGAGAGGCGGCCCTTGCAGAAGGCGATCAGGTCGGCCTCGAGCGCCTTGCCGGCGCGGCTCATGTCGTGCGGCTGCACCACCGCCTTCACCTCTTCGCCCATCTCCTCGTTCGGCACGCCGAACACCGCGACGTCGGCGACCTCGGGGTGGGTGATGAGCACGTCCTCGGTCTCCTGCGGGTAGATGTTCACCCCGCCGGAGATGATCATGTAGGACTTGCGGTCGGTGAGGAACAGGAAGCCGTCCTTGTCGAGATAGCCGACATCGCCGAGCGTCGACCAGCCCTTGGCGTTGTAGGCCTTCTTCGTCTTCTCGGGGTCGTTGTGATAGGTGAACGCAGGCGCATCGGCGAAATAGACCGTGCCGATCTCGCCAACCGGCTGCTCCTCGTCGTTCTCATCGAGAATCTTGACCTTGCCGACCACGGCGCGGCCGACGCTGCCGCGGTGCGCCAGCCATTGCTGCGAGGTGCAGACGGTGACGCCGTTGCCTTCCGAGCCGGCGTAATACTCGATCAGGATCGGCCCCCACCATTCGATCATCTTTGCCTTGACGTCGACCGGGCAGGGCGCGGCGGCGTGGATCGCGCCCTTGATCGTGGAGATATTGTACTTCGTGCGGACCTCGTCCGGCAGCTTCAGCATGCGCACGAACATGGTCGGCACGAGCTGCGACTGCGTGACCTCATATTTCTCGACGAGCTTCAGGAATTCTTCGGCGTCAAAGTGCTCCATGATGATCGAGGTGCCGCCGAGCAGGGTCGCCATCATGTTGAAACGCAGGGGAGCCGCGTGATAGAGCGGCGCCGGCGAGAGGTAGGTGCTTTCGGCATTCATGCCGCACATGTCGGCGCAGAGCACCTTCAGCAGCGGGTTCGGTACGTCGATGGTCTTGCCTTCAAAAGCCTTCTTGACGCCCTTCGGCCGGCCTGTTGTGCCGGACGAATACAGCATGTCGTAGCCGGCGACTTCGTCGGCGATCGGCGTCACCGGCTGCGCCGCGGCTTCCTTGTCATAGGAGCGGAAGCCGGGCAGCGGCTCGTCCATCATGTAGAAGATCGGCTCCCCGGGAGCGCCCTTGATCAGGGCCTTGATCTGGTCGGCGCATTTCGGCGTGGTGATCACGACCTTGGCGCCGCAATCGGCGATGATGTAGTCGATCTCGTCCTGCTTCAGATAGCGGCTGATCGCGGTGTAATAGAGCCCGCTGCGTTGCGCCGCCCAGCAGAGCTCCATGAAGGCGAGGCGGTTCTCCATCAGCAGCGCGATGTGGTCGCCGGCCTTCAGCCCGAGCGAGCGGAAGAGGTGCGCGCCCTGGTTGGAGAGCTCGTCGAGCTCGCGATAGGTGATCGCCTTGCCGGTGCCGGCCATCTGGTAGGCGATCTTGTCGGGCGTGGTGCGGGCGTGGATCGAGGGGTGGGTCATGGCGAGGTCTCGCGGCAAAGAGGCTGTCGTCCCGGCGAAGGCCGGGACCCATAACCACTACTTTGAATTGGAGAAGCACGATGTCGCCCGAGCCCGGCATAACCACGGCCTTCCGTGGTTATGGGTCACGGCCTTCGCCGGGACGACACCTTTAGTGTGGCAACGCCTGAACGCTGCAACGGCGGCCTACAGCCGCTCCACGATCGTCACATTCGCCATGCCGCCGCCTTCGCACATGGTCTGCAGGCCGTAGCGCTTGCCGCGCTGGTGCAGGGCGTGGACCAGCGTCGTCATCAGCTTGGTGCCGGAGCCGCCGAGCGGATGGCCGAGCGCGATCGCGCCGCCATTGACGTTGAGACGGGCCGGATCGGCGCCGGTGGTCTTCAGCCAGCCGGTTGGCACCGAGGCGAAGGCCTCGTTGACCTCGAACAAATCGATGTCGCCGATCTTCATGCCGGCCTTCTCCAGCGCGCGCTTGGTGGCGTGCAAGGGAGCGTCGAGCATGATCACGGGATCGCCGCCGGTCATGGTCATGTGATGGATGCGCGCCAAGGGCTTGACGCCGAGCTG
The DNA here is from genome assembly GCF_054185205.1 of Bradyrhizobium sp. 14AA. Classification (NCBI taxonomy): domain Bacteria; kingdom Pseudomonadati; phylum Pseudomonadota; class Alphaproteobacteria; order Hyphomicrobiales; family Nitrobacteraceae; genus Bradyrhizobium; species Bradyrhizobium sp. 14AA. Next base: position 62,878 of record NZ_JAVAYM010000018.1, on the reverse strand, counting down.
CTTGAGGCCGCGCTCGTTCACGACCATCACGCCGGAGGCGCCGTCGCAGATCTGGCTGGCGCTGGCCGCGGTGAGCTTGCCGTTCTCGGCGATCAGCTTGACGCCCTTGATGCCGTCGAGCGTGGCGTCGAAGCGGATGCCCTCGTCGATGTGGTGGGTGTCCTTGCTGCCGTCGGCGCGGGTGATCTCGAGCGGCACGATCTCCTTCTTGAAGTGACCGGCTTGCGTCGCCGCGATCGCGCGCTGATGGCTGTTGAAGGAATATTCGTCGAGATCATCCTTCGACAGGCCGTACTTCTCGGCCATCATCTCGGCACCGGTGAACTGGCTGAATACGATGTTGGGATACCTCGCCTCGATGCCCGGGCTCTTGTAGTTGCCGAAGCCATTCTTGGCCGGGAGCTGCGAGGACAGGCCCATCGGCACGCGCGTCATCGATTCCACGCCGGCGGCGATCACCACGTCCATCGTTCCCGACATCACGGCTTGCGCGGCGAAGTGCAGCGCCTGCTGCGAGGAGCCGCACTGACGATCGATCGAGGTGCCCGGCACGCTCTCCGGCAGCTTCGAGGCCATGATCGCGTTGCGCGCGACGTTGTTGGACTGCTCTCCGACCTGCATCACGCAGCCCATGATCACGTCCTCGACCAGGGCGGGATCGACCTTGGTGCGGTCGACCAGCTCGTCCAGCACTTTTGCGGCGAGATCGGCCGGATGCCAGCCGGCGAGGCGGCCCCCCTTGCGCCCGCCGGCGGTACGCGCAGCGGCGACGATGTAAGCCTCGGCCATGTCGGTTTCTCCCTGGATTCTTGCTTGGGTCGGTTGTCGGGGGCGGATTTAAGGGACGCAAGAACATTTAGTCAATCGATCAATTAATTCTTGTGATGAGGCGCTGCTTGGGCTTATCTGCGCGCCTCTCGAAGCGCATTCAGGGATCTCCGTGGCTACCAGCGTACCGAACAGGCTCCCCAGCGGAAAGAATTCCACGGCAGAGAAATTGCTCGTGGCCGCCAGCGAGCTGATGATCGAACGCTCCTCGATCGAAATCTCGCTCTCCGACATCGCGCAGAAGTCGGGCGCCAACGCCGCGCTGGTCAAATATCACTTCGGCAACAAGGACGGCCTGCTGCTGGCGCTGCTCGCGCGGGATGCGGCGACCGAGATGTCAAATCTCGAATATCTGCTGGCGCAGCCGATCACGGCGACCGCGAAGCTCAAGCTGCATATCGCCGGCATCATCCGCGCCTATCACCGGTTCCCCTATATGAACCGGCTGATCCACTATCTCCTGCACGAGAGCGTCGCCGGTTCCGCGGACGAAGTTTCAAAATTCTTCGTCGCGCCGCTGCTGGACTTCCACCGTCGCCTGCTCGCCGAGGGCGTCAGCCGCGGCGAGTTCCGCCAGACCGATCCGGTGCTGTTCTACACCAGCCTGATCGGCGCCTGCGACCACCTGTTCTTCGGCCGGCACGCGATGTCTCGCGCGACCGGCGTCGGTCCGGTCACCGATGACGTCTGCCGGCAATATATCAAGCACATGGAAACGCTGATCTGCGGTGGCATCCTCACTCAATCTGAGGAAGCCGTTGCGGCCGGATGATCCGGCCATCACTTCACAAGTCTAGAGAAGAAACGTCCAAGGAAAGGTAGCCTGTCATGGAATTGAAAGACGTAGCCGTTCTCATCACCGGCGGTGGTTCGGGTCTCGGCGAAGCGACTGCCCGTGCCATGGCGGCCAAGGGCGCCAGGATCGGCGTGATCGACCAGAACAAGGACAACGCCGAGAAGGTCGCCGCCGAGGTGAAGGGCGTCGCGCTGCATGCCGACGTCACCAGCGAGGAGCAGATCAAGGCGGCGATCGCCAAGGCGGAAGCCGCGCATGGCGTCGCGCGCGTGCTGATGAACTGCGCCGGCATCGGCGGCTCGCAGCGCATCGTCGGCCGCGACGGCGTCTACCCGCTGGAGAAGTTCGCGCGCATCATCAACGTCAATTTGATCGGCACGTTCAATTGCCTGCGGCTGTTCGCCGAACGCCTCGTCACCATCGAGCCGGTCGGTGAAGAGCGCGGCGTCATCATCAACACCGCCTCGGTTGCCGCTTACGAAGGCCAGATCGGCCAGATCGCCTATTCCGCATCGAAGGGCGGCGTCGTCGGTCTCACGCTGCCGGCCGCTCGCGATCTCGCGAGCCAGAAGATCCGCGTCAACACCATCGCGCCCGGCCTGTTCTTCACGCCGCTGCTGATGGGTCTGAACGAGGAGGCCCGCAAGAGCCTGGGCGCCCAGGTGCCGCATCCCTCGCGCCTCGGCGATGCCAAGGAATATGGTTCGCTCGCGGTGCACATCGTCGAGAACCCGATGCTCAACGGCGAGACCATCCGTCTCGATGGCGCTATTCGTATGGCGCCACGGTAAGCTCCGCTGCTTTCCCTTCTCCCCTTGTGGGAGAAGGTGGCGCAGGCGGCCTCCGGCCGCCGTCCTTGGTAGGACGCCGATGCTTCGCATCGGCTATGGCGCCGGATGAGGGGTTTGCATCCGCGGAGACAGACCCCTCACCCAAGCGAGTTCTTGGTCACCGACGTACATGCCCTCTCCCACAAGGGGAGAGGGCGCAATAACCGCCACTCAAAGAGCGGATGCAGGAGCGCCCCATGTCCCAGCCGCTGCTGATCGAGCACGACGACGGCGTCGACCGGGTGACGCTCAATCGTCCTGACAGTCTCAACGCGCTCGATCCCGCGCTGATCGATGCGCTCAATGTTTACTTCCAGGGTCTTCAGCGCAAGCGCGACACGCGCGTCGTGGTGCTGAAGGGCGCGGGGAAGAATTTTTGCGCGGGCCTCGACCTCAAGGCCGCGATGGCCCGCCGCGCCGGCCAGCAGGAGCCGCCCGGCGTCACGGAGTCGCTGGATTCGCAGCGGCGCATCGCCGACATCGTGATGCTGATGCGGCGCTGTCCGCAGCCGATCCTGGCGCTGGTGCAGGGCGCGGCGGCCGGCGGCGGTTTTGCGCTGGCGCTGGCCTCCGACATCCGTATCGCCACGAAGTCCGCGCGGATGAACTGCGCCTTCATCAAGCTTGGCCTCGGCGGCTGCGACATCGGCACCAGCTATTTCCTGCCGCGCCTCGTCGGCGTCTCCGTGGCATCGGAACTAATCCTCACGGGACGGTTCATCGGCGCCGAGCGTGCGCTCGCTGTGGGCCTCGTGTCCGAGGTCGTGGATGACGACAAGCTCGATGCGGCGGCCGAGCCTTACATCGATGCCATGATGACGGCCTCGCCCGTAGGGCTGCGTTTGTCGAAGGAGTGTCTCAACATGAGCGTCGATGCGGGGTCGCTGGAAGCCGTGATCGCGATGGAGGACCGCAACCAGGTCCTGTGCAGCCGCTCCGAGGAATTTTCGGAAGGCATCAGGGCCTTCCTTGAGAAGCGAAAGCCTGTCTATATCAGGCGCTGAAGCACTGAGATCCGCAAAGGGCCAGAAATTCCGGGAGACGCAAAATGAGTGGAAGCGCGGCGGCGGCGATGACGAAGCCGGCCTTTCGCAAGGTCGAGTGGCTCGCGCGCGACATCGACGTCGAACGTCGCGGCGACGGCACGGTGGTGCTGAAGTCGCGCATTCCGCTGCAGCCTTACGAGACCCACATCCCGGCCGCGCTGGCGAAATGGGCGAAGGAAGCGCCCGAGCGCATCTGGCTGGCGCAGCGCGGTGGTCCAAATCGCGAATGGCGCAAGGTGTCCTATGGCGAGGCCAAGCGCACCGTGGATGGGCTGACGCAAGGCCTGCTCAAACTCAAGCTCGACGGGCGTCCGGTCACGATCCTCTCGGGCAATTCGATCGAGCACGCGCTGATGACGCAGGCCGCGATGCAGGCGTGCGCGCCGGCAGCACCGGTGTCGCCGGCGTACTCCCTGATGAGCCATGATCACGTCAAGCTGAAGTACCTGTTCGACCTGATCAAGCCGGCCGTGGTGATGGTGCAGGACGGCCCGACCTTCGCGAAGGCGTTGAAGGCGCTCGATCTCACTGGCGTCACCGTGGTCCACGTTGCGCGGCCCTGCGACGGCATCAAGAGCGTCAGCTTCGCCGAGCTTGCCGCGACGCCCGTAACCTCCGATGTCGAGGCATCGATCGCACAAATTACCCCGCAGACGGTCGGCAAGCTGCTGTTCACGTCAGGCTCGACCGGCATGCCCAAGGCCGTCATCAACACGCAAGCGATGATGTGCGCCAATGCGGCGATGATGATGCAGGTGCGGCCGCGCTCGCCTGATGGTCCGATCTCAACCATGCTGGACTGGATGCCCTGGAATCACACCATGGGCGGCAACGCTGCGTTCCACCCCATTCTCGTCGACGGCGGCACGCTCTATATCGATGACGGCCGGCCGATGCCGGGCCAGTTCGAGGAGACGCTGCGCAATCTGCGGGAGATCTCGCCGACCTATTACGCCAACGTGCCAGCCGGCTATGCGGCGCTCGCGGCGGCGATGGAGAAGGACGAGGTGCTTTGCCGCTCCTTCTTCAAGAATCTGTCGATCATGGCCTATGGTGGCGCGCGGCTGCCCGACGATCTCTACGACCGCATGCAGGCCCTCGCGGTGAAGACCACCGGCGAGCGCATCGTCTTCTACACCGGCTGGGGCTCGACCGAGACCGCCCCGACCTCGACCGGCACCTATTGGGACACCGAGCGCGTCGGCCTGATCGGCCTGCCGTTCCCCGGCGTCGAATTGAAGATGGTGCCGTGCGGATCGAAATACGAGCTGCGCCTGCGCGGCGTCAACGTGACGCCCGGCTACTTTGGTCAGCCGGATCTGACGAAGAAGATGTTCGACGAGGAAGGTTTTTACTGCATTGGCGATGCCGGCGTTTTCGTCGACGATTCCGACCCGGTGCAGGGCATCATCTTCGCCGGGCGCGTCGTCGAGGATTTCAAGCTCACCACCGGCACCTTCGTCCATGTCGGTTCGCTCCGCACCGACACGATCGCGGCCGCGACGCCGGTCGTGCATGACGCGCTCGTTGCGGGACAGGATCGCGCCTTCATCGGCCTGCTGGCCTGGCCGAATTTGCACGCCTGCCGCCAGCTCATCGGCAATCCCGATCTCAGCTTCGAGGACGCGGTAAAGCACCCTGAAGTGATCGCCTGCTTCAGGCGCGGGCTGGAGACCCACAATAAGGAGTGCGAAGGCGCCAGCAGCCGCATCATCGCGCGCGCGATGCTGATGGCCGAGCCGCCCTCGATTGACGGCAACGAGCTCACCGACAAGGGCTACATCAACCAGCGCGCCGGCCTCGAGCGCCGCGCCGCGCTGGTCGAGCGGCTCTATGCGGACAAGCCGGACCAGGATGTGGTCGTGCTGCGATGAAGCACTTCTCTCTCCACTCGTCATTCCGGGGCGCGCGTAGCACGAACCCGGAATGACGGTCTCAATGATAATAAACAAAGGTAGCCCGCCATGAACTTCGACTTCTCCGACGACCAGAAGCAGCTCCGCGATCAGGCGCGCAAATTCCTCACCGAGAAATGTTCGCCCAAGGCGGTTCGCGTCGTGCTCGACGGCAAGGCTCCTTACGACAAGGAGCTGTGGAAGGGCCTCGCCGAGATGGGCTTTCTCGGCGTCGCGATCCCGGAGGAGTTCGGCGGCGCCGGTGCCGGCCATCTCGAGCTCTGCGTGATCGCCGAGGAGATGGGCCGCGCGAACGCGCCGGTGCCGTTCTCATCGACGGTGTATCTTGCCGCCGAAGCGCTGCTGATCGCCGGCAGCGACGCGCAAAAGAAGAAATGGCTGCCGGCGATCGCCTCGGGTGAGGCGATCGGCACGCTGGCGCTGTTCGAGGGCAAGGGCAATCCGTCGCCGAAGAACGTCAAGCTGACGGCTGCGAATGGCGTGCTCAACGGCGTCAAGAAGCCGGTGGCCGACGGCGCGATCGCCGACTTCGCGGTGGTTGCCGCGCGCACGGGATCGAGCGGACGCGACGGTGACATCTCGCTGTTCCTGGTCGACCTCAAAGCGGGTGGCGTCGAGGTGAAAAGCCTCACCAATCTCGATCCGACCCGCGGGCAGGCCGAGATCAATTTCAGGGATTGCAAGGCCGAGCCGCTGGGCGCTGCCGGCGAAGGCTGGAGCATTTTGACCCAGGTGCTCGACCGCGCTGCGGTGCTGTGCGCCTTCGAGCAGGTCGGCGGCTCCGACCGCGCGCTGGAGATGGGCCGCGACTACGCGCTCGACCGCATCGCCTTCGGCCGTCAGATCGGCTCGTTCCAGGCGGTCAAGCACATGCTGGCCGACATGTATGTCTCCGCGACGCTGGCGCGCTCCAATAGTTACTACGGCGCCTGGGCGCTTTCGACCAACGCCGCCGAGCTGCCGGAAGCTGCCGCCGCCGCGCGCATCAGCGCGACGCAGGCGTTCCAGCACTGCGCCAAGAACAACATCCAGGTTCACGGCGGCATGGGATTCACCTGGGAGTTCGACTGCCACATGTACTACCGCCGGGCCAATGCGATGGCGCTCGGCCTTGGCAGTCTGTCCTATTGGGAGGATCAGTTGATCGATCGCATGCGCAAGAAGAACGCGGCGTGAGCCGTCGATCGTGTCCTGGACGCGGCGCTTAGCGCCGCAGAGCCGGGACCCAGGGGCCGCAATGGACCCCGGATCTGCAGCGCACCACTTCGTGCTGCGCAGCGTCCGGGGAACGAACCGAGAGATGAGACCATGAACTTCGACGACACCCCGCAGGAAGCCGAATTTCGCAGCCTGGCGCGCGCCTGGATCGGTGCGAACGCGCCGAAGCAATATGAGGACGAGCTGCGCAAATCCTCGCTCGGACGCACCGTGCTCAAGAACGCCAGCATTCTCGAGGTCGCAAAAGCCTGGCAGAAGAAGAAGGCCGACGCCGGCTGGGCCTGCCTGCACTGGCCGAAGGAGTATGGCGGGCGCGGTTCGTCGCCGATCGAGCGCGTGATTTGGCAGCAGGAAGAAGGGCCGTTCGGTCAGCTGTCCCGCATGTTCATCATAGGCCACGGCATGTGCGGGCCGACCATGATGGCGTTCGCGCGCGAGGAGCACAAGCGCACCTATCTGCCGCCACTCGCCTCCGGCGAGAAGGTGTGGTGCCAGCTGTTCTCCGAGCCCGCCGGCGGCTCGGACGTCGCGGGGCTTCGTACGCGCGCCGAGAAGGACGGCGACGACTGGGTGATCAACGGCCAGAAGATCTGGACCTCTGGCGCGCATTATTCCGACTACGGCATTTTGCTCACCCGCACCGATCCCACCGTTCCCAAGCACAAGGGCCTCACCATGTTCTTCCTGGACATGAAGAGTCCCGGCGTCGAGGTGCGGCCGATCAAGCAGGCGAGCGGGGCCTCCGACTTCAACGAGGTCTATTTCACCAATGTGCGCATCCCCGATCACCAGCGCCTCGGTGAGGTCGGCGACGGCTGGAACGTGTCGCTGACCACGCTGATGAACGAGCGTAGCGCGATCGGCGCGGCCGTCTCGACCGGTTTCCCGGAGCTGTTCGAATATTGCTCCAGCCTGATGCTCGACGACGGCCCGGCGATCGAGGATCGCGCGGTGCGCGCGAGGCTCGCCAACTGGGCGGTGAAGGCGAGCGGCCTGAAATACACCAGCATGCGCGCGATCTCGGCGCTGTCGAAGGGCGAGCGGCCGGGACCGGAAAATTCCATCGGCAAGCTGGTGGCGGGCTCGATGATCCAGGACGTCGCGACCTACGCACTGGACTTGCAGGGCGCGAGCGGCGTGGTCAGCGGCGAGGATGCCGAGCTGGCCGGCCGTTTCCAGGCGATGCTGCTGCGCGCGCCGGGCACGCGTGTCGAGGGCGGCACCGACGAGATCATGCGCAACATCATCGCCGAGCGGGTGTTGGGCCTGCCCGGCGATATCAGGGTCGACAAGGACGTGCCGTTCAACAAGATCCCGACCAAGGGAAGGGGTTAGAATCGTAGGGTGGGCAAAGGCGCGCCGCGCCGTGCCCACCAATTCTGTCGAGAACGAGGGAAGATGGTGGGCACGCTTCGCTTTGCCCACCCTACGCACCGAGCAAGGATTGAGAGGTCCGCCATGAATTTCGACGACACCCCGCAGGAAGCCGAATTCCGCCAGATCGCGCGCAAATGGGTCGCCGCCAACGCGCCGAAGGAGTTCGAGCAGGAATTGTCAAAATCCTCGCTCGGCCGCATCCGGCTCGCCAAGCACGACATGGTCGAGGTCGGCAAGGCCTGGCAGAAGAAGAAATTCGAGGGTAACTGGGCCTGCCTGCACTGGCCGAAGGACTATGGCGGCCGTGGCGCCACGCCGATCGAACGCGTGATCTGGCAGCAGGAGGAGGGCGTCTACGGCAAGCTGACGCAGCCGTTCCAGATCGGCGAGGGCATGTGCGGCCCGACGGTGATGGCCTTCGGCAGCGAAGACGCCAAGCGCCGGTACTTGCCGAAGCTTGCCTCGGGCGAGGAGATCTGGTGCCAGCTGTTCTCCGAGCCGTCCGCCGGCTCCGACGTCGCAGGTCTTCGCACCCGTGCGGAGAAGAAGGGCGACAAGTGGGTCGTCAACGGTCAGAAGATCTGGACCTCCGGCGCGCATTATTCCGACTATGGCCTGTTGATCGCGCGCACCGATCCGAACGTGCCCAAGCACAAGGGCCTCACCATGTTCTTCCTGGACATGAAGAGCCCGGGCGTCGAGGTGCGGCCGATCAGGCAGGCCAACGGCATGCAGGAGTTCAACGAGGTCTATTTCACCGATGTCGAGATTCCCGACAGCCAGCGCCTCGGCGCCGTCGGCGAAGGCTGGAGCGTCTCGCTGACCACGCTGATGAACGAGCGCATGTCGATCGGCTCGCGGCTTGCGACCGGCGTGCCCGAGATGTTCGAGTTTTGCTCCGACCTGATGCTGGAGGACGGGCTCGCGATCGACGATCCCGCCGTGCGCTCGAAACTCGCGAGCTGGGCGGCGAAGTCGAGCGGGCTGAAATACACCAGCTACCGCACGATCTCGGCGCTGTCGAAGGGCGAGCGGCCGGGCCCGGAGAATTCGATCGGCAAGCTGGTGTCAGGCATGATGCTGCAGGACATCGCGGCCTACGCCATGGACCTGCAGGGCGCGGCCGGGGTTCTCACCGGCAGCGACGAAGAGACGGTGCAGGGCCAGTTCCAGCAGATGCTGCTGTCCTCGCCCTCGATGCGCATCGCCGGCGGCACCGACGAGATCCTGCGCAACATCATCGCAGAGCGCGTGTTGGGTCTGCCGGGCGATATTCGTGTCGACAAGGACGTGCCGTACAACAAGATCCCGACCAAGGGGCGGTGATCTCGCCTCTCGCTGTATCTCGTAGGGTGGGCAAAGCGAAGCGTGCCCACCATATGCAGATGCTCAGAGGCAAGTCTGTCTGTGGGCACGGCGCGATGCGCCTTTGCCCACCCTACGAGAAGAGCGCGAGTTGATCCATGGACGCTACAGTGAACCAAAACGACCGCATCGGCGTGCTCGAAGAACTCCTCAACGAGCGCTACTCCGTCCGCGCCTTCTTAGCCAAAGAAGTCGACCGCGCGACTATCGAGCACGTGCTGACCACCGCGCAGCGCACGGCGTCCTGGTGCAACAGCCAGCCCTGGCAGGTCATCATCGCCAGCGGCGAGGCCAAGGAGCGCTTTCGCCAAGCGATCTACACGGAGGCGTCGGGCGGGCTCGGCGACGATTACGACTTCACCCCGCCACGCGAATATGTCGGCGTCTATCTCGATCGCCGCCGCGAGAGCGGCTTTCAGCTCTACAACACGCTCGGCATCGCCCGCGGCGACAGAAGCGCTTACGCCAGGCAGGCGCTGGAGAACTACAATTTCTTCGGCGCGCCGCATGTCGCGATCATTCACACCAACGAGCCGCTCGGCATCTATGGTGCGATCGATTGCGGTGCCTATGTCAGCAATTTCATGCTGGCCGCGCAGGCGCTCGGGCTCGGGACGATTCCACAGGCCGCGCTGGCGCGCCACTCCGGCCTGATCCGCCGCCATTTCAACCTGGCCGACGATCGCCGCGTCGTCTGCGGCATCTCGTTCGGCTATGCGGACAACGCGCACACGGTCAACAGCTACCGCACCTCGCGCGCCAGCGTGGCGGACACCGTGACTTTCGCGGACGAGTGACCCGGGAAGCACGCAGCGCGCCGAGATTCGCGCGCACATGAAGGCGGCCGAAGAAACGGCCGCCTTCACATCTGGTTTCGATTGACGCCGGGTCCTATCCGCCGCTGCCGCCGATCACGGCGCGCACCGTCTCGTCGGGCCCGAAGTCCTCGGCGCCGTCGACATAGAGCAGCGCGGCGAGCTTCGAGCGGGCGCGATTGACGCGGCTCTTGATCGTGCCGACCGCGCAGCCGCAGATCGAGGCGGCATCCTCATACGAGAAGCCGGAGGCACCGACCAGGATCAAGGCTTCGCGCTGGTCCTGCGGAAGCTTGTCGAGCGCGGTGCGGAATTCCTCGAACTCGAGATGCGCGTTCTGCGACGGCTGCGTCTTCAGCGTCTTGGCATAGTTGCCCTCGGCATCCTCCACTTCGCGCCGCCGCTTGCGATAGTCGGAGCGGAACAGGTTGCGCAGGATCGTGAACAGCCACGCCGGCAGGTTAGAGCCGGGCTGGAACGAGTCGATGTTGGCGAGCGCCCGCAACAGCGTCTCCTGCACCAGATCGTCGGCCCGGTCCGCATTGCCGCTGAGCGAAATGGCGAACGCGCGCAGACTGGGCACGGCCGCCAGGATGTCGTTACGCAGGGAGTCCGTGAGAGGCATTAATCCCTCCCATTGTTGTTGTCGTTAGAGCCCCCATTGGCTTGATCTTGGGGAGTGCCCGCCGTCGCATCAAGCTTCTTGATCAGCTCCGCGAACCGGTCTGGAACCCCCTGCCGCACCACGTCGTCATACATGGCGCGGAGCTGGTGCCCGATCCGGGATTGAATCTCCGGAGTGAGCCCTCCCTTGCCGGGGGTCGTGCTTTTGCTGGCTTGAGACTTGAGATCTTTCATGACCTGTTCCACGTTTCCCCGAGTTAAGTGACTGTAAATTCGAGAAGTTTTCTCAACCGGGAGCCGTTCCCTGGATAGGCACAATGCGGGCTGCCAACAAAAGTTCCCCCCAATACGGAACTTTTCTTGGCCTGAGGCGTAATCAGCCCAGCAGGGGAACCCGGGCCCCCCCGCTATGGCCTGACCGCAGGGTTGGGCCTCAAGGCTGGCCCGAAATGAATGGAGTGGGGATGTCCCGTTCACAGCTTGTTGCTGAACACTTGCCGTTGTTGCGCCGGTATGCACGCGCCCTGACGGGCAGCCAGGCCTCCGGTGACGCCTATGTCGCAGCCATGTTGGAAGCCATGCTGGGGGATCCGGCGGTGCTCGACGAGAGCCACGGGCCGCGCGCGGGTCTGTTCCGGCTGTTCACCCAGATCTGGAATTCCGTCTCGGTCAACGAGGATTCCGAGGTGACGACTTTGCCGATGCCGCCCGAGCGACGGCTGTCGAACATCACGCCGCTGCCGCGGCAGGCCTTCCTGCTGCTCTCGCTCGAGGGATTTTCGGAAGAGGAAGTCGGCTACATCCTCGGCACCGATGTCGGCGAGACGCGCCGGCTTGCGGACGCCGCGGGCCGCGAGATGGCCGCCGAGATTGCCACCGACGTGCTGATCATCGAGGACGAGACCTTCATCGCCATGGACCTCGAGAGTCTGGTGAAGAATCTCGGCCACAACGTCGTCGGCGTCGCGCGCACCCACGCCGATGCGGTGGCGCTGGCCAAGAACAAGCGGCCCGGCCTGATCCTCGCCGACATCCAGCTCGCCGACGGCTCGTCGGGCCTCGACGCCGTCAACGAGCTGCTGCGGACCTTCGAGGTGCCGGTGGTGTTCATCACCGCCTATCCCGAGCGCTTCCTCACCGGCGAGCGCCCCGAGCCTGCGTTCCTGATCTCAAAGCCGTTCCAGCCCGCGATGGTGTCGGCGGTGGCGAGCCAGGCGCTGTTCTTCCAGCGCAACTCGCGCAACCGCACGCCCAAGGCGCCGGCGGCGTAAGGAAGTTTCCATTGGAGCGGAAAATGGCGCGCCGCAAGGCGCGCCATTTTTGTATGTGGCGGGTCGTCGTTTTGCTCCGCCTCAGCAGCCGCGGCAAATGCTGCGAAGCATGGAATTAAGCTTGGCGTCGCTCGGTCCAGACGATTTCGCGTTCAGCTTGCCCTGATCCTCGATCCAGGATTGGAGAAATTTTTCGCTTTCCGGCGACGGCCCCGCCGGGGGAGGCTGCGTCCCGTCGAAGCTCATGAGGACGGTTATTCTCTGCAGATCATCCTTTGCCTCGGCGGGCGGTTTTGGGAATGGCACGGATCGCTCGACCATGGCGAGCGTCGCGGCATCCAGCGACGCGATGCCCGTGCTTTCCACCAAAGCGCTTGAGATCAATTTGCCCGAACGATCGACCACGAATGTGACGCCGGAATCGCCTTTCTGGCCCATCGCCCCTGACGGAAAAGCTCTGTGGCGCCAGACATGTTCGGTGACCGTCTTGCGCCATACGGCCATGGGATCGGACTCCGTGGCGGCGGGGACAGGCCTGAGCGCGACCCCGAAGGGCGGCACCTGAAATTGACGGCCGCTAAAGACAATCGGCACGGTTAAAGATAATGAGTCGTCCTTCAACTCCGGAGGCGGTGCAGGAAATGGCTCGGCGCGGGCGACGATCGCCAGCGCAGCATCGTCGAGCGGCCGCGAGCCGGTGCTCTCAGCCAACGCATGCGAGATCAGCTTGCCGGACCGGTCGATGACGAAGCCTACCTTGGCCTCACCGGTTTGCCCCATTGCCTCAGCTGGAAATACCCTGCTCCTGGCGATGTGTGCCGACAGCTTTGCCTTCCAGGCTTTGACGCTCTCGCTCTGCGTATCGGTCTGCGCATGCGCAGGAAAAGCCGCGAGCAATCCGAGAAGTGCGGCCAGCAAGGGGAATTTCATCTGCATCGACGCGGATATTAATCGCCATCAGGTTGATTGCAAGGATTGCTGCTCGTACTGCGTTCGAGCAGGTGTGGGCAATTCGAGGGGCTGGGAAGCGCGCTTGACGGCGGCTCAATTGCCCCGTTGATATTTCGGGCCGATGACATCCATTCGCAGCCTCAAGCCGCCGGAGAGACTTAATATGGACCAACAACTGCTCGATCGCCTCGCCATCCGCGACCTCGTCGAGAATTGGGCGGTGTGGCGCGACGCCGGTGACTGGGAGCGCTTTGCCACGGTCTGGCATGAAGAGGGCTGGATGTCCGCCACCTGGTTTCAGGGGCCGGCGCGGGATTTCATGCGCGTCAGCCAGGAGGGATTTGCCAAGGGCGTGCGCATCCTGCATTTCCTCGGCGGCACCAGCATCGATCTGGAGGGCGCGCGGGCCATCGCGCAAACCAAGATGACCATCTCGCAGCGCGCGCCGGTGCATGACGTGGTCTGCGATGTCGTCTGCACCGGGCGATTCTACGATTTCCTGGAGAAGCGGAAGGGCCAATGGGGCATCGTCCGCCGCCAGCCGATCTACGAGAAGGACCGGATCGACCCGGTCGATCCCGCCGCGACGCTCCGCCTCGACCGGCAAGCGCTCGCCGCGCTGCCCGAGGGCTATCGCCACCTCGCCTACATGCAGGAATTGATCGGCTACAAGGTCAAACGCGACATGCCGGGCCTGATCGGGCCCGAGGTCGAGAAGCTCTATGGCGAAGGGCGGGAGTGGCTGGCGGGGAAGGCGAGGTGAGCCCCAGAAAAAAGTAAGGCGCGACTGGCATCACCACAGTCGCGCCCTACGTCACCGGCTTATGGGGCAGGGGGGAATAGCCGGCTGTTGAGACGACTCTCCACTGCCGGAGTCGTTCCACCCCGTTGCGAATTTTTTTGCAGGGGCGACCGGCGTTTCGCACACGGTTAAGTGATCGTAACGGCCGAGAACCCCCGGTCCTCCGCCCGCGTTGTTCCCGCGATCGCCATGGGGCGAGGGACCGACAGCCATGTCACAGATTCAAAAGGTATTTTTGGGTGCCGTCGCAATTGCTGCGACGCTGGGCGCCGTCCAGGTCGGCGCCGTGCAACTGGCCTCCGGCCATGATCTGGCCGACCGCTGGCAGGCGGTCGCCGACAAGCCGGACCACAACGTCAATCGGACCGGCAAGGCCGACCGGCTCGCCGAGATCAAGCAGGCCGCAGTTCCCACCCGCACCGTGTCGATGCGGCTGAACGACCTCGCCGACACCTCGGTGCTGCTGCGGGTCCCCGCGGTGATCGAGACCGGCAACGCCAAGCCGCCGGCGCTGCTCCAGAACCAGAAGAAGGCGCGCAACCGGCCGACGATCGCCTGCGAGCCGATGGTCAGCTCGCTGACCGAAGTCGCAAAACTGCTCCAGCCCGGCCGCTGCGTGACCTGATTCGCCTCGCCCACCGGACAAATCGTCCTCCCGCCGGGAGGGCGATTCTTCACGTCCACTTGATCCCGTATCCCCTCGCGTTATATCCCGGGTTTCTTCCCTTTCCGTTTTGACCGGGTAAACGCATGACGACGTCAGACACGGCTGTGCATACGCAGCCATTCCAGGCCGAGGTTTCCGAGCTCCTGCACCTCATGGTGCACTCCGTCTATTCGGAGACCGACATCTTCCTGCGCGAGCTCGTCTCCAACGCCTCGGACGCCTGCGACAAGCTGCGCTACGAGGCGATCGCCAGTCCCGCGCTGCTGGGCGAGGGCGACGCGCTCAAGATCCGCATCATCCCGAACAAGACGGCCGGAACGCTTGTCATCGCCGACAACGGCATCGGCATGGAGCGGCAGGAGCTGATCGACCATCTCGGCACCATCGCCCGCTCCGGCACCAAGGCGTTCGTGTCGAAGCTGAAGGAGGCCAAGGATGGCCTCGGCCTGATCGGCCAGTTCGGCGTCGGCTTCTATTCGGCCTTCATGGTCGCCGACAAGATCGTCGTGATCAGCCGCCACGCCGGCGAGAACGACGTCTGGACCTGGAGCTCCCAAGGCGGCTCCGGCTTCGAGATCGCCCGCGCCGGCGACGAGGAAGCGGCGCGCCTGGCGCGCGGCACCGAGATCGTCCTGCACCTGAAGGACGACGCGAAGAAATATCTCGAGACCTACGAGATCGAGCGCATCGTCGGGGCCTATTCCGACAACATCCTGTTCCCGATCGAGCTGGTGCCGGAAGAGGGCGAGCCGCGCCAGATCAATTCGGCGAGCGCGCTGTGGCAGCGCTCGAAATCCGAGCTGACCGCGGAGGACTACAAGAAGGCCTATCAGCAGATCGCATCCGCCTTCGACGATCCCGCGATGACGCTGCACTATCGCGCCGAGGGCCGTTATTCCTATGCCGTCCTGCTGTTTGCGCCGTCGACCAAGCCGTTCGACCTGTTCGAGCCGAACCGCAAGGGCCGCGTCAAGCTCTACGTCCGCCGCGTCTTCATCACTGACGACGCCGATTTGCTGCCGGGCTATTTGCGCTTCGTCCGCGGCGTCGTCGACAGCGAGGATCTCCCGCTCAACATCTCGCGTGAGATGCTCCAGAACAATCCGCAGCTGGCGCAGATACGCAAGGCCGTGGCGACCCGCGTCGTGTCCGAGCTCGAAAGCCTCGCCGAGAAGGACGCGGAGAATTTTGTCAAGATCTGGGACGCTTTCGGCGCGGTGCTGAAGGAAGGCATCTACGAGGATTTCGAGCGTCGCGAAAAGCTGCTCGCGCTGTCGCGCTTCACCACGACATCGGGCGAGAAGCGATCGCTGAAGCAGGTCATCGCCGACTTCAAGCCAAACCAGACCGAGATCTATTATCTCGTCGGCGACAGCATCGAGCGGTTGAAGTCCAATCCGCGGCTGGAGGCCGCCACCGCACGCGGCATCGAGGTGCTGCTGCTGTCTGATCCGGTCGATGCCTTCTGGACATCGATGCCGTCGGACTTCGAAGGCAAGCCGCTGAAGTCGCTGAGCCAGGGCGATCTCAACCTCGACCTGATCCCGCGCGTCGACGACAAGGACGAGGCGAAGAAGGACGAGCCTGAAGCCGATGAAGCCGCCACCATCGCCCTGATCAAGGCCGCGCTCGGCGAGCGCGTCAGCGACGTCAAGGCCTCGACGCGCCTCACCAGCTCGGCCTCCTGTCTCGTCGCCGACAGCCAGGGCCCAAGCCGCGAGCTCGAGCGTATCCTGACCCAGCAGAACCGGGGCACGCGCACCAAGCCGATCCTCGAGATCAATCTGCGCCATCCCCTGGTCACCGCGATCACCAGGGCCCAGGCAGGCTCGAAGGCGGTCGACGACCTCAGCCTGCTCCTGCTCGAACAGGCACAGATCCTGGACGGCGAATTGCCGGAAGACCCGGCGGCGTTTGCCGCGCGGTTGAACCGGCTGGTGTTGCAGGGGCTGAGCGGATAGCGCAGCGCGCCGCACTCACCTTGGCGTCATCTGTCCCTAGGAACAGTCGCCTCCGGCGTGGTGTTATGCCATAGGAATCCGTCGGCATCAGATCCGCCGACGTCACCGATTCGAGGATTAAGTCCATGCGTTTGCCGATCCTGACCCTTACCGCCATTGCCACGCTGTTCGTGGCGGCAGATGCCAGTGCGCAGACCTATGATCCGCGCTACCCGGTGTGCATGCACGTGTTTTCGCCCGGCGGCTGGGGTGGTGGCGGCGACTATTATGATTGCTCCTTCACCTCCATCCCGCAGTGCCGCGCCACGGCGTCGGGCCGCTCCGCGAGCTGCGACGTCAATCCCTACTACGCCTTCGACGAGCCGCCGCCGCCCCCGCGCAAGCGTCACAAGAAGCCGCAGTACTGACCCGCGCAGCGGTGTGCAGGAGCATCCGCCATGCGTAGCTCATTCGGCCTGGTTGTGACTGTCGGCGCGTTGGTCGCAGCCGCGCCGTCGCACGCGCAGACCTTTGATCCGCGCTATCCCGTCTGCATGCACGTCTATTCCGGTGCGAGCGGTGGCGGCGGAGAGTGGTACGACTGCTCCTTCACCTCGCTGCCGCAGTGCCGTGCCACGGCGACAGGCCGCGCCGCGACCTGCGATCTCAATCCGTATTATCCCGTCAACGCGCCGCTGCGCCACCGCAGAAACGGCTAGCGCGCCGGCCGCATTGCGCCGCGGCAATCCGACGGACCGTGCAGGGATCAGCTGCCGAGTGATTTTCCGGACGGCGGCACCTTGTTGACCGCGGCGACGATCGCATCGGTCAATTGCCAGGTCATCTTGTCCGTGGTCCAGTCGCTTGCGTGGAGCCTGGTGTCATCGCCGGGGTCGACCATGCGATCGAACGAAATCTTTGCGACATCGTGCCAGGCCTTCATCAAGGCGAAGCGGCGGAAGACGTTGACGCGCTTTGCATCCGCGATCTGGCCGATCGCCTCGACGATGGCCTCCGCCTTCTTGAGCTTGGCCGGTGTCAGCAACGCCGGCACATATTGCAGGTCCATCAGGATCACGTCGATTTCCTTGCTGGCGAGCAGCCGGTCAACGCCGTCACGGATGGCCTGAGTGGTGGCCTCGAACGACGGAGGATTCTGATCGGCGGGTTGCCACGCTGAGTTGGTGCCGACCTGCCAGATGACGAGATCTGGGTTCAGATCGAAGACATCATGGTCGAACCGCTTGAGCTCGGCGGGAGCCTCTTCGCCGCCGACGCCCCGGTTGATCACCTCGATCCCGGCATTTGGAAATCGTATCCGGAGGTCCGCGAGCAATCGTTGCGGATAGGGAGCGATGCCTCCTTCGCCTGCCGTCGTCGACGAACCGATCGCGACGACCCTGGCCTGTCCGCCCCTGACGCGGCCGGCAAAATGGGTCAGCGGCCGCCCGAACGGGATGGCCTGGACAGGAAACTCGAGGGGGTCGAGAGCCATGGGCCGTCTCCTTTTCGCAACCCTGACAACGCAGGGTAGAAAAGCATAGCCCGTTTGTCCGAGAGCGCCTAGCTTCGCGCGGCCGAAAGGCTTCGCCGCGAGATCGCTACTCCTTCTTGATCCCCGACAGCTCCACCACCTTGCGCCAGCGGTCGGTCTCCGCAGCGAGCATGCTGCCGAACTCGCCGGCGTTGCCGTGCAGCGGGATCGCGCCGAGCTCGGCGATGCGGGCCTTGATCTCGGCGTCGGACAACGCGGTGTCGATCTCGCGATTGAGCAGATCGACGATCTCGCGCGGCGTGTCGTGCGGAGCGCCGACGCCGTAGAACGACGATGTCTCGTAACCGGGCAGGGTGTCCGCGATCGGCGGCACGTCGGGCAGGATCTCCGAGCGCTCGCGCGTGGTGACGCCGAGCGCGCGCAGCTTGCCGGCGCGCGCCAGCTCGAATGACGAGGTGACGTTGTCGAACATGCCCTGGATCTGCCCGCTCATCACGTCAGTCAATCCAGGTGCGGAGCCGCGATAGGGCACGTGGGTGAACTGCACGCCGGCCATCGACTTGAACAGCTCGCCGGAGAGATGCAGCGAGGTGCCGATGCCGGAGGAGGCGACCGACATCTTGCCGGGTTGGGCCTTGGCGTAGGCAATGAAGTCGGCGACACTCTTCACCGGCAGATCGTTGTTGACGACCAGCACCAGCGGAATCCGCGCAACGCCCGCGACCGGCGCGATGCCCTTGGCGAAATCATACGGCAGTGCCGGGTCGAACGAGGCGTTGATCGCGTTCGCGGTCGAGGTCAGCAGCAGCGTGTAGCCGTCGGGGGCCGACGTGATGACCGCCTGTGTCCCGATGTTGCTGCCGGCACCGGGCTTGTTCTCGACGACAAAGGTCTGGCCGAGCCGGTCGGAGAGGCGCTGGCAGAGCAGCCGCGACAGCACGTCGGTGGCTCCGCCCGGCGCGTAGGGCACCACCCATTTCACGCTACGCGAGGGATAAGAGGGGTTGCCGAGGGCGAAAGCGCGCGGCGCGGCGAGCGCGGCTGCGGTACAGGCTGCGCCCTGGAGGAAATGTCGTCTGGTGATCATGATCTGCATCCCCGCTCTCGCGTTGCTATCGCAAGAATTGCGTGGCCGCGCACGCCGATCCCGCCGGCTTGGTAAAGGATGACTAGAGTTAATCGCGCACTAACGGGGTTTTACCTTGTCTCTTAACACCTGGGCAGGACGCGCGAGCTAAACTCGGGGAACCAGCAGACACGTTCCGAAAGAATGAACGGCATGACGACCGGTGTCATCGAGCAACCGAAAGCCGCGCGCGCACCCTCGGCTTCAAAGATCTGGCTGAAGGCGATCGAGCTGACCGCGCGGATCGAGACGCTGCCGGGCCGCCTGTTCGCCGACGTCATCGACGATTGGGCGCAGCGCCAGCCGGGCCGCGTCGCGCTGGTCGCAGGCGAAACAACTCTCGACTACGCAGGCCTGTCGAAACGGATCAACCGCTACGCGCGCTGGGCGCGCTCCGTTGGTGTGGCCAAGGGCGATACCGTCGCCCTGATCATGCCGAACGGCATCGACTATGTCGCGGCGTGGCTCGGCATCAGCCGGATCGGCGGCGTGGTGGCGCTGCTCAATACGAAACTTGTGGGACAGTCGCTTGCGCATTGCATCGACGTCGCAAAGCCCCTGCACATCATCGTCGCGCATGAGCTCGCGGAAGTGCTGGAGAGCGCGGCGCCGTATCTGAAGACGCAGGCCAAGGTTTGGACGAACGGGGATGCCCGCAGCGAGGATGCGATCGACGTTGCGCTTGCCGCCCTTGGTGACGGTCCGCTCTCGCCGGACGAGCATGGCGATGTCACCATCGACGATCGCGCGCTGCTGATCTACACGTCCGGCACCACCGGCCTGCCCAAAGCGGCAAGCATCAGCCACCGCCGCATCCTCAATTGGGGCTTCTGGTTCGCCGGTCTCACCGGCGCCACGCCGCAGGATCGTCTCTATGATTGCCTGCCGCTGTTTCATTCGGTCGGCGGCATCGTCGCGCCGTGCAGCATGCTCGCCGCCGGCGGCTCGGTGGTGATCGCCGACAAATTCTCGGCCTCGAATTTCTGGCCCGACATCGTGCGGCACGACTGCACGCTGTTTCAATATATCGGCGAGCTCTGCCGCTATCTGCTCAAGGCGCCGCCGTCGGAATACGAGAACCGGCATCGCCTGCGGCTGGTCTGCGGCAACGGCCTGCGCGGCGACATCTGGGAGGATTTCCAGGGCCGCTTTTCCATTCCGCGCATCCTCGAATTCTATGCGGCGACCGAAGGCAATTTTTCGCTGTTCAACGTCGAGGAGCAGCCGGGCGCAATCGGCCGCATCCCGCCGCTGCTTGCGCATCGTTTCCCGGCGAGCCTCGTCAAGCTCGATCCCGATAGCGGCGCGCCGCTGCGCAATGACGAGGGCTTTTGCATCGCCTGCGCTCGCGGCGAGTCGGGGGAAGCGATCGGCCGCATTGGCAGCGCGGATCAGGGCGGTGGCCGTTTCGAGGGTTACACGGATGTCGGCGAGACCGAGAAGAAGATCCTGCGCGACGTCTTCGCCAAGGGCGATGCCTGGTTTCGCACCGGCGATCTGATGCGGCTCGACGACAAGGGCTTTTTTCACTTCGTCGATCGCATCGGCGACACCTTCCGCTGGAAGGGTGAGAACGTCGCGACCTCGGAGGTCAACGACGCCGTGCGCGAGTTCACAGGGGTGATCGACGCCACCACCTATGGCGTCAGCATTCCCGAGGCCGACGGCCGCGCCGGCATGAGCGCCATCATGGTGAATGAGGGTTTTGACATCGAGGCGCTGCCTGCACATCTCGCGCGGCGCCTGCCGGCCTATGCCCGTCCCGTCTTCATCCGTATCTCGCGCGAACTCGACGCGACCGAGACGTTCAAGCAGAAGAAGGGCGACCTCGCGCGGGAAGGATTTGATCCGGGCACGATTTCCGAGCCGTTGTTCATGCTCGAGCCGAAGTCCGGCGCCTATGTCGCGGTCGATTCAGGTACGTATTCGCAGATCATCGACGGCTCGATCAGGCTGTAGCCCCGCCAAAATCCGCCAGATAGGTCCAATTTTATCTGAATTGTCCAAGAAGCCATTTACTTCTGTCGGGTAAACAAGCGGCCATGGCGAGGCGGTCATCAAGAGCCGCCGCAACACCAACGATAACGAAAAGCGAGCCAGCCATGTCGGTAAGGTCTAAGGTCATCGAAGCGATCCAGCAGATCGCCAAGGAGCAGCACGTCACGCTTCCCGCGCTGTCGGACGATCTGTCGCTGCACGAGACGGGTTTTGACTCGCTCGCCTTCGCAATTCTTGTCGCGCGTCTGGAAGACGAGACCGGCGTCGACCCCTTCACCATTTCCGAGGACGCAGCGTTCCCCGCCACCGTGGGCGATTTCGTGCGGGCCTACGAAAATGTCCCCGCGTGAGACCTTTGCGCTTCGCGACTATCTGAGCCCTGAGCTGACGGGTCGCACGCTGTCCGACGCGCGTGATAGCGTGTCGCTGACCGATATTCTGTCGCAGACGGTCCTTGGCGGCCGTCTGGGTGAATTGTCTGGCCGCTGCGTGCTGCTCAAGCTGTCCGACCAGCTCCGATCCGGCGTTGCCATGATCGAGCTCGACGGCATCGCCCTTCGCATGCTGCTGTGCCCGCCCGATCTCAATCCGGCGCATCTCGAGGCACTGATCGCCGATGCCGGCGTCGATGCCGTCGTCACTGACGAGCCCGATCGCTGGGCCGAGATGGGCGTGTCGCTCGTCGTCATCGCACAATTGCCGCTTCAAGCTGTCGCGCCGGCCAGGACCGAGCGCGCCACGGAATGGCTGATGCTCACCTCGGGCACCTCCGGCGTGCCCAAGATCGTCGGCCAGACGCTGGAAGCGCTGACCGGCGCCATCGTCGCCGAGGGCCCTGCGCGCGGACCCGCGCCGGTGTGGGCGACGTTCTACGACATCCGCCGCTATGGCGGCCTGCAAATCTTCCTCCGCGCCGTTCTCTCCGGCGGCTCCATGGTGCTGTCGGATCCGCATGAGGCGCTCGCCGACCACGTCACGCGGCTCAATGCGCGCGGCGTCTCGCACATCTCCGGCACGCCCTCGCACTGGCGCAAGCTCCTGATGAGCGGCTCGGCCGCGCAGTTCGCCCCTCGCTACGTCCGCCTCTCCGGCGAGATCGCCGACCAGGCGGTGCTCGATGGCCTGAAGGCGGCGTTCCCCGATTCGTCCGTCGGCCATGCCTATGCCTCCACCGAGGCCGGCGTCGGCTTCGCCGTCAATGACGGGCTGGAAGGTTTTCCGGCCGACTATCTCGGCAACCGCAACGGCGTCGAGATGAAGGTCGTCGACGGCTCGCTGCGCATCCGCTCGAGCCGCACCGCGCATGCCTATGTCGGCCGCAATGCCGCCGCGCTCACCGATGGCGACGGCTTCGTCGACAGCGGCGACATTGTCGAATTGCGCGGCGATCGCTATTATTTCGTCGGCCGCCGTGGTGGCATCATCAATATCGGTGGGCTGAAGGTTCACCCAGAGGAGATCGAGGCGGTGATCAACCGTCATCCCGACGTGCGGATGTCGCGGGCGAAATCGCGCAAGAGCCCGATCACCGGCGGCATCGTCGTCGCCGACGTGATCCTTGCCGACGGCACGGATCAGGCGCGGGCGAAGGAGATCCGGGACCAGATCCTGGATCTGTGCCGCGCCCAGCTCGCGTCCCACAAGGTGCCGGCGGTGATCCGTTTCGTCGAGACGCTCGACGTCACCCCGGCCGGCAAACTGGCGCGCACCGATGCATAATGTCCTCGTCACCGGCGGCAGCCGCGGTATTGGCCTTGCGATCGGCAGGCGCCTCGCCGGCGCCGGCTACAACGTGATCGCGGCGGCGCGGCGCGAGAGCGACGAGCTCAAGGCGGCCATCGCCGAGTCCGGCGGGCGCCTGCATTTCCGCGCCTGCGATCTCGCCGTGATCGACGCGATTCCGGCCTTCGCAAAGCTCGTGCGCGACGAGTTCGGCCCGATCTACGGCCTCGTCAACAATGCCGGCCTCGGTACCGAAGGCCTGCTCGCCACCATGCACAATTCGGAGATCGAGGCGCTGGTGCAGCTCAACGTGCTGTCGCCGATCATCCTCACCAAATACGTCGCGCGGCAGATGATGGCGGACGGCGCCGGCCGCATCATCAACATCTCCTCCATCATCGCGACCACCGGCTATAACGGCCTGTCCGTTTACGGTGCGACCAAGGCCGCTGCCACCGGCTTCACCCGCTCGCTCGCGCGCGAGGTCGGCAAGCTCGGCATCACCGTGAATGCGATCGCGCCGGGCTTCATCGACACCGAGCTGACGCACAATCTCTCGGACGAGAGCCGCAAGCGCATTGCCGGGCGCAGCGCGCTGCGCCGCCTGCCGGAGACCGAGGACGTCGCGCGTATGGTCGAATATCTGCTCGGCGAGGGCGGCCGCAACGTCACCGGCACCGTGTTTACGATTGACGCCGGGAATACGGCGTAACCGGAACTCCGCCGCCACAATTGAGTTGATTCGGCGCAATGACATCCAGCCGGATTTGGTCGTATGATGCCCCGCAATCGATTGTGTTACGTCAATCGATCTGCCCTAATCGAAAAGGGGAGCAGTCGATGGCCACCTCGAACATGACCGCTTCAAACAAGGGCCGGACCGAGCAATCTCGTGTGAAGGACGACGTCCGCTGTCCGCCGATGTCGCATCAGAATTCCGGTGATCACGGCCACGAGATGTATCCGCAGCAATTCGTGCGCCTGGTCGGCTGTCACGATGCCCCCGCATCCGCGTTGCGCAAGCGTGAGGACGAGAAGCTGCACTAGCCACTCACGTCCGGTGCTTCGGCAAGTCAATCCGTTCGTGTGAGAATTCCGGCGGCCCCTCGGTGAGGCGGCGGATGCGGCGTTCGCGCTCGTCCACGGCCAATCCCGGATCCAGCAGCGCTTCGATCTGGTGCACCGCCAGCTCTTCGATCCTGGTCGCGTCCGATGCGACCGCGTGTGCCGACGTCAGTGCCGGGGGCGCGATCTTCAGGCCCAGCTCGATCAGCTGGCAGATCGCATCCGAACGGGTCAGGCGATGGGCTTCAGCCCAGGCATCGACGGCTGCGGTCAGTTTTTCAGGCATCTTCACCGCACTGACCGGGTCTAGCCCGGTGCGTCGGCGCACCGAAGCGGTGGAGTCCCTGTTGTCGGAGTCGGACACCTCGATCGCCCCATGCATCCTTCGGAATGACCAACGGTAGCCGTTCTCCCCGGCCGTTCACTTGATGTCGATCAATGATCCGCTGCGGCATTGCGGCGCGATCTTGTTGTCCGACCCCGTTTCGGCCAAAGATTGAAAGGGGGCGCCGGCCGGCGAACCCGGATCGATCCTGCCACGTATTTCTTTCGGACACGCGTCCCAACCATCCGGCATCTCCCGATGACATCTGGCGAATCCTTCTATGGCGGCATTCCGGTCTTTCGCGGCTTCACCAGCCTGATGGACCCTGCGCTCTATTCGCCGCTGCCGGACGCGTGGAGCATCGGGGTGGCCGACATCGTCGATTCCACCAAGGCGATCGCCGCGCAGCGCTACAAGGCGGTCAACATGGCCGGTGCCGCCGTGATCGCGGCGGTGACGAACGCATTGGAGGGACGCGAATTCCCCTTCGTGTTCGGCGGCGACGGCGCCAGTTTTGCGGTCGCGCCTGACGATCTTGCGGCTGCCCGCGAAGCGCTGGCCGCGACCGCGACCTGGGTGCGGGAAGATCTCGATCTGAAAATGCGCGTCGCGCTGGTGCCGGTGGGCGCGATCCGCGCGCAGGGGCTCGACGTGCGCGTCGCACGCTTCGGTCCGTCGGCGAACCTGTCCTATGCGATGTTCTCCGGCGGCGGGCTCGCCTTCGCCGACGCCGCGATGAAGCGCGGCGAGTTTGCGGTCGCGGAGGCGCCCGCCGGCACGCAGCCCGATCTGTCCGGCCTGTCGTGTCGCTTCGAGGTGATGCCGGCCGCACGCGGCCTGATCCTGTCGGTGCTGGTGATGCCGGCGCGCGGCGCCGATCCGCAGGCGTTCCGCAAGGTGATCGAGGACATCATCCATCTCGTCGAACGCAGTCCGGATGGTAGCCGCCCGGTGCCGCCGCAGGGGCCGCCCCTGAAATGGCCGCCGCAGGGGCTGGAATTCGAAGCCCGTACCAAGCGCGGCGGTCCGCTGCTTGCACGCCGCGCCAGCGTGCTCGCCTACACATTGTTCGTCTATCTGATCATGCGTTTCGACCTCAAGGTCGGCGGCTTCGTGCCCAATCTCTACAAGCGCCAGGTGGTCGAGAACTCCGACTTCAGGAAATATGACGACGGCCTGCGCATGATCCTCGACTGCACCAGCGAGCTCGAACGCGCCCTCAGCGATCGTCTCGCGACCGCTGCGCGCGACGGCGTCGTGCGCTACGGCCTCCACCAGCAGGACGCCGCCATGATGACCTGCTTCACGCCGTCGGCGCTGCGCAGCGATCACGTGCACTTCATCGACGGCGCGCGCGGCGGCTACGCCTCGGCGGCGACGGCGCTGAAGGCGATGATGGGGTAAAAGATTTTAGTGTCCCGGACGCGCTGCGGCACGCAGTGACGCTGCGCGGAGCCGGGACCCACACTGCGATGGGCCCCGGCTCTGCAGCGCACCACTTTGTGCTGCGCTGCGTCCGGGGCACGAGAGTTCGTCGATCTTATCGCCCCGCGCGCGTCCAGGTCTCGCCGCCGCAGAGCGCCCCGACGCAGCCTTCGACCCGCAGTGAGTCCGCGCCTGTTACGCTGACGCTGCTCGCATAGGTGCTGCCGTCGTCGGCATTGTAGATCTGGCCCGACCATTTGTTCGGCGCTGAGGGCTGCATGCCGCTGAACAGCGGCAGGCCGATCATGGGGCGCCTTGCGAGCGCGGCATTGGGATTCTTGCTGTCGGTGGCGGGCTGGCCGGTCGCGGTATCGTAGGGCTCGCGCAGCCAGACGATGTTGCCGCAGATGCCGCCGCCGCACTTGCTGATCTTCACGCGCGCATCGCCGGCCTGGGTCAGCCAGGTCCCGTCGGCGCTCTGCGCGTGGGCGGCAGTCGCGCCAAACAGTGCAGCCAGGATGACGATGAGAGCAGCGAATCTGGAAGTCATGGAGGGAGCCTCGAAAATGGAGGCGCCTCCATAGCAGCCCGGCAGGATAGTGCAACGCTGGATGGAATCACATTCCCGCGCTTATTTGCCTGCGCTCATTTGCCCCACTGCGCGAGCGCGACCGAGGCTGCGGTCAAGAGCCCGAACACGGCCATGGCGCCGCCGACCAGCGCGAACAACGTCCAGGCCGGCGCCTGCGCCATCATCAGGCCGACGCCGCCGATCGCGACGATCAGAAGCCGCGCCGTGGAGGCGAGCACGGGGCCGCCGACGCGGGCCGCGCCCTGCGAGGAGAAGTACAGCGACACGCCGATGCCGAAGAACGCGAAAGCCGGTCCGGCCCAGTGGAAATAGCTGTGCGCGGCGGCGGTGACGCCGGGATCGCGCGTGAACAGCGACACCCACAGCGCGGGATCGAGCGCAACGACGAGTCCGATCGTGCCGACGGTGAGGCCCGAGGCCGCCGCTGCCGTCCACGCCACGCGCCGTGCGCGCGCGACATGCCCGGCGCCCATCGCCAAGCCGACCATCGGCACCGAGGCGATGCCGAAGGCGAAGGTGATCGGGATCAGCAGAAATTCCAGCCGCGAGCCGATACCGTAGCCGGCGAGCATCTCGGTGCCGAAGGTCGCGAGGATCTTCGTGAAGATCAGGATGGTGAGCACGGTCTGCAGCGGCGATAGGCAGGCGACCGCGCCCACTTTGAGAATGTCCAGGAACATCGCGCGCTCGAAATGGAAAGCGCGGAAATCCAGCGGCAGCCGGCTGCGGCCGGACAGGAGATACCAGAGAAAGAAGATCGCGGCGCAGGTGAAGGCGATCAGCTGGCCGGCGGCGACACCGGGCATACCGAATTGCGGCACGCCGAACAGGCCGAGCCCCAGCGTGCCGCCGAGTGCGATCTGGAGCACGCTCGCCCCGATCAGCGTCATCGAGGGCAGGCGCATGTCGCCGGTGCCGCGGATCACCGAGGCCAGCGTGTTGACGAGCCAGATCGCGACCGCGCCGGAGAACAGCACCTGTGAATAGCCGCTGGCCTCCTCGAGCACGCGCTCGCGGCCGCCGAGCAGCGTGAAGAACGAGCGGCCGAAGACCAGCATCATCACCGTGAAGAACAGTCCGCCGCAGAGACCGATGATGGCGGCATGCAGTGCCAGCGTCGCGGCGCGGTCGCGGTCATTTGCGCCGAGCGCCCGGCTGATCGCGGACGACACGCCACCGCCCATCGCGCCCGCGCTCATCATCTGCGTCAGCATCGCGAACGGAAACACCAGCGCGATGGCAGCCAGCGGGACGGTGCCGAGTCGGCCGATATAGGAGGTCTCGGCGATCGCAACCAGCGTGCTTCCGACCATCGCGATCATGTTGGGGATCGCGAGCCGCAGCAGCGTCGGCAGGATCGGCGCCGTCAGCAGGCTGGCGATGGGGAAGGCGACCGGGGCACGCGCGGCGGCCGGGGCACGCGGCGGGGCGGCGTCTATCGGGGCGTCGATCGTCATGTTCACCGGGCGGAATATTGAATGATGACCGACATGTTATAGGGCGCGTTGGGCCCGCGCCAGCCGCGCCTCACGCAGGGCTCACCAGGGCAAGCCGCAGAGGTCGATGGTGCCGAGCGTCGGCGCACGAACGATGTCGAAGACGTAGGGCGCCATGTGGGTGAAGCGAATCCGTCCCTCCGGCTGCTCGCAATAGACCTCGCCCGTGAAGGGGCGCCATTTGCGGGCCTCGTAGAACGCGGCATTGTGCGGCTCGCAGAACAGCAGCGCGAAGCGGACAGCCTCGTTGGCGCGCATGGTGTGCACCGCCGCGTCGATTGCCATGGTCGCATAGCCGCGGCCGCGCCGGTCCTCGCGCGTGCAGACCCCGCCGATGCCGCCGATATGCGCCTTCTGTCCGTTCCAGGTGATGGTGCGGAAGTAGATGCCGACATGGCAGACGAGGCCGTCCTCGGGCGTCTCGATCAGCACGCGAAGTTGGGCGTTATCCCATTTGACGTGAGCCCAGGGCTTGTCCGCGACGATATGTGGTCCCCAGACCGCCTGATGCAGCGGCTCGGCGATCGGCCACGAGGCATCGCCGTTCAAGATGTCGATCTCGATGCTCATTGCCTGTCCTTCGCATGTTCGGTTCGCGGTGCATTCGTTCTGCCATAAGCACTTCAAAGGCAATGATATTTTGCGTCGAGCCATCAAGCCTGCTCGAATGTCCGCGTGCTGTGACGATTTTATGCAATCGGTCCCGGCGTCCGCATCACGCGTTTTCGCAAATTCAGAGGTATTTAATGGCCGAGGAACCTTCTATAAGGGGTGACCGTTAGAACACGTTCCCCACCCAGTTGCGGACAAGAACCCATGACCTTCACGCTGCCCCCACTCCCTTACGCCTATGACGCCCTCGGCCAGTTCATGTCGAAGGAGACGCTCGAATTCCACCACGACAAGCATCATCAGGCCTACGTCACCAACGGCAACAACGCGCTCAAGGGCACCGAATGGGAAGGCAAGTCCCTTGAGGAGATCGTCAAGGGCTCGTTCGGCAAGAACCCCGCGGTGTTCAACAATGCCGGCCAGCACTACAACCACATCCACTTCTGGAGCTGGATGAAGCCCAATGGCGGCGGCACCAAGCTGCCGGGCAAGCTCGAGAAGAAGATCAACGAG
Organism: Bradyrhizobium sp. 14AA; assembly: GCF_054185205.1. Classification (NCBI taxonomy): domain Bacteria; kingdom Pseudomonadati; phylum Pseudomonadota; class Alphaproteobacteria; order Hyphomicrobiales; family Nitrobacteraceae; genus Bradyrhizobium; species Bradyrhizobium sp. 14AA. Next base: position 34,063 of record NZ_JAVAYM010000018.1, on the reverse strand, counting down.
GACCTCGGCGGCTTCGAGAAGTTCAAGACCGACTTCCAGGCGGCCGGTGTCGGCCAGTTCGGCTCCGGCTGGGCCTGGCTCCAGGTCAAGAACGGCAAGCTCGAGATCTCCAAGACCCCGAACGGCGAGAATCCGCTGGTGCACGGCGCCACCCCGATCCTCGGCGTCGACGTCTGGGAGCACTCCTACTACATCGACTACCGCAACCGCCGCCCCGACTATCTCAAGGCGTTCGTCGAGAACCTCGTGAACTGGGAATACGTCGAGTCCCTGTTCGACAAGGCGTAAGCCAACGCGTCTTCAGGGCTCGGCTTCGCCGCCCCGGAATGACAGAAACGAAAAGGCGGTCGCCCGCGCGTCCGCCTTTTTGCTGTGCGGAATTGCCCTGCGTGGCGCGCGCACGGGTCTGTCATCGTACCGTTTGCATCGTGTGGACTGCGCCCTTAATCAGGATCGAGCATCACCCTCGATCCGATCCACACCCGTTGTCAGAACCTTCCCCGAACAAGCCGGCGCCTGCCGAGGACGTGGAGTCCGAACCGCGGCCTGGACGCGTGCGCAAGCCGATCGGCTGGTCGACGATCATCATCGCGGCCCTGGTGGCGGTGAGCGCAGCCTTGGTGTGGCGGCGTGACGGCACCGACGGCGTTCTCGACATCCTCACCCACGATCTCTCGCTGTTCGGCGGCATCCTGCCGCGCGTGCTGGCCGGCTGCCTGCTCGGCGCCTTCATCTCGGAAATCCTGCCGCACGAAAAAGTCTCGCGCTCGCTCGGGCCGAAATCCGGCCTGATGGGCCTTCTGATCGGCACCGCCTTCGGCGCGATCCTGCCGGGCGGGCCCTTCACGGCTTATCCCGTGGCGAGCGCGCTGCTCGCGGTCGGCGCCGATTTCGGCGCCACCATCGCCATGGTCGTGAGCTGGACGCTGATCGGCTATGGCCGGGCGGTGACCTGGGAAATCCCGATCATGGGCACCGATTTCACGCTGTGGCGGATCCTGATCTCGCTGCCGCTGCCGGTGCTCGCCGGCGCGCTCGGCCGCTTCGTCTACGTCCGGCTCTATCCGAAGCGCGAAAGCGACGAGGACGCGAATTGAGCGCGGCACTCCTCATCGACATCCTGCTGTGGGGCTCGGTGTTCGGCGTCGGCCTGATTGCCTTCCGCCGTGGCCCTCCGGTGTTCAAGGCCTCGCTGCGCGAAGGCTCGATGGACTTCATCAACATCGTGCCGCGGATCGCGCTCGGCGTGATCGGCTCCGGCTACATCGCCGCCATCATCCCGCAGGAGGTGATCACCGGCTGGCTCGGTCCCGACAGCGGCTGGCTGGGGGTCGCAAGCGCCGTGATTGCCGGCGCGGCCACGCCCGGCGGACCGGTGATCGGCTTCTCCATCGGCACGGTGGCGCTGAAGTCCGGCGGCGGGGTGCCGCAGGTGGTCGCCTACGTCGTCGCCTGGGCCCTGTTCGCCTTCCAGCGGGTGATCTTGTGGGAAATCCCGTTCATGCCGGCCCGTTTCGTCTGGTTCCGCTGCGCGGTGTCGGTGCCGTTCCCCTTCGTCGCCGCCGCCATCGCGATGGTGATCGGCAAGCCCTGAGGTGCCGTGGACAGGGGTAATGTTATAATATAACGTCCTCGGCATGGTTCCCGCCGCGTCCCACGTCCATCATCACGACCATGCTCATGGCCATTCCCACGACCATTCGCACGGGCACGACCACACCCACGCCCATGTCCACGATGCGGCCTCGCCGCATCCGGCCCAGGCGGCGCCCTGGTCGATCCTGCGCATGACCATGGCCGGCCGCCTTGCGGCTGCAGTGGCCGTCTGCGCCCTGCTCTGGGCCGTGGTCTTCCTGGCGATGAGGTGAGGATGGCGGCGCTGCACTTTCACAACGTCACGCTCGGCTATGACCGGCATCCGGCCGTGCACCATCTCAATGGTGAGGTCGCGCCCGGCGCGTTGGTCGCCGTGATCGGCCCGAACGGTGCCGGCAAGTCGACGCTGCTGCGCGGCATTGTCGGAATCCTCAGGCCGCTCGACGGCAGCATCCATCTCGGCGGCCTCGATAGCCGCGATATCGCCTATCTGCCGCAGAGCGCGGAGATCGACCGCAGCTTCCCGATCTCGGTGTTCGATTTCGTCGGCACCGGGCTGTGGCGCGGGACCGGCCTGTTCGGCGGCATCGGCAAGGCCGCGCGCGACAAAATCCTCCGCGCGATTGCGTCCGTTGGCCTCAACGGTTTCGAGAACCGGCCGATCGGCACGCTCTCCGGCGGGCAGATGCAGCGCGTGCTGTTCGCGCGCGTGCTGCTCCAGGATGCGCGCCTGATCGTGCTCGACGAGCCCTTCAACGCCATCGACAGCAAGACCACGACTGACCTGCTCGCGCTGGTGAAGCACTGGCACGGCGAGGGCCGCACCGTGCTCGCCGCGCTGCACGACATGGAGATGGTGCGCAACCATTTCAGCGAGACGCTGGTGCTGGCGCGCGGCCCGGTGGCGTGGGGGCCGACGGCGGAGGTGCTGACGCCGGAGAACCTGATGGTCGCGATGCGGATGTGCGAAGCCTTCGACGACAGTGCTACGGCCTGCGCCGAGGATGGACGCTCGCAGGCGGCGTGACATCCCATGATCCATGACGTTCTGATCGGCCCATTCACCGAATTCGAGTTCATGCGGCGCGCGCTCGCAGCGGTCGTCGCACTGTCGCTCGCAGGCGCGCCGATCGGCGTGTTCCTGATGCTGCGGCGGATGAGCCTCGTCGGCGATGCCATGGCGCATGCGATCCTCCCGGGCGCCGCGGTCGGCTTCCTGCTCTCCGGCCTCAATCTGTTCGCGATGACTGCCGGCGGGCTGATCGCAGGCTTTGCGGTCGCGATTTTGGCCGGCGTCGTCGCCCGCTCGACCGGGCTGAAGGAGGACGCTTCGCTTGCGACCTTCTATCTCGCCTCGCTGGCGCTCGGCGTCACCATCGTCTCGATCAAGGGCACCAATATCGATCTGCTCCACGTGCTGTTCGGCAACATCCTCGCGATGGACGACCAGACCCTGCTGGTGGTCGCCTTCAACGCCACGGTGACGCTGCTCGTGCTCGCCGTGATCTACCGGCCGCTGGTGATCGAGAGCGTCGATCCCTTGTTTTTGCGCACGGTCAGCCGCGCCGGCGGCCCCGCGCATCTCGCTTTCCTCGCGCTGGTCGTCATCAACCTCGTCAACGGCTTTCAGGCGCTCGGCACCTTGCTCGCGGTCGGCCTGATGATCCTGCCGGCCGGCATCGCGCGGTTCTGGTCGCGCGATCTCACCGCCATGATCTGCATTGCCGTGATCGCCGCTGCAGTCTCGGGTTATGCGGGCCTCGTGCTCTCGTTCCAGACCCGCGTGCCGTCGGGCCCTGCGATCATCCTGGTCGCGACGGTGATCTATATCGTCTCCGTCCTGTTCGGCCGCGTCGGCGGGATCGTCCGGCAGCTGTTTCCCGGCCGGCATCTGGAAGCGTGACGATGCGCTTTCTGCTCCTTGCCTTGCTGCTGATCGCCTCGCCGCTGCATGCGGCCGAACCGCTCAAGGTCGTCGCGAGCTTCTCGATCCTCTCCGACTTCGTCCGCAATGTCGGCGGCGACCGCATCAATCTGACGACGCTGGTCGGCCCCGACAGCGATGTCCACGTCTACACGCCGGCGCCGGGCGATGCGAAGCGGATCGCGGAGGCAAAGCTCGTCATCGTCAACGGGCTTGGGCTGGAGGGCTGGCTGCCACGCCTCGTGCAGTCCGCGGGCAGCAAGGCGCAGGTCGTCACCGCAAGCGCCGGCATCACGCCCCTCAAGCTCGGTTCAGCCGCCGATCCGCACGCCTGGCAGTCCGTGCCGAATGCCGGGATCTACGTGACCGACATCGCCAATGCGCTCGCAGGCGCCCGTCCTGATGACGCGGAGTACTTCCGCGGCCAGGCAAAAGCCTATCTGGAAAAGCTCGAAGCCCTCGACCGCGAGGTCCGGGAGGGCGTCGCAAAAATCCCGCCCGAGCGGCGCAAGGTGATCTCGACCCATGACGCCTTTGGCTATTTTGCCGCCGAATATGGCATCCAGTTCGTCGCCCCCCTGGGCGTCTCCACCGAAACCGAGCCCAGCGCGCGGGACATCGCCGCCATTATCGGCCAGATCAAGGCCCAGAAAATCCCGGCGGTATTTCTGGAAAATATTAGCGATGACCGGCTGATCCGGCGGATCGCCGCCGAGACCGGCGCAAAGGTCGGCGGGACCCTGATTTCGGACGGTTTGACCGGCGAAAAGGGGCCTGCACCCACTTACATTGACATGGTCAGGCACAATATAAAGGCCCTGACCAGTGCGCTTGACCATTAGGGCAGGGGCCACCCCGCCTCGCGTCGCGCGAAAAAGCCCGACCTCGGAGTTGTTATGTCTGAAGCGCCCTCCCAGAAAATTCCCGTGACCGTGCTGACCGGCTATCTCGGTGCCGGCAAGACCACGCTGCTCAACCGCATCCTGTCGGAAAACCACGGCAAGAAATACGCCGTCATCGTCAACGAATTCGGCGAGATCGGCATCGACAACGACCTCATCATCGGCGCCGATGAGGAAGTGTTCGAGATGAACAATGGCTGCATCTGTTGCACCGTGCGTGGCGACCTCGTCCGCATCATGGACGGGTTGATGAAGCGCAAGGGCAAGTTCGACGCCATCATCGTCGAGACCACCGGCCTTGCCGATCCGGCGCCGGTTGCCCAGACCTTCTTCGTCGACGAGGACGTGCAGAAGAACGCGCGGCTCGACGCGGTCGTCACGGTTGCCGACGCCAAATGGCTGTCCGACCGGCTCAAGGACGCGCCCGAGGCCAAGAACCAGATCGCCTTTGCCGACGTCATCGTGCTGAACAAGACCGATCTCGTCACCAAGCCCGAGCTCGCCGAGGTCGAGGCCCGCATCCGCGGCATCAACCCCTATGCGAAGCTGCACCGCACCGAGCGCTGTTCGGTCGCGCTGGCCGACGTGCTCGATCGCGGCGCGTTCGACCTCGACCGCATCCTCGACATCGAGCCGGATTTTCTGGAGGCCGATGATCATGACCACGACCATGATCATCACCACCATGGCCACGACCATCATCACCATGATCACGGCCATGGCCTGAAGCACTACCACGACGAGGACATGCAGTCGCTCTCGCTCAAGACCGACAAGCCGCTAGATCCGAACGTGTTCATGCCCTGGCTCCAGAACCTGGTGCAGGTCGAGGGCGGCAAGATCCTGCGCTCCAAGGGCATCCTCGCCTTCCACGACGACGACGACCGCTATGTCTTCCAGGGTGTCCACATGATGCTGGAGGGCAACCACCAGCGGAAATGGAAGGACGGCGAACCGCGCGAGAGCCGCCTCGTCTTCATCGGCCGCGAATTGCCGGAAAAGGCAATTCGCGAGGGTTTTGAGAGCTGCATCGTCTCGTGATGAAAGAGTTTACGCCGGCCGCCGATTCCGCCTCGATCGTCTCCGTCACCGACCGCGTCAAGCCGGTCGCGCTGGGGATGGCCGTGACCTCAGTGCATTTCCTCGGGCCCCGCGCCGCCTTCGTCGGCGGTGAGGAAAATGTTGCATTCGTCGACGCTAAGGGTGAGATCAGCACGGTCGCCGTGCATAGCGGCGGCATTCTCTCGACCGCCACCGACGGCAAGCGCCTCGTCATGGGCGGCGACAATGGCAAGGTCGTCTCGCTCGACGCCAAGGGCGAGGTGACGTTGCTCGCCACCGATCCCAAGCGGCGCTGGATCGATGCGGTGGCGGTGCATTCGGATGGCGCGTTCGCCTGGTCGGCCGGCAAGATTGCGACCGTCAAGAGCGGCAAGGCCGAGGAGAAGTCGCTCGAGGTGCCCTCGACCGTCGGCGGTCTTGCGTTCGCGCCGAAGGGCCTGCGGCTCGCAATCGCCCATTACAACGGCGCGACGCTGTGGTTTCCGAACATGGAGGGATCGGCCGAATTCCTGCCCTGGGCCGGCTCGCATCACGCGGTCACCTTCAGCCCCGACAACAAATTCCTGGTCACCGCGATGCACGAACCGGCGCTGCATGGCTGGCGGCTCGCCGACAACAGGCACATGCGCATGACCGGCTATCCCGGCCGCGTCCGCTCGATGTCGTGGAGCGCGGGCGGCAAGGGCTTGGCGACCTCGGGCGCCGACACCGTCATCATATGGCCGTTCGGCAGCAAGGACGGCCCGATGGGCAAGGAGCCCGCGATGCTTGCGCCGCTCCAGGCGCGCGTGGCGGTGGTCGCCTGTCATCCCAAGAACGACATCCTCGCCGCCGGCTACAGCGACGGCACCGTGCTGATGGTGCGGCTGGAAGACGGCGCCGAGATCCTGGTCCGCCGCAACGGCACGCCGCCCGTGGCCGCGATCGCCTGGAACGCCAAGGGCACGCTACTGGCGTTTGCCGACGAAAATGGGGACGGCGGTCTGCTGGAGCTTTGATCTGTCATGGTTCCAGCCGTATAGGGGACCATGCGATTTCTGACGACCTTCCAGCTTGCTGACTTCCTCGACACGCTGGTCAGCCTGGCCACCGCCTTCGTGCTGGGCACGCTGATCGGCGCCGAGCGGCAGTATCGCCAGCGCACCGCGGGCCTGCGCACCAATGTGCTGGTCGCGGTCGGTGCTGCCGCCTTCGTCGATCTCGCCATGCACCTGACCGGCGCCGACGGCGCGGTGCGGGTGATCGCCTATGTCGTCTCCGGCATCGGCTTCCTGGGGGCCGGTGTCATCATGAAGCAGGGCATGGACGTGCGCGGGCTGAACACCGCAGCGACGCTGTGGGCTTCGGCCGCGGTCGGCTCCTGTGCCGGCGCCGATCTTGTCGCGCAGGCCGCGGTGCTGACCGTGTTCGTGATCGCCGGCAACACCATGCTGCGTCCGCTGGTCAATGCCATCAACCGCATCCCGCTGAACGAGAAGGCGCTGGAGGCGACCTATTATTTCAAGCTCGCGGTTGCGGTCGACGCGCTGCCTGATATGCGCGATCGCCTCGTCGACAAGCTCGAGGCCGCGAAATATCCGGTCGCCGATGTCGATGTGGTCGAGATCGGCGAGGACCTCCTGGAGATCGTCGCCAAGCTGGTCGCGACCGCGGTCGACCCGAACGAGCTGAACAATGTGGCGACCGATCTCCAGCATCTGCCGGGCGTGCGCCACGCGACGTGGGAAGTCAGCACGACGGAGTGAGCGCGGCGTTTTGGCGCGCAGGGGCCGGGTTCCCGCCTCGCCAGACGCGGAACTGCAAAGCGGCAATTTCGTTGATCCCGCGGACAAAGGCGGTGATCGACATGCCCGTTACCGACAAGCGCAGACTGAAATTCGATCTGATGATCGCCTGCTCGCTGTTCGCAGCAGGTGTCGTGGTGTCAGGCCTATCGCTGGCGCAAATTCGCGCCGAAAGCCGGATGCAGCTGGCGCAGGCGACGCAGCCGCTTCAGGGCTCGCCCTCCGACGATCAGGGCAAGACACCCGCGGAGTCGAAACCCGGCGGCGACCGGCCGACCACGCCGGCCCCCGAGCCGGCGCGGCCCGATCCGCAGACCCAGGGCGCGGCTACCAAGCCGGCACTGCCGCAGGCGCCCGCCGAGAAGATCGCGCCGCCGATTGAGAAGAAGTAGGCGGTCGCCGCGCTCTAGCATCGCACCCGGTGTCATCCCCCGCGAAGGCGGGGGATCCAGTATTCCAGAGACAGTGAGGCCAGAGCCGAGACGCCACGGCGTACTGGATGCCCCGGTCAAGCCGGGGCATGACAGTAGAGCAAGGGGCGCGACGCAGCGCGTCCCTTATCGCGCCCCTTACCGCACCAGAATATTCTTGAACTGCCAGGGATCGCTCGTGTCGATATCCTCCGGGAACAGGCCCGGACGATCCGTCAGCGGCGTCCAGTCGGTGTAGAAACCCTTCACCGGGCCGAGATAGGGCAGCTGGATTTCCAGCAGGCGATCGAAATCCATCTCGTCGGCTTCGACGATGCCTTCGTTCGGGTTCTCCAGCGCCCACACCATGCCGCCGAGCACGGCAGAGGTCACCTGCAGGCCGGTGGCGTTCTGATAGGGCGCGAGCTTGCGGGTCTCCTCGATGGAGAGCTGCGAGCCGTACCAATAGGCGTTGTTGTCGTGGCCGAACAGCAGCACGCCGAGTTCGTCGATGCCGTCGACGATTTCGTTCTCATCGAGGATGTGGTGCTTCTCCTGCATCTTGGCGGCGCGGCCGAACATCTCGTGCAGCGACAGCACGGCATCATCGGCCGGGTGATAGGCATAGTGGCAGGTCGGTCGGAAGATCGCCTTGCCCGATGCGTCGCGCACCGTGAAGTAATCGGCGATCGAGATCGACTCGTTGTGGGTGACGAGGAAGCCATATTGCGCGCCGCGGGTCGGGCACCAGGTGCGGACGCGCGTGTTGGCGCCGGGCTGCATCAGATAGATCGCTGCGCCGCAGCCGGCCTCGTGGGTCTTCGCATTCTCGGGCATCCATTTTTCATGGGTGCCCCAGCCGAGCTCGGACGGCTGCACGCCTTCGGACAGGAAACCTTCCACCGACCAGGTGTTGACGAAGACGTCAGGCTCTTTCGGTGTCTTGGAGCGCTGGGTGTCGCGTTCGGCGATGTGGATGCCCTTGATGCCGGCCTGCCGCATCAGGTCCGCCCATTCGGCCTTGGTCTTCGGCTTGGGGGCATTGAGCTTCAGATCGGCGGCGACGTTGAGCAGGGCCTGCTTGACGAAAAAGGAGACCATGCCGGGGTTGGCGCCGCAGCAGGAAACGGCCGTCGTCGAGCCCTTAGGCCGCGCCTTCTTGGCGGCCAGCGTCACCTCGCGCAGCGCGTAGTTGGAGCGCGCCTCCGGGCCCTTCGAGGAATCGAAATAGAAGCCGAGCCAGGGCTCGTTGACGGTGTCGATATAGAGAGCGCCGAGCTCGTTGCAGAGCTCCATGATGTCGGTCGAGCCGGTGTCGACCGAGAGATTGACGCAAAAACCCTGGCCGCCGCCCTCAGTGAGCAGCGGGGTCAGCAATTCGCGGTAATTGTCTTTTGTCACGGCCTTCTGGATGAAGCGCACATTGTGCTTCTCGCAATGCGCCTTGCGGCCCTCGTCCTTGGGATCGATCACGGTGACGCGCGACTTGTCGTAATCGAGATGCCGCTCGATCAGGGGCAAGGTGCCTTTGCCGATGGAGCCGAAGCCGACCATGACGATGGGACCGGTGATCTTCGCGTAGATCTGCGAGGCGGGGCTCATGGGATGGTTTCTCCGGAACGTGCTGGCGGATAAAGGGTGAGGGGTGGATCAGGCGCTGCGGCGCTTGTTAGACGCTGCGGCGCTTGGCGGTGACTTCGATCTCGACCTTCATCTCGGGCTTGTAGAGCGCCGAGACCGCGAGAAGCGTTGCTGCTGGCCGGATGTCGCCGAGGACTTCGCCGCAGACGGCGAAATGGGCGTCGGCGTCCTTGATGTCGGTGAGGTAGTAGGTCACGCGGACGATGTCGGCCATCTCGAAACCGCCCTCCTTCAGGGCCGCTTCGATGGTCTTGAAGCAGTTGCGTGACTGGCTCGTGACATCTGATGGCATCGTCATCGTCGCGTAGTCATAGCCGGTGGTTCCCGCGACGAAGGCGAACTCGCCGTCGATCACGGCGCGGCTGTAGCCGGCGGTCTTCTCGAACGGGGAGCCGGTGGAAATCAGGCGACGGGACATGTTCCTGGACCTCGACTGAAGGGGTGTTTGGCGGGGTTAAAGGGCGTTTCCGGGGCGCGCGCAACCCCAAAGGAGCATTAGCGCAGGCGCGGCCGGGCGTTGCCGCTTAACGCGGCTTGGGTCGTCGCCATCATGGCAATCCCTCAGGCCGCGTGCGCATGGAGGGCGCGAACTACCCTCCGTTTGGGCAGCGCCGCACCGGTCGGGACGATCATCCCCTCGGCGCCGTCCAGCGCGCCGCCGGTGAATTCGATCGCCAGCAGGCGGTCGCGCTCGAACGGGCCGGGCAGCGAGAGCCCAGCCGTCTTCTCGGCCGAGAAACCGAAGCGGGCATAATAGGGGGCATCGCCGAGCAGGATCACGGCGGCATGCCCGCGCGCCCGGGCGGCGGCCAGCGCTTGATGCATCAGCGCGGCGCCGATCCCGAGCTCGCGGCAGGCAGGATCGACCGCCAATGGTCCGAGGACCAGAGCGGGCCTGCCTCCGGCGCTGACATGCCACAGCCGCACGGTACCCACGAGCTTGCCCTCGCGCATCGCCGACAGGGCAAGGCCTGTGGCGGGCGCACGTCCGTCGCGCAGGCGCTGGCAGGTGCGGCCGTGGCGATTCTCGCCAAAGCAGGCATCTAGCAGCGCTTCACGCGTCGCGACGTCGGCAGCACGTTCGACGCGGATCGCGAACGGAGCGGCTTTCGAGGTGAGGGCGACTTGTGGCTTCCGAGGAGTGGTCATGGCACGTCAGTCCCCGCTTGAACCGGCGTGCGCGCAGCACGCCTGTCCAAGACGTCGTCAGATCGAAATGTCAGGGGAGGAGCCGGCAAGCCGGCTCCCGGGTTCGTCAGGCCTCAGAACGAGAGAGGCGGGTCAGATGTGGTACGTCTTGAGCGGCGGGATGCCGTTGAACGCCACAGCCGAGTAGGTCGATGTATAGGCCCCGGTGCCTTCGATCAGCAGCTTGTCGCCGATCTCGAGCGTGACGGGGAGCGGATACGGGCTCTTCTCGTACAGCACGTCGGCGCTGTCGCAGGTCGGACCTGCGAGCACGCACGGGGTCATGTCCGCGCCGTCATGCGGGGTGCGGATGGCGTAGCGGATCGACTCGTCCATCGTCTCGGCGAGACCGCCGAACTTGCCGATATCCAGGTACACCCAGCGCACCTCGTCCTCGTCGCTCTTCTTCGAGATGAGCACGACCTCGGATTCGATGATGCCGGCGTTGCCCACCATGCCGCGGCCCGGCTCGATGATGGTCTCCGGAATCTGGTTGCCGAAGTGCTTGCGCAGCGCGCGGAAGATCGAGCGGCCGTAGGTGACGACCGGCGGCACGTCCTTCAGGTACTTGGTCGGGAAGCCGCCGCCCATGTTGACCATGGACAGGTTGATGCCGCGCTCGGCGCAGTCGCGGAACACCTGCGAGGCCATCGCCAGTGCACGGTCCCACGCCTTCACCTTGCGCTGCTGCGAGCCGACATGGAAGGAGATGCCGCACGGCTCTAGGCCCAGGCGCTTGGCGAGGTCGAGCACGTCGACCGCCATCTCCGGGTCGCAGCCGAACTTGCGCGACAGCGGCCACTCGGCACCGGCGCAGTCGTAGAGGATGCGGCAGAACACCTTCGCAGCCGGGGCGGCGCGGGCGACCTTCTCGACCTCGGCGGCGCAGTCGACTGCGAACAGGCGAATGCCGAGCGCGAAGGCGCGCGCGATGTCGCGCTCCTTCTTGATCGTGTTGCCGAAGGAGATGCGATCGGGCGTCGCATCGGCGGCCAGCGCCATCTCGATCTCGGCGACCGTTGCGGTGTCGAAGCAGGAGCCCATGGAGGCGAGCAAGCTCAGCACTTCCGGCGCCGGGTTCGCCTTGACGGCATAGAACACGCGGCTGTCGGGCAGCGCCTTGGCGAAGGTCTGGTAATTGTCGCGCACGACCTCGAGGTCGACGACGAGGCACGGCTCGGTGTCGAGGCCATCCTTGCGGCGGTTGCGCAGGAATTCCTGGATACGTTCGGTCATGGCACTCTCCAACGGTCCCAGCGACGGGATCCGCATCAACGTGACGTCGGATAAGAGCCCTCCGGCCACATCGCGCGATGGAGGCGCGTCGAGGCCAAAAACTCAAACCAGACTGTGCTGCCGTGGATTGGTTGGGAGAGTTTCCCGCCCGCACACCTGGCAATGAAGGACAAGCCTTTTCAGTAGCCCGCGCCGGCGTTGGAATGCCGGTAGAGACCAAAAAAGCCCGATCCGTCGTTGCTTTAAGTCGCGTCCCCCGTTGAGAGCGGGGTGCGCCGGTTCGCCTCCGGCTGCCAGTCACGGTTGCAAAAAGTGAAGTCACCTTCGACAAGGCATCTCTTGAGAGAGATGCTGGACGCTCCGGGTTTGCTGTCGTCGTCAGACCTTGCGGCTTCCGACTTCTGCACTTCCGAAGAGCCCCTCGGCTTCTTCACCCCTTGGCGGCTGTCCGGCCTCTTGTCCGGATACCTACCGACTGACACACGACCACAGGCACGTGCGAAATTGGGCAAGAGCGCAAATAAGCGTTTTGACTCTGCTTCGCAAGAATTTTTTTAGGCTGCGAACAGAATTGCCTAACATCTGCTTGCGCAGTGTTGCGCGAGCGACGCGGAAGATGAACAGGCGTTAAGTTTTCCGATCTGCGCGCGTGTTGCTCGCGCGCGAGCAGCGTCAGCGGCGCTTCGTAAAGGGCTCGACGCGCTGGGCCGCGCGGATGAACGCGGTCATCACGAGCACGCCGAGTGTGAACAGCACGGCCTGCAGGATATGCGTGCCCTGGTCGCCGAGCCCGAACAGGATCGCGAGCGCCCAGCCGCCGGCAAAGGCCGCGCCGAACACCTCCGCACCGATCAGGATGGCGGCGCTGATGACGGTGATGACGCTCGGCCAGACGATCTGACGGGAGGACGAGGAGGGCGCGTTCATGGGCGTTGGGGTCCGTAGTTTCGAGGGCCGCAATCTCCTCGAAAAGGCGGCCGGGAGCAAGGCCAAATGGCCCAAAAAAGCCCCATCGCGTGCTATAGCTGGCCGCAACAAATCAGCACGAAAAACGGGACTTGTGATGTCAGAACCCCGCCAGACTACGGACTCCGAGACCAACCCGCTGCTGAAGGCCTGGGTGACGCCGTTTGCGACCCCGCCCTTCGACGAGATCAACCCGGAGCACTTCCTCCCGGCCTTCGAGCAGGCCTTCGCCGACCATTCCGCCGAGATCGCGGCGATCACCAATGACCCGGCGGCGGTCGACTTCGCCAACACCATCACCGCGCTGGAGCGCTCGGGCAAGCTGCTGAGCAAGGTCGCGGCGGTGTTCTACGACCTCGTCTCGGCGCATTCCAATCCGGCCATCCTGGAGATCGACAAGGAGGTGTCCTTGCGGATGGCGCGGCACTGGAATCCGATCATGATGAACGCCGTGCTGTTTGGCCGCATCGCCCAACTGCACGAGAACCGCGCCAATCTCGGTCTTTCTCCCGAGCAGCTTCGGCTGCTGGAGCGCACCTACACCCGCTTCCACCGCTCCGGTGCCGGCCTCTCCGAGGAGGCCAAGACGCGGATGGCCGAGATCAACGAGAGGCTGGCCCAGCTCGGCACCGGCTTCAGCCATCATCTGCTCGGCGACGAGCAGGACTGGTTCATGGAGCTGGGCGAGGCCGACCGCCAGGGCCTGCCGGAGAGCTTTGTCGCCAGCGCCAAGGCTGCGGCAGAAGAGCGCGGCTTGGCCGGCAAGGCCATAGTCACGCTGTCGCGCTCCTCGGTCGAACAGTTCCTGAAGAGCTCTGCCCGGCGTGACCTCCGCGAGAAGGTCTACAAGGCCTTCATTGCGCGCGGCGACAACGGCAATCCAAACGACAACAACTCAACCATCGTCGAGATCCTGAAGCTGCGGGAGGAGAGCGCCAATCTCCTGGGCTATCCGACCTACGCCGCCTACCGGCTCGAGGATTCCATGGCCAAGACGCCGGAGGCGGTGCGGGGCCTTCTGGAACGGGTCTGGAAGCCGGCGCGGGCGCGGGCGCTTGCCGACCGCGACGAGATGCAGACCCTGATCACGGAGGAGGGCGGCAATTTCAGGCTCGCCCCCTGGGACTGGCGCTTCTACGCCGAGAAGCTGCGTCTGCAGCGCGCCAATTTCGACGATTCCGCCATCAAGCCGTATCTCGGCCTCGACCACATGATCGAAGCCGCCTTCGACTGCGCCACGCGCCTGTTCGGCGTCACCTTCGAGGAGCGCAAGGACGTTCCGGTCTGGCACCCGGACGTCCGGGTCTGGGAGATGAAGGGGCGGGACGGCAAGCACAAGGCGCTGTTCTACGGCGACTACTTCGCCCGGCCGTCGAAGCGCTCCGGCGCCTGGATGACCTCGCTGCGCGACCAGCAGAAGCTCGACGGCGACGTCGCGCCGCTCGTTCTCAATATCTGCAATTTTGCCAAGGGCGCCGGCGGCGAGCCCGCGCTGCTCTCGCCCGACGACGCCCGCACCTTGTTCCACGAGTTCGGCCATGGCCTGCACGGCATGCTCTCCAACGTGACCTATCCGTCGCTGTCGGGCACCGCCGTCTTCACCGACTTCGTCGAGCTGCCGTCCCAGCTCTACGAGCACTGGCAGGAGCGGCCCGAGGTGCTGCAGCAATTCGCCCGCCACTACCAGACCGGCGAGCCGCTGCCGGACGATCTGCTGCAACGGTTCCTCGCCGCGCGAAAGTTCAACCAGGGCTTTGCCACGGTCGAGTTCGTCTCCTCGGCGCTGGTCGATCTCGAGTTCCACACCCAGCCGGCCGCCGCGGCGCAGGATGTCCGCGCCTTCGAGAAGAAGGAGCTGGAGAAGATCGGCATGCCCGAGGAGATCTCGCTGCGTCACCGTCCGACCCAGTTCGGTCACATCTTCACCGGCGACCACTATGCCGCCGGCTATTACAGCTACATGTGGTCGGAGGTGATGGACGCGGACGCCTTCGGCGCATTCGAGGAGGCCGGCGACATCTTCGATCCGGCCGTCGCAAAACGCCTGCACGACGACATCTATTCGTCAGGCGGATCGGTCGATCCGGAAGCCGCCTACGAGGCCTTCCGCGGTCGCCCGCCGGAGCCCGACGCGCTGCTCCGCCGCCGCGGCCTGCTCGACGACGCCAAGGCGGCCTGATGCGCATGCGGGCCCTGTTCGGATGGCTGCTCGCCGCCGCCATGACGCTGGCGGCAGGCACGGCGCACGCACATCCGCATGTCTGGATCACCGCCACCAGCGAATTGCTTTACGCCGAGGACGGCAGCATCACCGGCGTTCGTCACGCCTGGACCTTCGACGACATGTTCTCGGCCTATGCGGTGCAGGGGCTCGAGAGCAAGACCAAGGGCGCCTTTACGCGCGAGGAGATGGGGCCGCTGGCGCAGACCAATGTCGAGTCGCTGAAGGAATACGCCTACTTCACCTTTGCGCGAGCCGACGGCAAGAAGGAGCGATTCCAGGAACCGATCGACTACTTCCTCGACTACAAGGACACGGTCCTGACCCTGCACTTCACGCTGCCGCTGAAGAACCCGGTCAAGCCCAAGCAGCTGGTGCTCGAAGTGTTCGATCGCTCCTTCTTCATCGACTTCCAGATGGCCAAGGACAACCCGGTCAAGCTGGTCGGTGCGCCCGCGGGCTGCCAGATGAAGCTGGATCGGCCAAGTGACGGCTCCGCCACCGCCCAGAAGCTCAACGAGCAGACCTTCATGAACGGCGAGAACAGCAATTTCGGCATGATGTTCGCCAACAAGATCACGGTGGATTGCCCTTGATCGGTCGTTTTCATTCCCCGCTCGCACGCGCGCTCTTCGCCTGCGCGGCGGTCGTCGCCGTGATGGGCGTGGCCGATGCTGTGCTTCACGACCTCCTCGCGCAAAACAATCCCTTTGGTGCGCCGCGGCCGGCGCAGGCGGCCGAGCCCGAAGCAAGCGGCCTGATCGGCTGGCTCCTGGCAAAGCAATCGGAGTTCTATCGCCAGATGTCAGCGACGATCCGCGCCGCCAAGTCCGACGGCTCGGCGGTGTGGACGCTGCTGTTCATCTCCTTTGCCTATGGGATTTTTCACGCCGCCGGCCCCGGCCATGGCAAGGCGGTGATCGCCTCCTATCTGGTCGCCAACCGCGAGACCGCGAAACGCGGCATCGCGTTGTCGTTTGCCTCGGCGCTGATGCAGTCGCTGGTGGCGATCCTGATCGTCGGCATCTCGGCCTGGGTGCTGAACGCGACCGCGAAAACCATGTGCAAGGCGGAAGGGGTGATCGAGATCGCGAGCTATGGCTTGATCGCGCTGTTCGGCCTGCGCCTGGTCTGGGTCAAGGGTCGCATGTTCATCCGCGCGCTCCAGGCGGCGCAGCCGGTGCCGGCGATCGCCGGTGTACCGCACGACCATGATCACGGCCATGATCACCATCACCATCACCATGATCATGGCCATGCACACGCCCATGCCCACCACGATCATGACCACGTCCATGACGAGCATTGCGGCCATTCCCACGGTCCCACCCCGAGCGAGCTCGCCGGCCCCGGCGGCTGGCGGCGCGGATTTGCCGCGATCCTCACCGTCGGCATCCGGCCCTGCTCGGGCGCAATCCTGGTGCTGGTGTTCGCGCTCGCCCAGGGCCTGTTCTGGGCCGGCATCGCCGCCACCCTCCTGATGGGATTGGGCACCGCGATCACGGTCGCGGCCATCGCGGTCGTCGCCGTCTCCGCCAAGGACATCGCTGCCCGCCTGAGCGGAGCCGGCGACGGCAGCGGCGCGCTGTTCATGCGCGGCATCGAATTCGCCGCCGCCGGCTTCGTACTGCTGTTCGGCGCCGGCCTCTTGTTCGGCTACATCGCGGCCGAACGAACGACGTGTTTCTGAGCCGAGGTCTCGTGCCCCGGACGCAGCGCAGCGTCTCTTCGACGGTGCGCTGCAGAGCCGGGGCCCATCTCTCCGTATGGTAGCGTGTCGCCTTCTGGGTCCCGGCTCTGCGGAGCAGCGCAAGCGCGCTGCACCGCGTCCGGGACACGAGAGCCGCGTGCTTGCGGCAGCTTTGCGAACTACCCGCGGTCGGCTATTCAGGCGGTCAAACCAACAAGAACGTCTCGGTCGGAGGAGTCGATGTCGCGCGACAATTTCTGGTTCTTTCACCCGTTCCGGGTGCGCTATTCCGAGATCGACGGCCAGGGCGTCGTCTTCAATGCGCATTACCTGACCTATTTCGACACCACCATCACCGAATATTTCCGCGCGCTCGGCTTTGACCAATATGCGGACGCGCAGGCGAGCGGCATCGATTTCCACGTCGTCAAATCGGTGATCGAATACAGGGCGCCGGTCAGGTTCGACTGGGAGCTCGACGTCGGCGCGCGCGTGGCGCGGATCGGCAATTCGAGCCTCGTGTTCGAGCTCGCGATCTTCCTGAAGGGCGGCACGGACGCGCTGGTGACCGGCGAGATCGTCTGGGTCTACACCAACCAGCAGACCCATCGCCCGGTCACGATCCCGCCGTCGATGCGGGCGCTGATCGCGACGCGGGAGCGTCATCTTTCGGCGTGAGACCGCCTCACACCGGCAGAAACCGCTTCAAGGCCGGCATGAAGAAGATCCCGAGATTGATCGCAAAGCCGATGCTCCAGAGGATCGAGCGCAGCGTCGGGCGGTTGCCGAGATAGGTCAGCACATAGGCGATCCGCACGATCAGGAACAGCACCGCGAGCTCGTCGATCAGGCGCTGCGGCGAATCCCGGAATTCGGCGAGCAGCACCGCGAAGGCGAAGAACGGAAAGGTCTCGATGCCGTTCTGGTGCGCGCCGAGCGCGCGCTGCGCGATGGCGTCCTCGAAGAAGGCAGGGTCGCGCGGCCGCGAATTGTCGAATCCGCGAAACCTGATCCATTTGATCGAGACGATCGTCGCAAGGTAAAGCAGCAGCGCTCCAAGAACGCACCATTCCGCGAGTGTCATCTTCCCTCCCCCGCTTGGGTGCGACCCTAGCGAAACCGCCCTCATCTTGACAAGTTCGGTGCAACGCGCGACGCAACCTGTATCATGATGACCATTGCCCCCATCGCGGCCGCGAAGCCGGCCGTCCGGCCCAGCCAGCCCAGCGTCGGCGTACTCCTGGTCAATCTCGGCACGCCCGATACGGCCGACGCCCCCGGCGTGCGGGTCTATCTCAAGGAATTCCTCTCGGACGCCCGCGTCATCGAGGACCAGGGCCTGGTCTGGAAAGTCGTGCTGAACGGGATCATCCTGCGCAGCCGCCCCCGCACCAAGGCGCTCGACTACCGGAAGATCTGGAACAACGAAAAGAACGAATCGCCGCTGAAGACCATCACGCGCTCGCAAGCCGACAAGCTCGCCGCCGCGCTGTTGGACCGCGATCATGTCGTGGTCGACTGGGCGATGCGCTACGGCAATCCCTCGATCAAGTCAGGCATCGACGCGCTGATCGCGAAGGGGTGCGAGCGCATCCTCGCCGTGCCGCTCTACCCGCAATATTCCGCCTCGACCTCGGCCACCGTCTGCGACGAGGTGTTTCGCGTGCTCGCTCGCCTGCGCAACCAGCCGACGCTGCGGGTGACGCCGCCCTACTACGAGGACGAGGCCTATATCGAGGCGCTCGCCGTCTCGATCGAGACGCATCTGGCGACGCTTTCGTTCAAGCCGGAGCTGATCGTCGCCTCCTTCCACGGCATGCCGAAATCCTATGTCGACAAGGGCGATCCGTATCAGCAGCACTGCATCGCCACCACCGAGGCGCTGCGCCGCCGGCTCGGCATGGACGAGACGAAGTTGCTGCTGACCTTCCAGTCGCGCTTCGGCAATGACGAGTGGCTGCAGCCCTACACCGACAAGACCATGGAGCGGCTCGCGAAAGAAGGCGTGCGCCGCATCGCGGTGGTGACACCGGGCTTTTCCGCCGACTGCCTGGAGACGCTGGAGGAGATCGCGCAGGAGAATGCCGAGATCTTCAAGCACAATGGCGGCGAGCAGTTTTCCGCGATCCCCTGCCTCAACGACAGCGAGCCTGGCATGGACGTGATCCGCACCCTGGTGCTGCGCGAGCTTCAGGGCTGGATCTGATGGCTCGCCCCATGAACCGCCGCGAATGCCTGGCGCTTCTTGGGACGATGGCGGCGCTGCCGGCCGCAGTGCGGGCGCAGCAGCCGAACGCGACGCGGCGGCTCGGCGTGCTCTCGGTCACCGCGGCCGACGACGCCATCGGGCAGACGCGCAGCACCATCCTGGTCGAGGCGCTCGCCGGCCATGGCTGGAAGGGCACGACAACCTCAGGATCGACTGGCACAGCGGTGGCGGTGACCGCGAGCGGATCGCGCGGCTCGCGGACGAGCTGATCGCGCTCAAGCCCGACATTCTGCTCGCGGTCGGCACGCCCTCGGTGGAGGAGCTGCGGCAGCGCACCACGACGATTCCGATCGTGTTCGCCGTCGTCACCGACCCCGTCAGCCAGGGTTTTGTCCAGAACCTGGCCCATCCGGGCGGCAACATCACCGGCTTCACCGATTACGACGGCCCCCTAGCCGGCAAATGGCTGGAGATGCTGACGCAGGTCACTCCGAAGGTGACCCGCGTGACCGTGGTCTACAATCCCGCCACCGCGCCGTTCGCGCCCCTGATGCTGCGCACCATCGAAGACGCCGCACCGACGCTTCACGTAGCGGTGGAGCCGGTGCCGGTTCATGACGCCGCCTCGATCGCGGCGCTGGCCTCGCGGAAGGACGGCGGCCTGCTGGTGCTGCCGGATTTCTTCACGATGGCCAACCGCGCGCATCTGCTCGCGGCGATCGCGGAGGCGCGCGTGCCCGCGGTGTTCTGGAGCCGCACCTTCGTCGACGAGGGCGGCCTGATGTCCTACAGCACCGACAGCGCCGAGCAGCTGCGTCGGGCGGCGGGCTATATCGATCGTATCCTGAAGGGCGCGCAGGCGGCCGACCTGCCGGTGCAGAACCCGACCAAGTTCGAGCTGGCGATCAACCTGAAGACGGCGAGGGCGCTGGGCGTCACGATTTCCCCGAGCCTGCTCGCAATCGCGAACGATGTCATCGAGTAGGGCTCCCTTCGATGGCCTAATCCTTAACGCCCGCCGCTAGGTCTGCGCCTGCACGCATTCAAGAGCCGTCCGCAAATAGATATCGTGACCGTTTCCTTTGCCGCACGTCTTGTGCAGAATCGCGCCGATACCGACGTTACGCGCGACCGCTGAACCGGTAAGGTCGTGATCCCGACCAATGACAGCGCGGGAAAGGGCCTTTTCCCGACTTCTTTTCCGCCTTGGAGGAGCTATGAGCGGTTTCGACATTTTCGCGATTGTTCTGGTGTTGCTCGTCATCGTCACGCTGCTGGCCGGCGTGAAGACGGTGCCGCAGGGCTATGACTGGACCATCGAGCGGTTCGGCAAATACACGCAGACGCTGAGCCCGGGGCTCAATCTGATCGTGCCCTATTTCGATCGCGTCGGGCGCAAGATCAACATGATGGAGCAGGTGATCGACATCCCCGAGCAGGAGGTGATCACCAAGGACAACGCCACCGTGACGGTGGACGGCGTTGCCTTCTACCAGGTGTTCGACGCCGCCAAGGCGAGCTACGAGGTCGCCAACCTCACCCAGGCGATCACCGTCCTGACCATGACCAACATCCGCTCGGTGATGGGCTCGATGGATCTCGACCAGGTGTTGTCGCATCGCGACGAGATCAACGAGCGCCTGCTGCGCGTCGTCGACGCCGCGGTCTCGCCCTGGGGCGTCAAGGTCAACCGCATCGAGATCAAGGACATTGTGCCGCCCGCCGACCTCGTCGAGGCGATGGGCCGGCAGATGAAGGCCGAGCGCGTCAAGCGCGCCGACATTTTGGCCGCCGAAGGCCAGCGTCAGTCGGAAATCCTGCGCGCCGAGGGCGCCAAGCAAGGGCAGATCCTTCAGGCCGAGGGCCGCCGCGAGGCCGCCTTCCGCGATGCCGAGGCGCGCGAGCGTCTGGCGGAAGCCGAAGCCAAGGCGACACTGGCGGTGTCGGAAGCCATCGGCAAGGGCGACGTCGCCGCGTTGAACTATTTCATCGCCGACAAATATATCAAGGCGTTCGGCCAGTTCGCGGAAGCGCCGAACCAGAAGATCATCATGCTGCCGATGGAGGCGACCAGCATGCTCGGCTCGCTCGCCGGCATCGGCGAGATCGCCAAGGCAACGTTCGGCGAAAGTGCGGCGTCTGCAGCAGCCGCCGCGCGCCGTCCGGGCTCGGTGCCGCCGACCGGCGGCACGCCGCCGGCAGTACCGCCGCGGCAGGGATAGTCACCGGCGCATGCCCTTCCGCTGAGGGCATGCACCAATTCTTAGAGGTCGTGTCATGACCGACATGTTCGTATCGCTCGGCACCTGGAACTGGCTGATCTTCGGCTTCATCCTGATGGCGCTGGAGACGCTGGCACCAGGCGTATTTCTGTTCTGGCTCGGGCTCGCGGCACTGCTGGTGGGCCTGGTCTCGTTCGCCGTTCATCTGTCCTGGCAGATTCAGCTCGTGATGTTCGCGGTGTTCGCCGCCGCCGCGGTACCGGTCTGGCGCCGCCTCGCGCGGCCGAAGCTCGACGCAAGCGCCAGCCCCTTCCTCAACAAGCGCACCGAGGCACTGCTCGGGCGCGAGTTCACGCTCGAGAAGCCGATCATCGACGGCTCCGGCACTGTGCGCATCGGCGACACGGTCTGGCGCGTCGCGGGCCCCGATACCCCGGCGGGGACGCGGGTGAAGGTGGTGCAGGTGGACGGTGCCAACCTGACGGTCGCCGCGGCGGCGTAGCTTCTTACCCTCCCCTGGAGGGGGAGGGTCGATCGCGCGTAGCGCGAGCGGGGTGGGGTGATCTCTCCACTCGGACACCGCTTCCATGGAGAGACTGTCACCCCACCCCGCTACGCATTTCGCTTCGCTGCATGCGTAGCGACCCTCCCCCTCCAGGGGAGGGTAAGAGGAGTGCTCAACTCCTCTTCCACCGCTCCGCAAACCGGTGCAGCGGCATGAACGTCTCGCACAGTTCCCGCCCGAGCCCCGTCAGCCCATAGCCTCCACCGTCGCCGAGCTCCACGAATCCCGCATCGCGCAGCTCCGTCAGCCGCGCTTGCAGCACCGTCGGCGAAGCCTCGTCACAAGCCGTACGTAGCGCGCGGGAGGTGAGGGGCTCCTCGCGCAACTCCCATAAAATCCGCAGGCTCCAGCGTCGGCCCAGGAGGTCGAGCAGCGCCATGACCGGCCGCCCGCTGCGCGAGCCTCGGACCTTCCCTGATGCTGCCCGTTTCGCCATCGCTGCCCTCTTGCGTCTTGCTACGGATAATGTAGCGTAGTGCTACGATAATTGTAGCAATGGAGACGGTCGATGTCCCAGGCCACGCCACGTCTTGCCCCGCTGGAGCCGCCTTATCCCCCGCAGATCCAGGCCCAGTTCGACCGCATCATGCGCGGCGCGCCGCCGCTGCTGCTATTCCGGGTGATGGCGGGGCACGCCCGCGCCTGGGACAAGTTTCGCGCCGGCGGCCTGCTCGATCCCGGCCCGCTGTCGCTGCGCCAGCGCGAGATCGTCATCGACCGCACCTGCGCGCTGACCGGATGCGAATATGAATGGGGCGTGCATGTCGCGATCTTCGCCGGGCCGGCGCAACTCACCGAGGCGGAGGTGCGTGCGACCGTGCAGGGCGATGCCGCCTCGTCATGTTGGTCGCCAGCCGAGCGGGCACTGATAGCGGCGGTCGACGCGCTGCACACCCGTGCGACGT
Organism: Bradyrhizobium sp. 14AA; assembly: GCF_054185205.1. Taxonomy (NCBI): domain Bacteria; kingdom Pseudomonadati; phylum Pseudomonadota; class Alphaproteobacteria; order Hyphomicrobiales; family Nitrobacteraceae; genus Bradyrhizobium; species Bradyrhizobium sp. 14AA. Next base: position 11,542 of record NZ_JAVAYM010000018.1, on the reverse strand, counting down.
TCAGCGACGAGGAATTCGCCGCGCTGTCGGCGCATTACGACGAGGCGCAGATCCTGGAGATCATGCTGCTGTGCGGCTTCTACCGCACGGTGTCGTATCTGGCGAACGGGCTGAGATTGCCGCTGGAGGAGCAGGCGGCGCGGTTCCCGGCATCACTCCAACCGCCGTCATTGCGAGCGTAGCGGAGCAATCCAGAGTCTTTCCGCAGAGGCAGTCTGGATTGCTTCCACCTTCGCAAATGACGGAGGAGAGAGGTGCGAGCTACACTTTCGCTGTCATTCCGGGGCACGCGAAGCGTGAACCCGGAATCTCGAGATTCTCAGGTGCGCAACTGCGCACCATAGTTCGATGCTTCGCATCGCCCCGGAATGACTGTCGTTTAGCTACGCCACGCCCGCGCGCAGCAGATCGTGCAGATGCACGATGCCGACCACCTTGTCCGCCTCGGTCACGACCAAGGTCGTGATCTTGCTTGTGTTCAGCACCTCGATCATCTCGGTGGCGAGCATCGAGGGCGGCACGGTCTTGGGCTGCTTCGTCATGATCTCGTCGACGGTCACCGTCAGCAAATCGGGCCGCATGTGGCGGCGCAAATCGCCGTCGGTGATGATGCCCGCGATCCCGCCGGCATCGTCGACGATGCAGACGCAGCCCAGCCCCTTGGCCGACATCTCGACCACCGCGTCCGACATCTTGGCGCCCAGGGGCTTGACGGGGATCTCCGCGCCGGTGCGCATGTAGTCGCGGACGAATTTCAGCATCGCGCCCAGCTTTCCGCCGGGGTGGAAGTGCGCGAATTCCAGCGCGGTGAAGCCGCGGCCTTCCAGCAGCGCGATCGCGATGGCGTCGCCGATCGCGACCTGCATCATCGTCGAGGTGGTCGGCGCCAGATTGTGCGGGCAGGCTTCGCGCGCCTTCGGCAGCTCGATCACGATGTCGGCGGCCTGGCCCAGCGAGGACGCCGCGTTCGACGTCACCGCGATCATCGGGATCGCAAACCGCGCCGAATAGTTCACCAGCGTCTTCATCTCCGGCTGCTCGCCGGACCAGGACAGCGCCATGATGACGTCGTCGGCGGTGATCATGCCGAGGTCGCCATGGGCGGCTTCCGCGGTGTGGACGAAGAAGGCCGGCGTGCCGGTCGAGGCCAGCGTCGCCGCGATCTTGCGGCCCATATGGCCTGATTTGCCGAGCCCGGTGACGATGACGCGGCCCTTGGCATTGCGGATCAGATCGACGGCCTTGGCAAAGGTCTCGCCCAGCGGGCCGCGCAGGGCGGCGGCGAGCGCGCTGATGCCGCCGCTCTCCGTCTCCAGCGTGCGGAGCGCGGATTCGACGCTATCGGGGATGGGGCCGGATGATTGGGTCATCAGCGGTTTCGAACTCGGCATGTTCTGGTCCAGGGAGGAGGGGCGTCGGGCCCGTTGGCGCCTGCTTAGCACGCCGCGGCCTTGGAGGCGACGCGGCCGCCAAGGGCCTCAACGGGTCATTAACCATAATTGTTTTAACTCCATTAACGATGGTTCCCGCCGCCCGGTGGGGACGATCGTGAAAGTGTTTGATTTCGTTGGAGTTCTTCCATCGTGGGGTCGTCTCCAGGCAGGGGCCGGAGCAAACGCGCGCTATTTTTGCGCGGTGCGTTGCCGTGTCTCGCGCTGACGGCCCTCGGAAGCGGCCCTGTGGCCGCCCAGAGCCTCACGCCCGACCTGTTCAATCCCAACCGCGGCGGCTTTGCAGCACCCGACACGCTGCCGACGCGCCGCACGGCGGGCGTGTTGCCGGCGCCGCCGGACGGGTTGCCGACGCTGCCCGATCCCAATGCCGATCCGCGCAAGCGCCAGCAGACGCCGGCGACCTCGCGTGTCGGCCAGAATCCCAATCAGGTCCCGACCTACGGCCTGCCGGCCGCCAACGGCGCGAGCGGCTCCGGCTACGACTCGCTCAACCGCAGGCGGCAGCAGCCAAAACTCTATCCCGGGCAGCCGAAGCCGAAGCGCCCGGTCGGTCCCGGCTCGCCGGTGCCGCCGGCAACAACGGACCGGACGCTCGGCCCGCCGCGCATCGCGCCGCCACCGTCCGAGACCGCGCACAAGGTACCGGTAGCCCCGGCGATGGCCGGCAACGTGCCCGGCCAGCCGCTGCGTCGCCGCCTCAAGGTCGATGAGGATGCGTTCGGCGCCGTCGGCGACTATGCCGGCAGCTTTCTGATCAAGGGCGGGCTCGAGCTCTCCGCCGGCTATGACACCAATCCGGCCCGCCTCAACAAGCCCGTGGGATCGCCGGCCTATGTCGTGGCGCCCGACCTTCTTGTCCAGTCCGACTGGGAGCGTCACGCGCTGGTGGCGGATCTGCGCGGCTCGTTCTCGGGCTACACCAACAACATGCCGGCGACGATCAACGGCTTTGCCTCGCCGTCGCCGGTGGAGGTCGACCGTCCCGATTTCACCGGCCATGTCGACGGCCGCATCGACGTCGACCGCGATCTCAAGCTGACCTCGCAGCTGCGCCTGCGGCTCGCCACCGATAATCCCGGCAGCCCGAACGTGCAGGCCGGCCTGCAGAAATATCCGGTCTATGCCACCTATGGCACGACCGTCGGCTTCGATCAGACCTTCAACCGCTTCCAGGTCGCCGCCGGCGCCACCGTCGATCGCACCGCCTACACGGATTCGAAGCTCACCGACGGCTCGACCTTCAGCAACGACGATCGCAACTTCAACCAGTATGGCGGCGTCGGCCGATTCTCCTACGAGCTGAAGCCGGGCCTGAAGCCGTTCGTCGAGGTCCAGGGCGACACCCGAATCCACGACCAGCCCGCCGACCGCAACGGCTTCCTGCGCGATTCAAACGGCGGCTACGCCAAGGTCGGCTCGTCCTTCGAATTCTCGCGCATCCTCACCGGCGAGATCTCGGTCGGCTATTCCGCGCGCAACTACACCGATCCGCGCCTCAGCCAGCTCTCCGGCTTCCTCACCGCGGGCTCGCTGATCTGGAATGCGAGCGGCCTCACCACGGTGAAATTCTTCACCGATACGCAGATCAACGAGACCACGATCCCCGGGTCATCCGGCGTGCTGGTGCACACCTACGCCGCCGAAGTCGACCACGACTTCCGCCGCTGGCTCACCGCCATCGGCAAGTTCACCTACGGCACGTACGACTACCAGGGCCAGAACCGCAACGACAAAACCTACTCGCTCGAAGGCAATCTGATCTACAAGCTCAACCGCAACGTCTGGATCAAGGGCACGCTGCGGCACGACATCCTGGATTCGAACCAGGCGGGGTCCAGCTCGCAGGGGACTGTGGTGCTGGTGGGCGTGAGGTTGCAGAACTGAGGAGAAGCCACCATGGCAGCTCGAATTACTTTGGACATCAATTCGGCCGGTGAATTCGAGCTATGGCTTAATCCCGAAGGCCGAGACCTTCTGGTCAAGGAGCTGCTGGCCCTGAGTGAGACCAATGAGCACTTTCACTTGATGCCAAGTGAGGTAGCATCGGACGTTGAAGTTTCGACGCGTCCTTATCGGCCGAACGACAAGCTTCTCGAATACGGTAAGGTGCTGTTCCGACTTGACGAGTGGGATGCAAAACACTTTCCGCACGTCTTGGGCTGAGGCCCGCCGCTCTCACCACTCACTCCGCTGTCATGCGCCGCGAAGGCGGGGCATCCAGTACGCCGCGGCCTTTCGGTCGACGACAACTGTCTCGGAATACTGGATCGCCCGCTTTCGCGGGCGATGACACCGTTTGGTATTCCGGCAGCGGAGCAAACTCAGCGCGGCAGATCCGTCTTCCCCATCAGGAACGTATCGATCGACCTTGCACACAGCCGGCCCTCGCGGATGGCCCAGACCACCAGCGACTGGCCGCGGCGCATGTCGCCGGCGGTGAACACGTTGGGGCGCGAGGTCTGGTAGTCGAGCGTGTTGGCCTTGACGTTGCCGCGCGGGTCGAGCTCGACCGAGAGCAGCTTCAAGAGACCCTCGTGCACGGGGTGCACAAAACCCATCGCTAGCAGGATCAGCTCGGCGTCGAGCTCGAACTCGGTACCGGCAATCGGCTTGAACTTGTCGTCGACGCGCACGCAGTGCAGCTTCTTGACCTTGCCGTTCTCGCCGGAAAACTTCTGCGTCAGCACCGCGAATTCGCGGACCGCGCCTTCGGCCTGGCTGGAGGAGGTGCGCATCTTCAGCGGCCAGTTCGGCCAGGTCAGGCCCTTGTTCTCGCGCTCGGGCGGGGCGGGCATGATCTCGAGCTGGGTCACGGAGAGCGCGCCCTGGCGCAGCGAGGTGCCGATGCAGTCGCTTCCGGTGTCGCCGCCGCCGATGACGACGACATGCTTGCCACCGGCCAAAATCTCCTGAACGCCGCCCTGCGGCTCGCTGGAGACGCGGCGGTTCTGCTGCGGCAGGAAGTCCATGGCGTAGTGGATGCCGGACAGTTCACGGCCGGGGATCGGCAGGTCGCGCGGGGCTTCCGCGCCGCCGGTCAGCGCCACCGCGTCGTATTCGTTGAGCATCTCGCGCGGATCGACATTGCCGTCGGCGCCGACATGGCTGTTGTAGTGGAAGGTGACGCCTTCGCCTTCCATCTGCTTGACGCGGCGGTCGATGATGCCCTTCTCCATCTTGAAGTCGGGGATGCCGTAGCGCAGCAGGCCACCGGCCTTGGCGTACTTCTCGAACAGGTGCACGTCGTGTCCGGCGCGCGCGAGCTGCTGCGCGCAGGCCATGCCGGCGGGGCCCGAGCCGATCACGGCGACCTTCTTGCCGGTCTTCACGGCCGCGACTTCAGGCTTCAGCCAGCCATTGTCCCAGGCGCGGTCGACGATCGCGCATTCGATGGTCTTGATGGTGACCGGGTTGTCGTCGATGTTGAGCGTGCAGGACGCTTCACACGGAGCCGGACAGATGCGCCCCGTGAACTCCGGGAAGTTGTTGGTCGAGTGCAGATTGCGCGAGGCTTCTTCCCAATTGCCCTGGTAGACGAGGTCGTTGAAGTCGGGGATCTGGTTGTTGACCGGGCAGCCGGGCGTGCCCGGCGCGACCGAGCCGGTGCCGTGGCAATAGGGAATGCCGCAGTTCATGCAGCGCGCGGCCTGATCGCGCGTTTCCTTCTCGGTCAAGGGAACGACGAACTCGTTGTAATGCTTCACGCGCTCGGCGACCGGGGTGTACTTGCGGTCGTGCCGTTCGATTTCGAGAAAACCCGTGATCTTGCCCATTAAACCCGAAGTCCCTGCCGCTTAAATTCTTTGTTCTCTCACCCCTCATCCTGAGGAGCGGCGCGCTCTTCGCGCCGCGTCTCGAAGGATGAAGGCCCGGATGGCTGCCTCATGGTTCGAGACGGCGCTTCGCGCCTCCTCACCATGAGGCTTCTTACCTACGCCCCGATCGCGATTTTCGGCTCGGCGTCCGCGTTGGCGACCATTTCGCGCAGCGCGCGCCGGTACTCGACCGGCATCACCTTGCGGAATTTGGGCAGCCAGTCCTTCCAGTTGGCGAGGATGTCGGCGGCGCGCTTGGAGCCGGTCGCCTTGGCGTGGCGCGAGATCAGGACGTGCAGCCGCTCGACGTCGGAATCGAGCAGGTTCTTGAACACGTCGACCCGGCCGTGCGCCTCGAGGTCACCGGAATGGTGGTAGGTGCCGGCGTTGATCAGCTCTTCCGACAGCACCGGCTCGAGCTCGACCATCGACATGTTGCACAGCTTGTCGAAATCGCCGGTCTCGTCGAGCACATAGGCGATGCCGCCGGACATGCCGGCCGCGAAGTTGCGTCCGGTCTTGCCGAGCACGACCACGATGCCGCCGGTCATGTATTCGCAGCAATGATCGCCCGCGCCTTCGACGACGGCCACAGCCCCGGAATTACGCACGGCGAAACGCTCGCCGGCGATGCCGCGGAAGTAGCACTCGCCCTGGATCGCGCCGTACATCACGGTGTTGCCGACGATGATGCTCTCTTCCGGCACGATGCTGCTGTTGGCAGGCGGCTTGACGATGATCTTGCCGCCCGAGAGGCCCTTGCCGACATAGTCGTTGCCTTCACCCTCGAGCTCGAAGGTGACGCCGTGGGCGAGCCACGCGCCGAAGGCCTGGCCCGCGGTGCCCTTGAGGCCGACATGGATGGTGTCGTGCGGCAGGCCGGCATGACCGTAGATCTTGGCGACCGCGCCCGACAGCATCGCACCCGCAGAGCGGTTGGTGCTGTTGATCGCAGCCTCGATCTTCACCGGCGCGCCGCGGTCGAGCGCAGGCTTTGCCTTCTCGATCAGCGTGCGGTCGAGCACCGCCTCCAGATGATGGTTCTGGCGCTCGGAGTGATAGATCTTCTGGCCCTTTTCTTCCTTCTGCTTGACGAACAGCTTCGAGAAGTCGAGGCCCTTGGCCTTCCAGTGCGCGACCAGACGGGTCTGGTCGAGCAGCTGAACCTGGCCGATCATCTCGTTGAAGGTGCGGAAGCCGAGGCTCGCCATGATCTCCCGGACTTCCTCCGCGACGAAGAAGAAGTAGTTGATCACGTGCTCGGGCTGGCCGGTGAAGCGCTTGCGCAGGACGGGGTCCTGGGTCGCGACGCCGACCGGGCAGGTGTTGAGATGGCACTTGCGCATCATGATGCAGCCGGCCGCAATCAAGGGAGCGGTGGCAAAGCCGAACTCGTCGGCGCCCAGCAGCGCGCCGATCACGACGTCACGGCCGGTGCGGAAGCCGCCGTCGACCTGGACCACGATGCGGCTGCGCAGCCGCTCGCGCACCAGCGTCTGGTGGGTTTCGGCAAGGCCGATCTCCCACGGCGAGCCGGCGTGCTTGATCGAGGTCAGCGGCGAAGCACCGGTGCCGCCTTCGAAGCCGGCGATGGTGACATGGTCGGCGCGCGCCTTGGCAACGCCCGCGGCCACCGTGCCGACGCCGATCTCGGAGACGAGCTTGACCGAGACGTCGCCCGTCGGGTTGACGTTCTTGAGGTCGTAGATGAGCTGCGCCAGATCCTCGATCGAGTAGATGTCGTGGTGCGGCGGCGGCGAGATCAGGCCGACGCCCGGCGTCGAGTGTCGGACCTTGGCGATGGTGGCGTCGACCTTGTGGCCGGGCAGCTGGCCGCCTTCGCCGGGCTTGGCACCCTGCGCCATCTTGATCTGCATCATGTCGGAGTTGACGAGATACTCCGTGGTGACGCCGAAGCGGCCCGAGGCGACCTGCTTGATCGCCGAGCGCATGGAATCGCCGTTCGGCAGCGGCTTGAAGCGGTCGGCTTCCTCGCCGCCTTCACCGGTGTTCGACTTGCCGCCGATCCGGTTCATGGCGATCGCGAGCGTGGTGTGCGCCTCGCGCGAGATCGAGCCGAAGCTCATCGCGCCGGTGGCGAAACGCTTGACGATGTCCTTGGCCGGCTCGACCTGGTCGAGCGGCACCGGCTTGCGCTTCTCCTCGTCCGCATTCTTGATCCGAAACAGGCCGCGCAGCGTCAGCAGGCGCTCCGACTGCTCGTTGAGGATTTTTGCGAAGGCGCGATAGCGCTCCAGTGAATTGCCGCGTGCGGCGTGTTGCAGCAGGCCAACTGACTCCGCGGTCCAGGCATGGTCCTCGCCGCGGCTGCGATAGGCATATTCGCCGCCGACATCGAGCGCGCTCTTGTAGACCAGCGCCTCGCCGAACGCGTCGGCATGGCGGCGCACGGCTTCCTCGGCGATCTCGGCAAGGCCGACGCCTTCGACGCGAGTGTGCGTGCCGGCGAAGAACTTCGACACGAAGTCCGCCTTGAGGCCGACCGCGTCAAAAATCTGCGCGCCGCAATAGGACTGGTAGGTCGAGATGCCCATCTTGGACATCACCTTGAGCAGGCCCTTGCCGATCGACTTGATGTAGCGCTTGACGATCTCGTAGTCGTCGAGCGCGCCGGGCAGGCGGTCCTTCATCGCGATGATGGTTTCGAACGCCAAGTAAGGATTGATCGCTTCGGCGCCGTAACCCGCGAGACAGGCGAAGTGATGCACTTCGCGCGGCTCGCCGGATTCGACCACGAGGCCGACCGAGGTGCGCAGTCCGACGCGGATCAGATGATGATGCACGGCGGCGCAGGCCAGCAGTGCCGGGATCGGCACCCGGTCGGTGCCGACCATGCGGTCGGACAGGATGATGATGTTGACGCCCTCGCGCACCGCGCTTTCAGCGCGCGCGCAGAGCTCGTCCAGCACCTGGTCCATGCCGGCCGCGCCGAGACCGGCGTGGAAGGTGGTGTCCAGCGTGCGCGACTTGAAATGCGACTCGGCGACATCGGAGATCGAGCGGATCTTTTCGAGGTCCGCGTCGGTCAGGATCGGCTGGCGCGCTTCCAGACGCTTGGTGGTGGCAAGACCTTGCAGGTCGAACAGGTTCGGCCGCGGTCCGATGATGGAGACGAGGCTCATCACCAGCTCTTCGCGGATCGGGTCGATCGGCGGGTTGGTGACCTGCGCGAAGTTCTGCTTGAAGTAGGTGAACAGCGGCTTGGCCTTGGCCGACAGCGCCGAGATCGGCGTGTCGTTGCCCATCGAGCCGGCTGCCTCCTCGCCGGTGGCCGCCATCGGCGTCATCAGGATGGTGATGTCTTCCTGGCTGTAGCCGAACGCCTGCTGGCGATCGAGCAGCGACAGGTTCGAGCGCACGCCGGTGGTCGGAACCTTCGGCAGCTCTTCCAGCACGATCTGGGTCCGCTCCAGCCACTCCTTGTAGGGATGGCTCCTGGCGAGTTCGGCCTTGATCTCGTCGTCCGGGATCAGGCGGCCCTGCTCGAGGTCGACCAGCAGCATCTTGCCGGGCTGCAGGCGCCACTTGGTGATGATCTGGTCCTCGGGGATCGTCAGCACGCCCATCTCGGACGCCATCACGATGCGGTCGTCCTTGGTCACGAGATAGCGCGCCGGCCGCAGGCCGTTGCGGTCGAGCGTGGCGCCGATCTGGCGGCCGTCGGTGAAGGCGATCGCGGCGGGGCCGTCCCACGGCTCCATCAGCGCGGCATGATATTCGTAGAAGGCGCGGCGCTTCTCATCCATCAGGGGATTGCCGGCCCACGCCTCCGGAATCATCATCATGACGGCGTGCGGCAGCGAGTAGCCGCCCTGCACCAGGAATTCGAGCGCGTTGTCGAAGCAGGCGGTGTCCGACTGGCCTTCGTAGGAGATCGGCCAGAGCCGGTTGATGTCCTTGCCGTAGAGCTCAGAGCTCACGGAGGCCTGGCGCGCCGCCATCCAGTTGGTGTTGCCGCGCAGCGTGTTGATCTCGCCATTATGCGCGATCATGCGGTACGGATGCGCCAGCGACCACGCCGGGAAAGTGTTGGTCGAGAAGCGCTGATGCACCAGCGCGAGCGCGCTCTCGAAATCCTTCTCGTGCAGATCGGGATAGTACTTGCCGAGCTGGTCGGCGAGGAACATGCCCTTGTAGATCACGGTGCGGCACGACATCGAGCAGGGGTAATAGCCCGCAAGGCCGCGGTCGCGGCGCTGGTAGATTGCCTGCGAGATCGACTTGCGCAGGATGTAGAGCCGGCGCTCGAACTCGTCCTCGGTCTTGGCGGTGCCGTTGCGGCCGATGAACACCTGCATGCAGGCGGGCTCGGTCGGCTTCACGGTGACGCCGAGCGAGGAATTGTCGGTCGGCACGTCGCGCCAGCCGAGCAGGGTCAGGCCCTCTTCCTTGATCTGATCGGCGATGATGCTCTTGATGACGTTACGCCATGCGGTGTCGCGCGGCATGAACAGCGCGCCGATGGCGTATTCGCCGGGCGCCGGCAGCGCGAAGCCGAGCTCCTTCGCCTTGCGGCTGAAGAAGGCGTGCGGGATCTGCACCAGGATGCCGGCGCCGTCACCGGCGCGCGGGTCGGCGCCGACGGCGCCGCGATGCTCGAGGTTGCAGAGGATGCTCAGCGCGTCAGCGACGATCTCGTGCGACTTCTTGCCCTTGATGTTGGCAATGAACCCGACGCCGCAGCTATCCTTCTCCAGGCTTGGATCGTAGAGGCCTACGGCCGGCGGGCGCGAATTGTGTTCCTGAATCGGATCGGTCGTTTTCGAGGCGACCGTCGCCGACAGCTCTTCTGCCACGATGTTTCCGCGCTCGAATTGCGACCCGTTCATTGTTCCAATCCTCTCCATGCGGCAAGCTGCCTCACCGCCATCTTCGGCGCACCTTGGGCGTTCCGCGGCACCCGCCTCTGGGTCACCGCTCGTCCGTTGCGAGCCGCATTTTCTTAAATTCAGGCTAGGCGTTCTTCGTCCCCGAGAACGGCTTTGCCTGGTACCTTCCTGGCGCTCGAAAGTGCCAGCTTTCGCTGCAATCCCTGTGCCGGAATCGCAGGCAAGATTGAGACAGTCTTCCTGTCCTAACCATCACCTTGCCAAATTTTTGTCTACCACACAAGCGCGCGGAAGTCCCGATTCCCGATATGTCAATCAATCGCTTTCCAAAAGTTGCGCAGCCCCGTTTTTGAAGCAAACGCGCCCTGATCCGGCCCTGCGGACGCCGAAATCCCGAATGAAGCTTCGGATCAACCCTTCGGAAGGCGCGCCACGCCGCAAGAAGCGAAACAGGGCGGCCATCGAGGGGCCTGACAGGAGCGTCTCGACCATGAAGTTTTTCACAGGATGTGTGGCCGCCGCCGCGCTGGCGTTGGCTGCAAGTGCTGCCCAGGCGCAGGTTCTGGAGCAGGTTCCGGCCAGCGGTATCACGAGAGGGGCCACCATCGCGGTGTCGGATTTCGACGGACCCTACGCGCCGGGCGAAGCCGCCCCGCCGCCACCGCCGCGTTACGGCTATGGCTACGGCTACGAGGAGCGCGGCCCGGCGCCGGCGCTGCTGCCGTCGACCGAGGTTTACGCGGTGCTGCGTGACAACGGCTTCTCGCCGCTCGGCATCCCGCGCCTGCGCGGCAGCGTCTACACCATCGCGGTGATCGACCGCCGCGGCGACGACGGCCGGCTGGTGATCGACGCCCGCGACGGGCGGATCTTGCGCTTCATGCCGGCCGCCGACGCCTACGGCATGGCGCCGCCCTATGAGGAGCGTGCGGTCGCGCCTTACGGGCCGCAAAGCGCGCTGCCGCCGCCCACCATGGTTCGCAGCGGCCCGCCGCGCCCGCCGGCCTCGATCCCGCATGTCGCGAGCCGCACCGTGCCGTTGCCCAAGGCCGCCCCGCACAGGGCGGAGACGCCGGTCGCGGCCGCCAAGCCGGCCGAGCCCGCGGCGCCGCAGGTCCAACCTGCACAAGCGCAGCCTTCGCAGCAGACCGCCGCCGTGCAGACGAAGCCGGCAGAGGCCGCGGCGCCAACAGTCGGTCAGGTTAAGCCTGCCCCGACGATCCAGCCGACGCAGGAGATGCCGGCCGCGCAGGGGCTGGATTAGCGAGAACGCGATCACATCGGCGGTGTCGTCCTGGCCTAGGACCGATCGACATTCATTGCATCCAGATCATTGCGGCTGCGAGATGGATGAAGCCGGTAAAGTTGGCGGTTCGCCTGTCATAGCGGGTTGCCAAGCGTCGGAAGTGTTTGAGCTGGCAGA
>NZ_JAVAYM010000099.1:0-517 GCF_054185205.1 Bradyrhizobium sp. 14AA | reverse complement strand
TATATCTGTTAATTTTTCGTATGCTTCTAAACCATCTTTACATTTTGATTTTGTAAAAATGAAATTTAGAACCGAAATATTATTCATTATTACAGCTTTACTACAATCTGGGTCTTCATTTACAATTTTCGGTTCTTCTAAAATACGCCACAAATCATTAAGCAACAAACCTGCTTTAGCATAAGCATCGTTAGAAAAACGGTCACTATTTTTTAACTCATCAAATACCTCTTGGTACATACCTTGCCCATTAACTTAATGTTTTTTAGCCACTAAAAAACCTTTCTTTGTAGTTTCAAATTCCTTGAAATCAAAAGACTCTTTTATAAAGGTTGTTAAAGACTTCATATACTCTATCTATTCTTTATTTTTATCTTTCAACTGACGTACCACGTACTTATTATTATCACTCCAAACTTGATTATTCTTATTGGAGGACTTTTCCACAGCTTCCAATGTCACCGTTGAGTTCATACCCACTGAGTCACGCCACTTAATAATACCATCGCGGCCGTTT
>NZ_JAVAYM010000098.1:0-520 GCF_054185205.1 Bradyrhizobium sp. 14AA | reverse complement strand
CTTCGACATTAATCGCCACTTCGGCGGCACCAAAACTGGCGCCGAAAACGGCTAATCCAAGGGCAAAAATCAGCGGCGAGGCGCACCACAGCGCGACGCTAAGAATAACCATCCCGGTTACTGCGCAGGTCATCGTCGTGCGAATAACCTTCCGGGTGCCAAATCGTTTCACCAGCCAGGCGGAACAAAGAATACCGCTCATTGAACCGATAGAAAGCCCGAATAAGACCGCCCCCATTTCCGCGGTAGAGACGGAAAGAATATCCCGAATAGCAGGCGGTCGGGTTGCCCAGGAGGCCATCAGCAGTCCGGGTAAAAAGAAGAACATAAACAGCGCCCAGGTACGGCGTTTTAAGGCGTTACGTGAGGAGAGGACGGTCATAGCGTCAGGCCAGAAAATAGAAGCGAGAGGTAAACATTAGCAAGCTTGTGTACATTTGTACATATCGTCGTCATACTTCGTTGTGCAGACAGTTTTTACTGTCTGTTTTTTCAGCGTAAGCGGAAGGCTACTATCGCC